>JADLCF010000074.1 GCA_020847315.1 Bryobacterales bacterium | reverse complement strand
GCCGTGGACGCCGCGATTCGCTTTATGCGGGAGGCATCCCGGCGCAAGCAACCGTTCCTCGCCGTCGTGTGGTTCGGCTCCCCGCATGAGCCGCACCGGGCGCTTCCCGAGGATCGCGCGCTTTATAAAGACCAGCCGGAGAACATGCAACACTTTTACGGCGAGCTTACGGCCATGGATCGCGCCATCGGCAACCTGCGAAGCGCGTTGCGAATGCTGAACATCGCCGCGAACACCCTGCTCTGGTACAACAGCGACAATGGCGCCATCAAGGAAGGCTCCACGGGCGGCCTTCGGGGCCGGAAGGCCGATCTCGAAGAGGGCGGCATCCGCGTGCCCGCGATCATCGAATGGCCGGCCCGGATTCGGAAACCCCGAACGACGAGCGTGCCTTGCGGCACCGTGGATATTTACCCCACGCTCGTCGAACTCGCCGGCGCGAAGGTCAGGCGCCAGGTGCTTCCACTCGATGGCGTCAGCCTGACGCCGATGATTGACGGCAAGATGGACCGGCGGGAAAAGCCGCTCGGCTTCTGGGTCTATCCCGAACCCGGCATCCGCGCTACCGGCGAGGTGTTGCTCCGGGAATTGCTCGAAGAGCAGCAGGGCAAACGGCCCAAACGCGCGGCGCAGCCGGACCCCGGCAAACACATCCGCCAATTTCCCCTCGACGCGCGGCCCGGCCCTTCCGCCTGGATTGATGGCGATTACAAGCTGCATCGGAAGCCGGGCGAACCCCAGCCGAAGTATCTGCTCTTCAACATCCGATTGGACCCGAAAGAAAGCAATGATATCTCCGCCCTCGAACCGGAGCGTGTCTCCCGCATGAGAGCGGACCTGGAAGCCTGGCAGGCGTCGGTAGCCCGCAGTTTGAACGGGCTGGATTATCGGAGTTCCTGAGCCCTCCCCTTCCGGAATTCGCGATTGGCAAACGGCTTCCACAACCATCCTTTGCGAATTCCCGTGCGCGGCGGCAAGCGCATGTGAAAAACTGATTGAATCGAATTCGCAAGTTTCCGCGCATGCGCGAGGAGCGTCCGGACCCGGGTAGCCCTTGTTTCGCATCCGCGAGGAACGCCCGGACCCGGGCGACAAGGAGAGCCATGAGAGCGATCGCAAATTTGGCGCTGGCGGCGTTGCTGTTGGGCGGCGCCGCGACGTGGGCGCAGGAGAACCGCGACCTTCAGTTTCTGACAAATCACACGGATTACCGGAGATTGCGTGAGCAGCTCTCCGAATACACGCTGAAGCGCGCCTTCGCCCAACTCGATGCACGGCAGGCGAGCGTTGCCGCTTGGACCGCCGAAGACGCCCGCGCGCGCAAGGCGCAGTTTCGTGAGAAGTTCATCCGCGCCCTCGGAGGTTTTCCGGAGAAGACACCCTTGAATGCACGCGTCACCGGCGCCATTGAGCATCCGGAATATCGCATCGAAAAGATCGTCTTCGAGAGCCAGCCGCGCTTCTTCGTGACGGCCAACCTCTATATTCCCAAGAAGGGCAAGGGGCCGTTCCCGGCCATCCTCTTCCCCCTGGGCCATGAAGACGGCGCCAAATCTCACGACACCTGGCAGCAGATTCTCGTCACCTTCGCCCGCAAGGGGTACGTCTGCCTTGCCTGGGACCCGCTCGGCCAGGGTGAGCGAGTGCAGATTTTCGACGCGGATCTGGGCGGCTCCAAAGCGCCGCCCTCTACCACGGAACATACCATCCTCGGCACGCAGACCCTGCTTGCCGGCGACCCGCTGGCGCGCTACACCATCTGGGATGGCATTCGCGCCCTGGATTATTTGGTCTCCCGCCCTGAAGTCGATCCCAAACGAATCGGCTGCACGGGCAACTCCGGCGGAGGCACGCATACCGCCTATCTTTCCGCGCTCGACGACCGGATCCAGGTCGCGGCGCCATCCTGCTTCATCACGTCCTGGCGCCGCATCCTTCTCTCGATCGGCCCCCAAGATGCCGAGCAGTGCGTTCCGCCCTTCCTCGGCGACGGACTCGACCACGCAGATTTCATCTATGCCTTCGCGCCCAAACCGTACATGATGCTCTCGGCCATTCAGGATTTCTTTTCGATCACAGGCGCCCGGGAGACTTACGCCGAAGCGAAACGAGTCTACGGGCTTCTGGGCGCGCCGGACAAGATCGCAATGACGGAAGCGGACGATGGCCATGGCTATAGCAAGCCGCGCCGGCTCGCCTCCTATAAGTGGTTCGACAAATGGCTGAAGGGGATTGACGAAACCACCGTTGAGGAGCCCGTGGTTCCCCGCCGCGAAGAGGAGTTGTGGGTTACGAAGACCGGACAAGTCGTACCGGAACTGCATAGCGAGACGGTCTTCAGCTTGAATCGCGCCCGCGTGCATCAATTCCGCCACGGCATGGCGACTCCCGAACAGGTGCGGCGTCTAATCGGCTACGAACGGATGGAGGGCATCCCGGTAGTGAAGCCGTTCGGCGTATTGCAGCGCGACGGCTACCGGATTGAAAAGCTCACCTACCTCAGCGAACCCGGCATCGAAGTGCCCGCCTTGCTCTACGTTCCCGATAGCGCGACGCAGAAGCATCCAGCGGTGGTCTACGTCCACTCCGACGGAAAATCCGCCGAGCCAGGCGACCTCGAATCCATGGTGAAGCAGGGGCTTGTTGTGCTTTCGATCGATGCGCGCGGCTTTGGAGAGACGCGGGACCGCTCCGCGGCGGATTCCGCATCCTGGTCACGCTATTTCGGCGATTACGGGAATGCGATGACGTCCATGCTGGAAGGCAAGACCCTCACCGGCGGCCGGGCCGTCGATATTTCACGCGCGGTGGATTTGTTGAGTTCGCGCCCGGAAGTGAATCCACAACAGATCTTCGGAGCGGCCCGGAAGTTTGGCGGCGTGGCGATGCTCCACGCGGCCGCGTTGGATTCGCGCATCAAGCGTCTCGCCTTGGAGGAAACGCTCGAGAGCTACGAATCCGTCGTCGACCATCGCCTCAGCCGCGGCGTCCTCGAGCATATCGTTCCGGGCGCTCTCCGCTACTACGACTTCCCGGCGCTCGTTCAGATGATGGGCACGCGCCCCGTGGTGATCGTCGATGCGGTGGACCCCATGGGGATCGAGGTTCCCGCGAATCAGGTGGCCAAGACTTATCCCACCGCGACAGTGCTCAAGCGCTATGCCGATAGCACGGCGGCTGCGCTCTACGGTTTCACGAAACCATAGCCATCGCACCGGAAACCGCTGGCTGTCGCGAGGCCCTATTCGCCGCGCAGCACAACCAGCGGTTTCTGCCCCAGAATCCGCATGCTGGCGAGCCAACCCGCCAGGTTGGCCATCGCCGCCGTAGCCAGAATCGCGATCCCCATCGGCAGCCAAGCCACCGCGAATTCGGCTTCGAAAAAGCGTGTCAGCAGCAGCCCTGAAAAGGCCGACGCCAGCACCGAACCCATCAGCCCCGCAACCAGCCCAAGCACGGTGAATTCGAGCGAGAAAATCGCGCCCAGCCGATTCTTCGTTGCGCCCAGTGTCTTCAGGATCGCCACTTCCCGAATCCGCCGGAAGCGCGTTCCTGCCACGCTCGAGGAGAGAATAATCACGCCCGCCGCGATGGCGAACAGCGAGATGAACTGCACGAGCACTGTCACTTGATCGAGAATCTGCTGGACAATCGCCAGCACGTCGGCGATGTTCACCACCGTGATGCTCGGGAACGCCTTGTACGTCGCCCGCTGCAACGCGCCCACATCCGCCGGCTCCATCCGCACCGCGCCGAAGTAAATGGTGGGCAGCCCGGCAAGCGCCCCCGGCGAGAACAGAAAGTCGTAGCCGGAATCCATCCGCGAGTTTTCGATCTTGTGGATCGCTCTCACGGTCGCTTCCACCGGTTGGCCCGCCGCCACCCATCTCATCTTCATTCCAGGGTGAAGGTCGAGCGCCTTGGCGGCGTCGCTATCCACGGAAACCATCCGCTCGCTCCCCACCGTTTCCGCCACCCACCACGTGCCCTCGAGGATCTTCGTGCCGGCGGGGGGCGCGGCCGCTTCCCGCGCGTTCCGCTCGCGTCTCAGGCGGCGGTCGAAACCCTCAAGCTGGAAGTCTTCGATGCTCTTGGCTCCTACCCGGTCAATCCGCATGGAGACCGAGCTCTGGATCACCGGTTTCGCCAGGATTCCCGTCTGCGCGTTGAGGATCTTCAGAAGCGGCGCCTGCTGCTCCGGCTGGATATTGATCAGGAAAACATTGGGCATGTTGGGCGGCGCGTTGGCCACCAGACTCTGGAGCATCGAACCCTGCACCAGGTAGACCGTCAGCGTGAACGTCACTCCGATGCCCAATGCCACCAATGCGGTTCGCGCATGGTTTCCTGGCCGGTAAAGGTTGCTCATCCCATGCCGGAGCGTTGCCGGAATGCACAGGTTGCCTTGCTCCATCAGCAAGCGCAGCCCTCGCAACAGTAGCCAGCCGATCGCGTGCAGCGCCGCCAGGCTCACCACGACTGCGCCGACGAAATAGGCGCCCAATATCCAGGAATCACTCAGCCAGGCGGCGATTCCGCCAATGCCGCTCAACAGGAGCACCCCGATCAGCACGGCGGCGCGGGATTCCTTGAGCCATGTTCGCCAGTCTCTCCGCCGCTCTTCCATTTCCCTCCGCAGAATCAGATTCGGCTTCACGCGCCGAATATCGAGAAGTGGCGGCAGCGTGAAAAGCAGCGTCGTCAGCACGCCAACCACGATGCCCTGGATGGCGGACCATGGCTCCCAGCCGATCTTCGCGGCCACCGGAAAGTAGCGCTCCACAAGCAACGGAAAGCTGCGCTGCACCAGCACCCCTGCCGCCACGCCCACGATGGCTCCCGTCAACCCAAGAAGGAGCGTCTGCAACCCGTATATACGCAGAATATGCCCAGACCGCGCTCCAATCGCTTTCATGATCGCGATCGAATCGAGCCGCTGCTGCAGGTGCGCCTGCATCGCCATGCCCACGCCTAAGGCGCCCACGATGAGGGCGATCAGGCTCACCAGGCTCAGGAACCGAGTGGCGCTGTTCAGCCCTGCATTGATCGCGGGATGCACCTCGCGGAAATCGGAAACGCGCGCGTTTGGGAAGGCCTCCTGCAATGCCTTGCTCACCGCCGCGACATCCACCCCATTCGCGGGGAATTTCAACAGGAATCGTTGAGCCGCGCGACTCCCCTCCGTGATCAGCCCCGTGCGCTCCAGCCCTTCCCGGCTGATGAGCACTCTCGGGCCGGCGTTGAGGCTCCCGGTCATCCGATCCGGCTCATTCTCCACCGTGCCCGCCACCAGAAAGTCCGCCGCGCCCAGCCGCAGCGTGCTCCCGGCATGGAGATCGAAGCGAATCCGCAGATCGTCCGCTACCAGCACATGCCGCGCATCCAGCACGTCCTTCAGCCTCGCCGGCGGATTGGTTCGAAACTCCCCGTAGAAAGGATATTGGTCGGGCTCGACGGCCTTCACGGAGACCAGGAGGGGCACGGCTTCCGGCCCGGACGATAGCATGGAGACGGATTCCGTAACCCACGTGACGGCAATCCCCTGCGCGCGCAAGCGGTCCAGCGCAGATCTCTGCTCCGCCGTCGGAAGTCGAAAGTCCCGGACACTCAAATCCGCCGCCAGTAGAGTGCGCGCCTCCTTGAGCAGCACGTCGTGAAAGAGTGTGGAGAAGCCCCGCACGCCCACGAGGGCCGCGACGCCCACCGCCACCGCGGCAACCACGAACGCGAACCGGCCGAATGAGGCGCGGGATTCGCGCCAAGCGATGCGCGCCGCCAGCGCCCATGGCAGCTTGCCCACGGAACCGAAATCGACTTCGCGCGCAGGTTCAATCCCGCTCAAGACGCCACCTCTTCGAGCGCCAATTCCCGCGCGGTTTGCAACTCGTCTGCCACCATCACGCCGTCTTTCAGCAGGATCCGCCGGTCCGCGTAAGCCGCTAGTTCAGGGTCGTGGGTCACCATCACGAGCGTGGCGCCTTCCTTGCGGTTCAGACGGATCAGCAGTTCCAGCACATGCCGCCCGTTCGCGGAATCGAGATTCCCGGTTGGTTCGTCGGCCAGCAGAATCGGCGGTTTCGTGATGAATGCGCGCGCCAGCGCCACCCGCTGCTGCTCGCCTCCGGATAACTGCACCGGGTAATGATGCCGCCTCTCGCTCAGCCCCACATCGTCGAGCAGCGCGCGAGCCCTTGCCCGCCCGTCGCCCTTTGCGCCGGACAGTTCGAATGGCAGAAGCACATTCTCCTCCGCGGTGAGCGTTCCAATCAGATTGAACGATTGAAAGACAAAACCCACCTTGCGGCTGCGCAGCAGCGCGAGCGCATCTTCATCCAACTCCGTGATATTCACGCCATCGAGAAAGATTGCGCCGCCGCTAACGGAATCCAAGCCCGCCAACAAGCCCAACAGCGTGCTCTTCCCACTCCCGGATGCGCCCATCAGCGCCACGAATTGTCCCTTCGGAACCGTGAACTCGATGCCTCGCAAAATCTCAACCCGATGCGGGCCGTTTACGATGGTCTTAGTGAGGTTCTCGACTGCAATGACCGCATTTTCTGCCATGAGGCGTGCCGTTCCCCTATTCCCGTTCCTGTCTGGAGCCGTGCTTCTCTTGATGATGACGGGTTTTGCCGGCTGTGGGAAAGACGCTCCACCGCCATCCGCAAATGAGACGAGCACGACACCCGGCCAACCCGAGGAGCAGGAGGCGAAAGTACAGCCGGGCGCCGTGCTCACTATAGATGACGACGGCCGGCCGGTTCTTGTTGCCTTTGGTGACAGTTTAACCGCAGGTTTTGGTGTGGACCGCCAGTACAGCTACCCCGCGTACCTGCAAAGCCTCCTGGATTCTGAGGGTTATCGCTACCGCGTGGTGAATGCCGGAATCAGTGGCGATACCACGGCGGGGGGGCTCACCCGCATCGCCAATATCGTCGCCATGAAACCCGCCATTGTCGTCCTCGAACTTGGCGGTAATGACGGGCTCCGCGGCCTCACCCTAAAACAAACGCGCCAGAATCTGGCTGAGGCCATCGAAACCCTGCAAGCCGCGGGTGCGAAAGTCGCCCTCGCCGGAATCACCTTGCCTCGCAACTACGGGCCGGATTATATCCGCGATTTCGAAGCCATCTACAAAGATCTTGCCGCTAAGTACAAGCTGCCTTTTCTACCTTTCCTGCTCGAAGGCGTCGCCCTGAACGCCAAGGTCGCGAATCTGATGCAGGCGGATGGCATCCACGCACGTCCCGAAGGGAATCAGATTGTGGCAAAGAATGTGTTTGATGTAATTAAGTTATTACTTACGAAATAGCCTCCTTATTTTACTTGCCAAGAAGCCGAAATCACTCCCAAGCCCACAACCGCTGCGGTCTCCGCCCGCAGCACCAATGGCCCGAGAGACGCGGAGGCGAACCCCACCGTGAGTGCCTGGCTTCGTTCCGCATCCGTCCAGCCCCCCTCGGGTCCTGTCAGTAGGGTCACTCTGTCTTCTTGATTTTCCGCTCTCGCCTCTTCAAGAGCCGTAAGCATTGGCTTCGTTTCCATTTCATCCAGAATCAACCGAATCCCACCCGCCTCACCGAGCGCTTCCGTAAGATTTGCAAGATTTCCGATCTTCGGCGGGGCTACCCGGTGGCTTTGTTTCGCAGATTCCAGGGCAATCCGGTTCCAGCGCTCGAGTTTCTTGGGCACGGCTTTCTCCAGTCCGTAATCGCTTCGTTCCGCAATCACGGGAATGATCCGGCTTACACCCAGTTCGGTCGCCTTCTCAATGATCCACTCAAACCGGTCCAGCTTGATTAGCGATGCGAGCAGCGTGGTTTCCACTAAGAGAGGGGATTGTGAAATCTCTTCCAGTACTCGGAACGTAGCCTCACCCTTACGAAAGCTCTCGATTTCCGCGAGAAAGACGCGACTCTCGTCCGAGAGTTCGTATTTTTGCCCCACCTCCGCCCGAAGCACTTGCCGCAGATGTTTCGCCTCATCGCCGGACACTACGGCTTGGCCCTGGCGGATCTCGTCCACAAAGAATCGTCTTCGCGCCATATAATGAATATTTTGCCGGGCTGGATCTCCGGCCCTTCCAAACCATGATTGCGCATCTTCGCGGGATTCTCATCGAAAAGCACCCTCAGGAGGTGATTGTCGAATGTGGCGGGGTTGGCTACGCCCTCAACGTCCCGGTCTCCACGTTCACGGCCCTCCCGGAACTCCAGCACGAAGCCCGGATGCACGTCTACACTGCCGTCCGCGAAGACGCGATCACGCTTTATGGTTTCGCCACGCGCGAAGAGAAGCGCCTCTTCGAGCGCCTGATCACCGTCAGCAGCATCGGCCCAAAGCTTGCCGTCACCATCCTCAGCGGCATGCCGGCCGCGGACCTGATCGCCGCCATCGGCGCCGGTGACGCCGCCCGGCTCGTGCGCATTCCCGGAGTGGGCAAGAAGACGGCAGAGCGGATCGTCCTGGAACTGAAGGACAAACTGCAAGGGTTTGAGGCTGTCGCGCCTGCCGGGGCAGCCGCCCCACGAACGAACCTTTCGCCCGTCGATGAAGACGTCCTCTCCGCTCTCGTGAACCTCGGCTGCGCCCGTCCCGCTGCGGAAGCGGCCCTGCTCAAGGCGAAAGGTCTCGTCGAGGGCGCGGGCTTTGAGGCGCTCTTCCGCAAAGCCCTTGAACTCGTTCGTTGAACCCACTGAAGTGGGTGGCCCGAACAAGGTAAGGTTGTACTCATGAGCAATACGCGGCTGGTTTCGCCCACGGCCGAGGACGAAGATCTCCAGTTGGAGGCAAGCCTGCGCCCCCGGCAGCTTTCCGATTTCACCGGCCAGACCAAAGTCAAGGAGATCCTCAGCATCGCCATCGAAGCCGCCCGCCAGCGCGGCGAGGCGATGGACCACGTGCTGCTCTATGGGCCTCCCGGCCTTGGCAAGACAACCCTCGCCACCGTGATCGCCAATGAGCTCGGCGTCGCCTTTGACCAGACCGCCGGACCCATTCTTCAGAAAAAACTGGATCTGACCGGCGTCCTCAGCAACGTCCGCAACCAGCAGGTCTTCTTCGTGGACGAGATCCATCGCCTGCTTCCCGATATCGAGGAGATGCTCTATAGCGCCCTGGAGGACTTCCACGTCGATATCCTCATCGGCACGGGCGTCGCGGCGCGCACCCACACGCTGCCCATCCCGCGCTTCACCTGCATCGGCGCCACGACCCGCCAGGGCTTGCTGAGTGGCCCCTTGCGGACGCGCTTCGGCATTGTGCTGCGCCTTAATCCTTACGATGTCGGCGAACTTACCGGTATCGTGGAACGCTCCGCCCGCCTTCTGGCTGTGGGAATTGACCACGAGGGCGCCGCGGAGGTTGCCCGCCGCAGCCGGGGAACCCCGCGCATTGCGAACCGCCTCTTGCGGCGCGTGCGCGATTTTGCCCAGGTGCGCGCGGATGGCCACATCAACCACGCCGTCGCCGCCAAGGCTCTCGACCTGCTCGAAGTGGATCGCTACGGCCTCGACGAAGTCGATCAGAAAATCATGATGACGATCCTCGACAAGTACAACGGGGGTCCGGTGGGGCTCAATACCATCGCCGCTTCCATCGACGAAGACGCCACGACCATCGAGGAAGTCTACGAGCCCTACCTGATGCAGTTGGGCTTCATTGACCGCACGCCTCGTGGGCGCGTAGGCACGATGCGCGGCTTTGAGTATTTCAAGATTCGCCCGAAAGGCGGGTGGGGCGCTACCCCCGGCCAGGAGAGTCTCTTCGGCCAAGGGTAGCGCAAGGGCGATTACTTCGCCTCGTAGACTAGCTTCCCGCCGAGATACGTCCGCAGCACTTTGGTCTGCGAGAAATCCTCGATCGGGCAGGTAAGCAGATCCCGGTCCACAACAATCAAATCCGCCAGCTTGCCTTTCTCGAGTGATCCCTTCTTGTCTTCCTCATGCAGGAGGAAGGCGTTGTTGATGGTGTAGAAGCGAATCGCCTCCTGGCGGGTGAGGTCCTGCTCTGGATGGAAGGGCTTGTCCATCCAGCGCGGCGTGCGCACAATGGTCGTCCACATCCCCAGGAACGGGTTGTATTGGTTGATGGAGCGGAAGCTGCCGATCTTCTGCATGTGGTCGCTCCCGCCGCCCACCATCACGTTGCGGTCAAACAGCGTGCGATAAGGCTGAAACCAGGCCGTGCGCGCTTCGCCGAAGTGCTTCATCAGCGTCGCGCCGTCCAACTGTAGCCAGTTCGGTTGCATGTTGGCCACCACGCCGTACTGAGCCATCTTGAGGATGGCCTCTTCGGTCATGAAGCTCCCGTGCGTGATCATCGGCCGCCCCGCGACGGTGTCCACGCCTTCGTTCGCCAGCCTTTCCGCGGTATCGACGAATGTGGTGACCGCTGCATCCCCCTGGGAATGCGCCGTGAGCTGGATCTGGTTCTGCAGGGCCGCGCGCATGATTTGGGCCAGTTTGTCGGGCTCAATGTAGCGCATGCCCCGATACTCCGGGTCGGTGATCGAGTAAATCTTACTGACGCCCCAAGGCTTCAGCATGTAGGCGCTGCCGGTGAGCATGCCGCCATCCAGGAAGACCTTGGCTCCACGCAGCCAGAGCATGTTGTTGTAGGTATGCAGCGGATCGCTCGCGGCTTTCTTGATCCGCGCTTCAATCTTCTCGATCGGGTCTTGCGAATTGAGATGGATGTAGCTGAAGATGCGCACCGTGAGTTCGTTGCTGTCCTTCAGTTTGCGGAAGATTTCGAGCTCCTCGTCTTCGGTATCGCCGTCGCCGATGCTCGTGATGCCCACGGAATTATAGTCCGCGAAAAGCTGCTTCGTCCGCTCCAGCTTGTCCGCTTCGGTGGGAACGCGCTCGCTATCGGTGCTCTTGATGAAGGGGCCGCACTGGCGGAGGATGCCGGTGGGGTCTCCCTTCGCATCCTTCTCCACGCGGCAGGGGGAGCCGTCGGTCACCGTAAAATTGCGGTCGATCCCGCTCAACTTGAGAGCCATCGTGTTCAGCGAGGCATCCGGCCCGGTGCGGAAAGCGACGGGATTCGCGGGCGCCACGTCGTCGAGTTCAGCGCGCGTGGGGTAACGCTGCTCTTTCAACCGGGTGATGAAGACCTGTGAAACATTCACCCATTTATCCGGCCCCAAAGCCGCGGCCCGCGACTTCACGTAGGCCAGCACGTCCGCGATGGTCTGCATTTCAGGCACTTCGTGGTCAAACTCGAACATCGCGCTCGACACGGCATGGACGTGCGAATCCATCAATCCAGGCAGCACCATCTTGCCGCCTGCGTCATAGCGGGTGGTCCCTTCGCCGGCCAGCGCCAGGATGCGGTCGTTTGAACCCACATCGAGGATCTGGTCGCCACGAATCGCCACGGCTTCGGCGACCCGGAAATCTTTGTCCACGGTCAGGACTTTTGCGTTGTGAATAATCAGATCGGGCGCCACCTCCGTTTTAGGCGCGCACCCCGTCAAAACAATCATCGCCATGATGAGGCATGAGAGAAAAAAACACTTTCGCATGGAAATAACCCTTCCGGCGAAGGATATCAAATCCCCGCGTTTGCCCCAAGTCTCGCAAAGAGAACGCTCACATCCCCGCTCAAGATCACCCAGTTTCGTCGATAAGAGCATCACGGGACACAAATATGAACATTCGAAACTTCCGAGCCTCCCGGGCCCGTATTGGTTTGCTTGCCGCGCTCTCGCTGATGCCAATCTGCGCCCTCGCCGAGGAACCGCCTGAGCCATCGGGCGCCGCCTCCGGCTATGCCGCATCCAAGTTGCCGGCTTGGCTTTGGTTCAGTGGCGAGGAGCGGGTGCGCGTCGAAAGCCTGCACGGCGCGGGTTTCCAACCGGGCCGCGATACTTATCCGCTGCAGCGGCTGCGGCTGAAACTGGGCATCCGGGCGCGGCCTTGGCTGAGGTTTGCCTTTGAAGGGCAGGATTCCCGCGTCTTCCTTCATGACGTGTCTCCGGCGCCGGCATCCCTGAGGAATCCCATGGATTTGCGGCAGGGCTACGTGGAGATCGGCGATGCGGAAACCGGCTGGATCAGCGTGCGCGCCGGTCGCCAGCCTCTCCACTTTGGCGAAGGCCGATTAATGGAAGATTCGGATTGGTCCAACACCGGGCGCACCTTTGACGCGGCGCGCCTGACCCTGCGCGGCGGCCCCATCCGGCTGGACGTCTTTAGCGGCGCGCCGGTCGAAGTGAACCGAACCGGGTTTGACGAGCCCGCCGGACGGGAACGTCTGCATGGCCTCTACGGTTCAATCGAAAAATGGATCCCGAATGCCACAGTGGAACCCTATTTGCTCTGGAGGCGCATGGATCTCGGCTCCCACGAAGGGACTGCGCCGGGTTGGCTGGATTCGAAAACGACGGGATTCCGCTGGGCGGGCATTTTGCCGCGCGGATTCGACTATGAAATCGAAACCATGATGCAGCGGGGCCGCAAGGCACACCAGACCATCTCAGCATGGGGCAGTTATTGGACTCTGGGCTACACCCGGTTCGAATCGAGATATCGTCCGAGATTTTTCATGCAGCTCGATCGTGGATCCGGAGATCGAAACCCGAATGACGGCGTATACGGCGGGTTCAGCACGCTCTACTCGGCCGCGGACGACGGATACGACACTGCCAGCCTGTTCGGCGGCGCCAACGTCATGCACGCGCGCCCCGGCGCCACCTTCCAATTGAAACGAAGCCTTGCTCTCACGCTGGCCTACCATTCCTATTGGCGCGTGAGCGAGCTCGATGGACTCTACAACGGTCCCGGCCAGATTATCGTTGCTCCCAGCGCCTCCCAAGGCAGGCACATCGGCCAAGGGTCTGACCTTCAAGCAGCCTGGAAGCCCGGCCGGTATACGTCGGTCGGTCTCACCTACGGCCGCTTGATGCCGGGTGAGTTCCTCCGCCGGGGCGGCCATGGCTTCGCGTACAACTATCTGTTTCTGAGTGTGACGCAACGGTTCTAGAGTGCGCGGCCGTGGCCGCGCCAAGTTGAGATTGCAGGTGCGTGAGGAAGCCTTCCTCGTGGGGATCGGCCTAAAGTTGCGAGCACGGCTGCCGATCCAACAATAGCCGAGACGGTTCATGACGAAACCTTCCGCCGCGGAGAGATCCGGGGTTGCAGTCCGGAGACAACGGTACATGTGGCGCGCCGCAGCCATCGCGCACCGGGATTGAGGCACAAGCGTTGCGCGATACGGCTAAGCCGAAAGCGGCTGGATGAGTGTTTCTTGAAGAGATCTGAAGGGAGAAGTATGGAAGCAACGGTCATGGAACAATCGGCCGCCGGGACCCTCGCTCGGGACGGGGACCGCGGAGGCAAGTATCTGGTTTTTCATCTGGGGCGGGAAGAATTTGGAATCCAGGTTCTGAAAGTCCGGGAAATCATGGGCGTGCAGGATATCACTGCCGTGCCGCAGACGCCGAATCACGTCAAGGGCGTGATCAATCTGCGAGGCAAGGTAATACCCGTGGTGGACCTGCGGCTCAAGTTCGGCCTGCCGGAAGAGGAGTACACGCAGCGCACCTGCATCATCGTGACTCAGGTGAGCGGGGAAGCCGGGCCGATGCAGATGGGCATCGTCGTCGACGGCGTCGCCGAGGTACTCAACTTGTCGGGTTCCGAAATCGAGGATACGCCGGATTTCGGCGACGGAGCGACGACGCCTTACCTGCTCGGCATGGCCAAGGTAAAGGGGAAAGTCAAGATTCTGCTGGAGATCGAACAGGTGTTGACCAGCCAGGATTTGCGGGCGCTGAACGCGCTTGTGCAATAAAAAGGGCGCCTGGAGGAACCGAGGGAGGACGATGAAACTATCGACGAAGCTATACGCCACCGTGGGGGCGCTGATTGGTACAGGAATTCTGCTCGCAGGCATTGCAGCGTGGCAGGAACGCCAGATCATTGGCGAACTGAACACTGTGATCGGCAAGACGGCCGTGAAACTCGAGAACGCGACCGCCCTTGCATCGAACACCTGGAAAATGGGTGCTTCTCTGCGAGGAGTCTTCATGTTCAGTAGCCTCAAACAACCGGGTCTGGTGGAAGACAACATCGGCAAATGGAAGACAGCGAATCAGGACGCCGGCCGAATCCTTTCCGAGATGAAACCCATGCTTGTTACTGAAGAGGGCAGAAGGCTGATCTCGCGTGTGGAGTCCCTCCGAGGAGAGAATGAGAAGCTGGCCCAGGAGTACATGCAGTTATGTAAGGCGGGGAAGTTCGAGGAGGCCGGGTTACTCGCTCCCAAAATCATCCCCATCTTCGACGAAATTGAGAAGACAGGTGGAGAACTTCGGAATCATCAGGCAACCCTGATGAAAGAGGCTGAGATGACAGCCGATTCGATTGAGGCACAGAGCAATTTCCTGAATATCTTTTTGAGTTGCATGCTGCTCGCGATCGGCGTGGTCGCCGTCATGGTGGTGCGTGGCATCAACCGCACGCTCGAGAACGCGATCGAAGAACTGGCCGAAGGCGCCGAGCAGGTGGCGAGCGCGGCTTCGCAGGTATCTTCGTCGAGCCAGTCGCTTGCGCAAGGTTCGAGCGAGCAGGCGGCGTCACTCGAAGAGACTTCCGCCTCAAGCGAGGAGATCAACTCCATGGCGCGCAAGAACAGCGAGAACTCCCGGACTGCAGCCGATCTGATGACGCAATCTCAGAAGAAGTACGAGCAGGCCAACCAGTCGCTCGATGAATCCGTCGTCGCGATGGGCGAGATCAACACGCAGAGCGACAAGATCGCGCGGATCATCAAGGTGATCGACGAAATCGCCTTCCAGACCAACATCCTCGCCCTCAACGCGGCCGTCGAAGCAGCGCGCGCGGGCGAGGCTGGCATGGGCTTCGCGGTAGTGGCCGACGAGGTTCGCAACCTTGCGCAGCGCAGCGCGCAGGCGGCAAAAGACACGGCCGCGCTCATCGAGGAATCGATTGCGAAGTCCGACGACGGCAAGGTGAAAGTGGATCAGGTGGCCACCGCTATCCGGGCGATCACGGAGGAAGCCGCCAAAGTCAAGACGCTGGTCGATGAGGTGAACCTGGGCAGCCAGGAGCAGGCACGCGGCATCGAACAGATCGGCAAGGCCATCGCGCAGATGGAGCAGGTAACGCAAAAGACCGCGGCCAACGCGGAAGAAAGCGCCTCCGCCGCCGAGGAGTTGAATGCGCAGTCGATGACCCTGAAGAGCGTCGTAGAGCGGCTGACGGCCATGGTAGGCGGGGCCGGTACCGCAGGCGCAACTTCGTATGCGCCGACTCGCAGGACCGGCATGCCCAACGGGAAGGCAGGCCAACGCCTTGGTGCGGCGGCAACGGGCCTCACTGCGCTCCGCCAAGCCGTGTCGCGGCCCGCGATGCGGGAAGAACCCGCGGCGATGGCGCTCTCGGCCCACGGTGGAAGCAAGAATCCATTTCCCTTGGACGATCAGTTCAAGGAATTCTAATGGTGTCCCCCGGGGGGCGGGAACTCCCGCCCCCGGGCTCCACTCTCAGACGATTGAGAACCAATTCACCACCCAGGTGCGATCATGCCAAACTCCGAAATGGCGCCCCGGCTACGGGAGCGAATCGACGATCTATCCACCCGGCTTCTGATCGGGAACGGAGACAACGGCGCGGCGGGCGCGGGCGCCGAAAGCGTGCCGGCGATTCTCGCCGAGCTCAGCCGTCAGGCGGGTGACGCCGGTTATCTGGAAGCGTCCCGCATCGCGGCGGAACTCTCCGCCGGCGGGTCCGCATCCGGCGATCTCGAGCAGGGGCTTGCACGGCTTCAGGAGGCGCTCTCCGAGAGCGCCCGGCCCACTGAGGAGGCGATGCCGGTTCTCCAACCCGCACCGGCGCCGGCCGTGTTCTCGCTCGCCCAGGATCCGGAACTCGTCGCGGATTTTGTCCTTGAATCCAGGGAGCACCTGACGTCGATCGAGCAACGCCTTCTGACGCTCGAGAAAGAACCGGAGGATGCCGACGCCATCAACTCCGTGTTCCGTGGATTCCACACGATCAAAGGCCTAGCCGGATTCCTGGAGTTCGCGGCAATCCAGGAGATGTCTCATGAGGTGGAAACGGCCCTCAACCTGGCGCGCGACGGGAATCTGTCAATCACGCCCGCGGTGATCGACGTGATCCTCGAAAGCGTGGATTACCTACGCCGGGCGATGGCGGCAGTCGAATCCGGAGAGGGTCATGAGATCGACGCCGGGCACAACCGTCTGCTCGTTCGGGTTCAATCCCTCATGAGGACAGAGCCCGGGGCGGCCTCTGCGGATGCTTCCGATTCCGGAACCAAGGCCCTTGATTCCAGCGCCGCGGCGCCCCCAAGCACAGTTGAACGAACAGTGGAGCCAGCCGTTCCGGCGCCGGCGCTATCCGTGGAGCCCTTGAAGCCGGAGCCGCTCCCGAAACTGGAGTCTGTCACGAAACCGGAGGGCGACGCGAAACGAGCAGCAGCGGAATCCTCCTCGGTGCGCGTCGATACGGCCAAGCTCGACTACCTCGTGGACATGGTTGGGGAGATGGTGATTGCCCAGGCGATGGTACGGCACAACGAAGTCATCTCAGAGGCAGCCGATCAACGGCTGCAGCGCGATCTCGCCCAGTTAACCCGCATCACCGGCGAAGTGCAACGCACGGCCATGGCGATGCGCATGGTTCCGATCGGCCAACTGTTTCAACGGACGGCGCGCCAGATCCGGGACCTTTCCCGTAAGGTGGGGAAGCAAATCGAACTCGTTACGCGCGGCGAGGATACCGAACTCGATAAGACGATCGCCGAAGAACTCGCCGACCCTTTGATGCACATGGTGCGCAATTCCGTGGATCATGGCATCGAAGCCCCCGACGAGCGCTTGGCAGCGAGAAAACCTCTTCAAGCCAAAGTCACCTTATCCGCTTATCATCAGGCGGGACAGATTGTGATTGAGATCGCCGATGACGGCCGGGGCCTCGATTGCCAGAAGATTCTTGCTAAGGCGCGGCAAAAAGGTCTCGTCGACGACACGCAGCACCTTTCCGAGAACGACATTTTCCGGCTGATTTTGGCGCCCGGTTTCTCCACAGCCGAACAGATAACCGATATCTCGGGGCGCGGCGTGGGCATGGACGTGGTCACCCGTCAGGTGGAGCGGCTGCGAGGGCGTATCGAGATTCGTTCGCAAGCCGGCAAGGGAACGACCTTCCTTCTGAAATTACCGCTGACTCTGGCTATTATCGACGGACTGGTGGTGACCGTCGGCGGCCACCGCTACATCGTGCCTCTGTTCTCCGTCAGCGAAATGTTCCGACCCGCCGCCGAAACGATCTTCACGGTCCAGAACCGCCAGGAGATGGCGATGGTCCGGGAGCGGCTGCTGCCCGTGATGCGGCTCTATAAGCGCTTTGGGATTCCTCCGCGAAGCGAGGATCCTTATGAGTGCCTGATGGTCGTCGCCGAAACCGAGGAGCAATCATTCTGCCTGATGGTGGATGACCTCGTGGGAAAGCAAGAGGTCGTGATCAAGAGCCTGGGCGAGAGCTTGGGCCGGATCCCCGGTATCGCGGGCGGCGCGATTCTCGGCGACGGGCGCGTTGGCTTGATCCTTGATATGGGCGGTTTATGGAGAGCGCATGCGCACGTTTGAGGATACGGCATGCCGTCCACTGAAAGCGGCGGAGTTTGAGAAGATCCGGCGGCTCGCCTACGACACGTTTGGCTTAGACCTGCGAAGCGGAAAAGAAACACTGGTATCGACAAGACTCAATAAAAAGATTCGGGAATCCGGATTCCGCTCGTTCGAAGAGTACTACCAGCATGTCGTCGGAGATTCGACCGGGGAATCTCTCATTCAATTGATCGATGCGCTCACGACGAATCACACTTCGTTCTTTCGCGAGCCGGCGCATTTTGAGTTCCTACGGAGAACCTTTTGGCACGAGCGGGGAGGGCGGGGAGCGATCGATATCTGGAGCGCCGCCTGTTCGACGGGCGAAGAACCATACACGATCGCGATGTGCGCCCTGGAGGAACTCGGCGCGAGCGCGTCAGGCAACGTGCGCATTCTAGCCACGGACATATCCACGCGCGTGCTGGGAAAGGCGGAACAGGCGATCTATCCGGCCGACCGGATGGACGGCATCCCCGGCGCTACGCTTCGCAAGTACTGGCTGCGCGGAGAAGGCGATTGGACGGGGCACTACCGGGCGAAGAAGGAAGTCCGGGCGCTCATCGAGTTCCAACGGTTGAATCTGATGGAGACCCTTCCCGCAATCGGCCCATTCCCGCTCATCTTCTGCCGCAACGTCATGATCTACTTCGACAAACCGACTCAGCAGCGCGTCGTTCAACGCCTGACCGGGAAACTGGAGCCGGGCGGCTACCTGCTGACGGGGCATTCCGAGAGCCTCACGGGGATTACGCACGAGTTGGAATATGTTCAGCCGGCGGTCTATCGCAAAGCATCTTCGGACGGCCGGAAGAGGTCCCAATGGTAAGCCTGTTGACCGTAGGAGTGGGGGATTGCAAGGTGAGCGGTGGCGCGGAAGCCGTACTCGCGACCTATGCGCTCGGGTCATGCATCGCCGTAGCGATCCATGATCCGGTAGCCGGCGTCGGGGGCCTGCTGCACTACATGCTGCCGGAATCCACTCTGAACCCGGATAAGGCTCGCGAGAGCCCGTACATGTTCGCGGATACCGGCATCCCCCGCCTGTTCCACGCCGCCTATCAGTTGGGCGCTGAAAAGCGCCGTCTCGTAGTGCGGGTAGCGGGAGGCGCGCAGGTAATGGATGAGAACGGCGTATTCAACATCGGCAAGCGGAACCACCTCGCACTGCGCAAGATTCTTTGGAAGGCCGGGGTAATCGTCCATGCCGAGGATGTCGGAGGATCTACTTCCCGCACGGTTCGGCTCGAGGTGGCGACCGGGCGCTTCTTTATCCGTGGACCGGGCATGCCGGACCGCGAAATGCTCGTGCCGGCAAACGGCAAGGGGGGACGTTGATGGAACTCCATGTCCTGATCGTGGACGATTCACCGGCGATGCGGAACTTTATTCGCCGCGTGCTGGACCTTTCCGGGCTCGAGGTGAGCCGGTGCCTGGAAGCCTCGAACGGCGAAGAGGCGCTCCGGGTGCTCGAAGACCATTGGGTGGATGCGGTGCTTACCGACATCAATATGCCGGAAATGGACGGCGAAGAGCTGTTGCGCCAGATGTCCGCGCACCCCGTGCTGCGGTCGATCCCGGTACTCGTGGTCTCGACAGATCGCACCGAGGCGCGGATCCAGAAAATGCTCACTTTAGGCGCGAGAGGCTATGTGACCAAGCCCTTCGCGCCGGAAACATTGCGCGATGAACTCGTGCAAAGCCTGGGAGGTGGTGATGGAAGCAACTGAAATCCATGCGGCCCTAGCCGCAGCGGTGGAAGAGGTCCTGGAGACCATGTGCTTCCTCGGCGTGAATGCCAGTGGAGAGGGCGCCGGACCGGTCGATCCGGAGGCGATCCCCGAGCCAGCCGATGAGGGAGATGCGCGGATGCTCACGTCCGAACTGCGCTTTGAAGGCAGAATACCCGGCACGTTCCGGTTGAGCCTTCCACTTGGCCTCGCTCAAGTAGCGGGCGCAGCATTCCTGGCCCTCGACGAACCGGCCGCAAGCGAAGCCCAGGCGGGCGAGGTTGTCTGCGAACTGTCCAACATGATTTGCGGCGCCGCGCTGGGCCGCTTGGAACACGGCACAATTTTCCGGCTGAGCCACCCGGAACTCGTTCCGGTGTTGCCCGATACGAGGCTCTCCCGCCCGGGCTCCGTTCGTTGGTTCGATACCGGCGAGGGATTCCTTACTGTCTCCTTATCGTTGCAACCCGAGTACGCTTCATGAGAAAAACCCGGGTCCTGATTGTCGATGATTCCGCGATTGTGCGCAAGCTGCTTGCTGATGCGTTGTCCAGTGAAGACGATCTCGAAGTGGTGGGGACGGCGCCTGATCCGTTCGTGGCGCGCGACAAGATCCTCTCACTCAAGCCGGATGTGCTCACCCTCGATATCGAGATGCCCCGGATGGACGGGCTCACCTTCCTCAAGAAGCTGATGCACTATCAACCAATGCCGGTGGTCGTGATCAGTTCCCTCGGCCAAGCCGGTTGCCAGACGACGTTCGAAGCCATGCGGCTCGGCGCAGTCGAGGTGCTGGCAAAGCCCGGTGGACCCTACTCAGTAGGCGAACTGCGCATGGACCTTGCGGCCAAGGTGCGCGCAGCGGCGGCCGCCCGGCTCCGCAAGTCGCCAACAGAACCCCTGCCGAAACCGGATCCGCCGCCGCCCGCGCCGGTGCTCAGCGAATCCACCGTGATCGCCATCGGCGCTTCCACCGGCGGCACCGAGGCGATCCAAGAGGTGCTCATGCGCCTGCCCGCAAATTGCCCCGGCATCGTGGTCACACAGCACATCCCGCCCGTCTTCTCACTGCATTTCGCCAACCGGCTAAATGAGATCTGCCCTATGGAAGTCAAAGAGGCGCGCAATGGAGACACGCTCGCCACGGGGCGGGTCCTGATAGCCCCTGGCAATTTCCACATGCTCCTCCGCAAGTCGGCGGGTGGCGGCCTTCACGTGAGCGTGCAGGACGGTCCGCGCGTCTGCTACCAGCGGCCGTCGGTGGATGTCATGTTCAGTTCTGTCGCCGAATTGATGGGGCCACGCGCGGTCGGGGTCATCCTCACGGGCATGGGGGCTGACGGAGCCCGCGGATTACTCAAGATGAAAGAGGCAGGGGCACGCACGATCGCGCAGGACGAAGCGAGCTGCGTCGTATTTGGGATGCCCAAGGAAGCGATTCGCATGGGAGCCGCTGATCAGGTGACGCCCCTTACGCGCGTCCCCGCCGCAATCCTCAGCCAGTTGGGAAGGATCGCACGCTAAACCGCATGCTGTCAGCATCGCACTGTAGCCTGCGCACCGCACCGTAATCGGCCCACCCAGAGCATTGCTTGGGCACGGCCCATCCAATCCCGGCTATAAGCGGGATGGTTCCAACGGCAAGCGCTGCTGGATCTGCACGAGTTGCGTAGGATACTCTCCGGTGTAGCAGGCGTAGCAGAAGCGATCATCGTTGTCGCCTACCGCGGCTTGCAGTTTCTCGAGCGAAAGAAAGGCCAGCGTGTCGGCCTCTACGTAACGCCGGATCTCCTCCACGGAATTGTTCGCGGCAATCAGTTCGCTTTTGTTCGGCGTATCTACGCCGTAGTAGCAGGGTGAAATCGTGGGTGGACAGGAAATGCGCATGTGCACTTCACGAGCCCCAGCTTGGCGCACCATCCGGACGATCTTACGCGACGTGGTGCCGCGCACGATGGAATCGTCCACCAGCACCACGCGCTTGCCTTCGAGCAGATTGCGGACGGGATTCAGCTTCAGCTTCACTCCGAAATCTCGAATCGCCTGTGAGGGCTCGATAAATGTGCGGCCCACGTAATGATTGCGGATCAGGGCCTGGCGGTAGGGAATGCCTGATTCCGCGGCGTAGCCGATGGCCGCCGTCACGCCGGAATCCGGCACTGGCACCACCAGATCCGCGTCCACAGGAAACTCTCTGGCCAGTTGGCGGCCCATTTCCTCCCGGCTTTGCTGCACCGGACGGCCGAATACAAGTGAATCCGGGCGTGAGAAATATACGTGCTCAAATACGCAGTGAGCGCGCTTGCGCGGCGGCGTAAACTGCATCCGGTGCAGACCTTCGCTGCTCACGATTACCATCTCGCCCGGCTCCACGTCGCGGAGGTAGGTAGCGCCGATCAAATCGAAAGCGCAGGTCTCGCTCGCGAAGACGTAGCCGAACTTACGCCCCGTCAACTCCACCGTGCCCATCGCCAGCGGGCGGAATCCGTAAGGGTCCCGCGCCACAATGACCTTGTTCTCCGAAACGAACACCAGCGAGTAGGCGCCTTCGAGTTGCAGCAGAGCTTCGCGCAGCGCCGCCTCGATCTGCTGCTCACGCGAACGGGCGATCAGATGCAGAATGACCTCGGTATCGGACGTCGCCTGGAAGATTGAGCCGGCAGCCTCCAGATCGTTACGCAGTTCGTTGGCGTTCGTGATATTGCCGTTGTGCGCCACGGCGATCTTGCCCTTGTTGCAAGCCACGGAAAAGGGCTGGGCGTTCAGAACGGCCTTATCCCCGCTCGTGGAATACCGCGTGTGGCCGATAGCCATCGAACCTCGCATGTGCCCGATGCGTTCCGGCGTGAAGACATCGGCCACATGGCCCATGTTCTTGTAACAGATCACGTCACGGCCGTCGCTAGAAGCGATACCGGCGCTCTCCTGGCCCCGGTGCTGAAGCGCATAAAGACCGAGATACGTGAGATTCGCAGCTTCCGGATGCCCATAGACCGCGAAAACGCCACACTCGTCATGAAACTTGTCAAACATGCGTAACCTGCCCAATGGCTTGCGGGAGAGCGTTCTCCCACGGTTCGAGCAGTTCTCGGGACGAAGCCCGGACGAGTTCTTCGCCCCGGTTCGCTATGGTCAAAACGTCCTTCACGGTCCGGCCGATCCGCAGGAGAGGAACGCCATGCTTTTCCGCGATGGCCTGCACCGCGCTCAGATCCTTCGCCGCCACAATCACCCGTGACGGACCTTCGTGAAACAGGAGCAGTTCCGGGCGAAGTTCGCTATCGAGTTCGATATCCGCGCCGATGCCCGAGGGAATCGCGCATTCCGCCAGTGCGAAGGCCAAGCCCCCATCGCTCAGATCGTGCGCGCACGACACTACTTTGGATGCCACCGCTTCCCGCACGGTTGCTTGCACGCGCTTCTCGAAATCCATGTCGAGCGCGGGCGGCAGGCCCCAGAGCTGCCCCACAACCTCCTTGGCATACTGCGTGGAGCCGAAGCGAACTTCGTCGGTTTCGCCCACGCCTCCGATCAGGCCGATTTCGAGTTCGGCCTCCGTGAATCCCATCGGCATCGGCAGTCCCGTATCCATGAGGCCGACAATTCCGAGCACCGGCGTGGGATAAATTGGAGTGCCGAGCGTTTCGTTGTAGAGGCTGACATTCCCGCCGGTAATAGGCGTCTCGAAGAAGGCGCAAGCTTCCGCTATCCCTTCAATCGCTTCTACTAGCTGGGCCATGATCTCCGGGCGCTCCGGATTCCCGAAATTCAGATTATTCGTGGCCCCAACCGGCAGGGCGCCCACGGTGGATAGGTTACGGCAGCTCTCAGCCACGGCCAGTTTGGCGCCTAACCGCGGATCGAGATAGCAATAGCGTCCATTGCCGTCGAGTGCCATCGCCACGCTCTTGCCCGCTTCCTTGATGCGCACGATGGCCGCATCGCTTCCCGGCCCCAGCACGGTGTTGGTGCGCACCTGGAAATCGAACTGCTCGTAGATCCAGCGCTTCGAAGCCAGGTCGTGCGCTCCGCACAGTGCAATGAGGTCCGCCGTCAGGTTTTCGCTCCCGAAGGCAGGTGCTTCCATGGGTGCTTCCCGGTATGGCGCGGCATCGTGGGGCCGGTTATACACCGGAGCCTCATCGGCGAGAAAGCGATTGGGCAAATCCGCGGCAATCTCCCCGTGGTTGCGCACCACCATCTGGCTGCCCTCGGTGACTGTGCCCACAATGTGCGCATCCAGCCCCCATTTGCGGAAGACGGAGAGCACTTCCTCTTCCCTGCCCTTCTCGGCCACCAGCAGCATGCGTTCCTGGCTTTCCGAGAGCATGATCTCGTAGGGCGTCATGTGCGGTTCGCGCTGGGGCACGTGCATCAGGTCAATTTCAATGCCCAAATGCCCTTTGCTGCCCATCTCGCAGGTGGAACAGGTGAGGCCCGCCGCGCCCATATCCTGCATCGCCACCACCGCGCCCGTGGCCAACGCTTCCAGGCAGGCCTCCAGCAGCAGCTTTTCCATGAAAGGGTCGCCCACCTGCACGTTGGGGCGCTTATCCATCGAATCTTCATCGAATTCGGCCGAGGCCATGGAAGCACCCTGAATACCGTCCTTCCCGGTCTTTGCGCCGACATAGATCACCGGGTTGCCGACACCCGTTGCCGAAGCCAGAAATATCTGATCCTTCCGGACCACGCCGAGCGCAAAGACGTTCACCAGGGGGTTCCCGGAATAAGCATCCTCGAACACGCACTCGCCGCCCACGGTAGGAACACCGAAGCAGTTGCCGTAATGCGCGATCCCCGATACCACGCCCTCCAGGATGCGGCGGTTGCGCGCGCCCTCATCCGGATGGTCAAGCGTGCCGAAGCGCAAGGAATTGAGCACCGCGATCGGCCGCGCGCCCATCGTAAAGATATCGCGCAGGATTCCGCCGACGCCCGTGGCCGCGCCCTGGAAGGGTTCGATAAAGCTCGGGTGATTGTGGGATTCGATCTTGAAGGCAATAGCCCAATCGCCCCCAATATCGATGACGCCGGCATTCTCGCCCGGACCATGCAATACGTACTTGCCCTTGGTGGGGAGTTTCTTCAGGTGGATTCGCGAACTCTTGTAGGAGCAATGCTCACTCCACATCACGCTGAAGATCCCGAGCTCCGTAATGTTCGGCTCGCGTCCCAGCCGCTCGACAATCCGTTGATACTCGTCGGGTTTCAGATTGTGGGAAGCGACAATTTCGGGCGTGATGGT
This sequence comes from Bryobacterales bacterium, assembly GCA_020847315.1. GTDB lineage: Bacteria > Acidobacteriota > Terriglobia > Bryobacterales > Bryobacteraceae > JACTMJ01. The sequence continues at coordinate 857 of JADLCF010000074.1, read as the reverse complement.
GGACATTAGGCGCTGAAACCTCACTGTCTTTCTAAGCTTGATTCTGGATGCGCCACCGCTTGGCCGGCGCGGGAAGGGATTCGCCTATACCGGGGCGCCGATGGCTCCGGGTGCGGTTTGGAGATCTCGTGGGGCATCGCGCTGGTTCTAGACGGCCGTCATCGTTCGCCCGGCATACGCGGAGACGATGGATCGTAAGACTGCCAGTCCGTCGGTGGAGCCCATCAGCGGATTGGTGGCGCGCTCCGGATGCGGCATCATCCCGAGCACGTTGCGGCCCTCATTGAGGATACCCGCAATATCGCGTATCGAACCGTTCGGGTTCTCCTGATAGCGGAAGACGACCCGGTCCTCGCCTTCGAGAGTGTCCAGAGTCGCTTCGTCGGCGAAGTAGCATCCTTCTCCATGGGCAATCGGCAACCGGAGTACATCTCCCTTCAGCAGGGCGTTCGTGAAGGGGGTCGCGCGCGTTTCCACGCGGAGGGGCACGGTCTTGCAGATGAAGCGCAATCCGCGGTTACGCACCAAGGCTCCCGGCAGCAGACCTGCTTCAACGAGAATCTGGAACCCGTTGCAGACCCCTAGCACTGGGCCGCCTTCGGCCGCGAACTTCCGGATCGACCGCATCACGGGAGAAAATTTCGCGATGGCGCCCCCCCGCAAGTAGTCGCCGTAAGAAAAGCCTCCCGGCAGGAGGATGGCGTCTGCGCCACGCAAAGTCTCATCCTGGTGCCACAAAATTTCGGCCGGATGGCCCAGATCTTCAGTAATCGCGTGGAGCGCGTCATGGTCGCAATTACTGCCCGGAAAGACAACAACGCCGAATCGCATGGGAAGAACTCCAGTTTATCAGAGTG
>JADLCF010000073.1 GCA_020847315.1 Bryobacterales bacterium | reverse complement strand
CTGCATCGCGGGTGGTCGAAATGGTGGGACTACGATGGGGGAGGGCAGTCCTGGGGCGTTACCGGATGGGGAACCCACTCGCTGGACCAGGTGCAGGCCGCACTGGGCACGGACGACACCGGTCCGGTGGAAATGTGGCCCGAAGAGCCTGGCCCGGAAGGCAGGGTTACCATGCGCTACAGCAATGGCACACTGCTCAAGCTGGAACAACCCATCATCAAGGATCACCAGCAATTGGGAGCGATCTTTGTCGGGACCAAGGGACGCATCCAGATTATACGCGGCGATTTCCATCCCGACCCGCCGGAGTTGAAGAAAGGGGCGCCGGACGTGCTTCCGGAAGGGCCCGGCGAGGTCACGCCGCACATCAGCAATTTCATCGAGTGCGTTAAGAGCCGCAAGCGGCCCACTGCCGATGTGGAAATCGCACACCGCGCCACGACGGTCTGCCACCTGGTGAACATCACCCGGGAGTTGGGCCGCAAGCTGCGCTGGGACCCGAAGGCGGAAAGATTTCGTGACGACGAGGAAGCGAACGCGTTGCTGTCACGCCCGCGCCGCAAAGGCTACGAGCTGCCGAATCCGGGGTAAGCGCCGGCTGGCATGAGAGTTCTTCTGACTAATGTGACGCTCGCGACACGCACGGGTACCGAGATCGTGACGCGGGATCTCGCGCTGGGCCTGCATCGTGCCGGCCACGACGTTTGTGTGTTCTCGCCCGATCCCGGCGGCGTGGCAGATGAGATCGCCGGCGCTGGAGTGCCTGTCGTAAACAACTTACACGCCGTCCCGTTCCATCCTCAAATCATCCATGGCCATCATCACGTCGAAACCACGCTGGCACTGCTGCACTTTCGAAGTGTGCCCGCGATCTTCGTCTGCCATGACCGTCTGATCTGGCACGATAGTCCGCCGAAGCTGAGTGGGGTCCGCCGCTACGTTGCCGTGGATCACAATTGCCTGGAGCGCTTGATAAATGAGGCGGGAATTCCCGCGGAGCGAACGCGCGTCATCCTGAATGCTGTGGACCTTGAACGGTTTGTCCCCAGAAAGCCGCTGCCGCCAAAGCCCGCGCGAGCCCTCGTCTTCAGCAATTACGCCACAAACGGAACGGATCTCAACCTGTTGCGGAGTGTCTGTGAGGATGCGGGAATCGGCTTGGCTGTAACAGGAAAAGGTGTGGGTGTGGCGTCGCTTGCGCCGGAGCGGGTACTCGGCGACTACGACCTGGTATTTGCCAAGGCACGCTGTGCCCTCGAGGCCCTGGCGGCCGGATGTGCTGTGATTCTCCGCGACTGGCAGGGGCTGGGGCCCATGGTCACTAGTGACCAGGTTCAGGATCTTCGCGAATGGAACTTCGGTATGCGCTGCCTGCAAGCGCCGTTGACGGCGAAGGCTCTACAACGGGAGATCACTCGCTATGACCGCCATGACGCCACAGAAGTGTCCGCCTACATTCGCTCGCACGCCTCGCTCGATGCCGCCGTCTCGCAGTATGTTAGCCTCTACAAGGAGGTCTTGGCGGAGGCGCCGCACACGCCGGTCTCGGTGAGCGGTGTGGTGACGTCCCTGGCGCGTAGTGTGGGCGTCCTCGAATCTGTGCTCCGTGGAGCGGGCGAGATCTTCGCAATGCGGCCCCTACCCCGGACAACCGCTTCGCGTATCCGCCTCCGTGTGCCAAGAAAGCCTCCGGAGTTCGCGGCAGGGAGCGTGACGGAGATCCCCCTGGAGATCGATAACCGCTCGTCCGAAGTGCTCGCCAGTCTGCCGCCGTTTCCTGTAAACGTCGCCTATCACTGGGTGGCCCCACGCTCGCGATCGGTGATTGTGTACGATGGCGGACGGACAGAACTGAGCGCCCCAGTGCGGCCCCGCACCCGGCACTCGCAGAACGCGCGCGTGCTGGCTCCAAAGCGGCCCGGCAGGTACGTACTGCTGCTTACCCTCGTGCAGGAATTTCAATTCTGGTTCGACGCCGAGCGCAATGGCACAGCATTCAAAATGGAGGTGATGGTCCGGGCACGAGATGGCGGCGGACCTGGCGAGCTGACGCTTGCGGAGGTGGTTCGCGGCCGAGTGCGCGGATTGTACGTGACGGTGCGTTCTCGAATCGCCAGTTTCTTTTGAGTCCCAAACAGATCTGTTCCCATTACTTATGTGCCCGGCGAAACCGCTGGCGGTCTCTTGGCGGCATCTTCTCGGTGGCGTACTGGAAGATGATACGGGGCGAGGAGTCTTTGTACTTCATCAGAAATTCTTCGGTCAGCTTGGGTTCGCGCTTCCAGCACTCGCGCAGAAACCATCCGGTGCCTTGTTGCACCACCTTTTCGGAATCCATCATTAACGGTTCAATCGCTGCCAAGAGGCGGGCATAGTCCACCTTGCCCTTAAGAAGTTTTATCAGCGTGACCGGGACGGCGCGGCGTTGGAACTTGAATGGCGAGTCGCGCCACCGTTCGAGGTCTTCAAGCGCCACCTTACCCTGCAACAGGAACGCGCTCAGCACCTCTCCAGCAAGGATATCGGTATGCGCCCAGTTCCTAATGCCGCCGTCAAACCATGCTCCAATGCGTTTGAACGCCTCGGGCGTGTGATACTCCGTCAGGTCTGCGGCAAACAAAATGGCAAACGATGCCTCTTCGTATTTGCCGCTGCGTACCAGCGCATCGCCCGCGTCCAGAAAAGCCGCCGGGCCTGCTTCGCGTAATCTCCCCACCCACGCCTGCCGCTGCCGTCCCCATTCCGGGGCATTCGCATCCACCCCGTAAGCGTCATAACCTTCAACGAAGAACCGGGTGTAGCGCTCGGCCCGCTTGGGATCCGCATGGGAGGAACAGAATTCCCGAACTTCGTACACGACACGGCGGGCGGCAGCGCCGGTCCG
>JADLCF010000072.1 GCA_020847315.1 Bryobacterales bacterium | reverse complement strand
TTCAACGGCGTGGGCGTTCAACAACTGTAAGAACTCGAGAAAGTCTTTGTGAACTTGCATCGGCGGAGCCTCGAATCCGTTCGACATACTCGCGGCGTAGGCGCTCCACTTCGGCGATCCGTTCGTCTGGAGACCGGCTGAGCCAGTAAGCCAATGCCGCTTGCCTCGAATCGTCGCTCCAAAGAGTGGTAACGGAGAGGATCTTCTCCATGTCGATCACCGTATCACACCGTATTGCATGAAATCGCATCCTCCTTCGATTTCCAATCGGACAATGAGCCTCCGCTCATGATCACTCTCGTAGCACTTGCTTTCGATCAACTTCATCGCCGTCCATGGCCGTGGCGTAAGCGATTGTATTATCCCACGGGAAGTTGGGCGCCCAACCGAGCAAAAACGTTCGCTACAAAAATGGCTCTGTCAACTCGCGCGGCTTGCGAAGGCCGGAGCGCAGCGCCCCATTGAGCACCTCCTTGCACGACAGTCCCTGCTCCTTCATAACCGCCTGCGGCATCGCGTAAACATCAGGGTCAAGCGTGACCGTGGTTCTCATATTTGCATCCTGCCCTCCTTTCGCTTACCGCCCGAATGCATCGCGCCCGCTTCCCTGCACCGCCGCACCCGCAACCCTCCAATTTTGTCAGCCGTCTCACAAAACGCTGATAAACTGGGAGTTGGTGGCTATGATTTCGATTGTCGTCCCGATCCACAACGAGGAACCGTCTATCCTGCCGCTCTACGACCGCCTCACGGCGGTGATGGAATCGCTCGGCCGGAAGTACGAGGTGATCTTTGTCGACGATGCCTCCACCGACAACTCATTCGAAATTCTGGCGAACCTCGTCGAAACCGATCCCGGCATGAAGGTCGTGCGGCTTCGCAGGAATTTCGGCCAAACCGCCGCGCTCGCCGCCGGGTTTGATCTCGCCCAGGGCCACGTCATCCTCTCCATGGACGGCGATCTACAGCACGACCCCGCCGACATCCCCCTGTTGATCGAAAAGATCGACGCGGGCTACGATATCGCGAGCGGCTGGCGAAAGGTCCGCGTGGATAATCTCATGATGCGCCGCATCCCGTCGCGCATCGCCAACTGGCTCATGTCCAAGGTTTCGGGCGTCGATTTGCACGATTTCGGCACGACGTTCAAAGCCTATCGCTCCGAAGTGCTGCGCGATGTCCGGCTCTATGGCGAACTGCACCGCTTCATTCCCGCTCTCGCCAGTTTCTACGGAGCCCGCATCGCCGAGGTCCCCATCCGAAACATCCCACGCGAGGCAGGCAAGAGCCATTACGGCATCGGCCGCACCTTCCGGGTGGCCTTCGATATCCTCACCATCCAGTTTCTCCTCCGCTACATGACGCGGCCGATGCATTTCTTCGGCAAGCTCGGCGGATTTGGCTTCGCTTTGGCGGGGATGATCTTCACCTACCTGATCGGCTACAAGTTCATCGGCGGCCACATCATGGAGCGGCATGCGCCGCTCATGATCGTCGCGGTGATGGTCTTTCTCGCCAGCATCATGCTCTTTGGAATCGGCTTGATGGGCGAAGTGCTGATGCGCACGTACTTCGAATCCTCCGGCAAGCGCATCTATGCCGTGAGGGATGTGCGCATCAATAGCGATACCGCATCCGCCGAAGCCGCCCACGAAGAAAGCGAATCTTGACGCGAGCCACGTCCCCGGCCTGCTAGAACGGCAGAATCTCCTCGCGCACGGGGTCGAAATGCAGTTGGCGCTTCTGTAAGTAGGCGATATTCCCCAAGTGGCTCGCCTGCGCGCTGCGATGCCCAATGTAGACATCCCCGTTCGGCCGCTTCCGCGTCTTCATGCAATCGAGAAAATTCTTTACATGGTCGAGCGTCATGTCCCCCTCCGGCGCGTTCACGGTAACCACCGGGGATTGCCGCCCCGCCGCCTGGAACTCATACTTCTGCCGCGAGATCCATAACCGGCCTTCCGTCCCGCAGAATTCGATGGCCTCGCCATGCACGCCGGGCGCGAGGGTCGCTTCAAACGTGGCCGTGTAATCGCCACCGTAGCCAAGCAGCACATTGATGGTGTCCGGCGCCGTCCGTCCGTCTTTGTAGTAGTAAACGCCGCCCACCGCGGAGGCTTCCGTCGGGTCGTCGCGATTCAGGAACATGTGAACCACGTCGATCCAATGCGTGAAGAGGTCCGTCACTTGGCCGCCTCCGAAATCGAGATAGGCCCTCCAGTTATAGAACTGCTGAGGGTCGTATTCCCGCCACTTCACCGGACCCAGAAAATGCCCCCAATCCAGATTGCTTGGCTGCGCCTGCAACGAAGCCGGCGCCTTGCGCAAGTGGTACGTATTGCCATGCCACCAGGTGCGCGCAAGCGTCACCTTGCCGAGCTTGCCCGTATCCAGGTATTGCCGCTTCGCTTCGAGGTAAAGCGGACCCGATCGCTGCTGCATGCCCACCTGGCAGACGCGCTCGTGGATGCGGGCGGCCTTCACGATCTCCGGGCCCTCCTCGATCTTGAGCGTAAGCGGTTTCTCGACATAAACGTCCTTGCCGGCATTCAGGCTATCGATCGCGATCCGCGAGTGCCAGTGGTCCGGCGTTGCAATGAGCACCGCATCGAGCCCGGCGAGATCGAGCAGTTTGTGATGGTCGGAAAACCCCTTTGCGCCCGGAGCGATCTGCTGTGCGCGGTCCACCATCGCGGCGTAAACATCGCACACCGCGCCCAGTTCCGCGCCCGCTTTCAGGAAGTTCTTCATTACCTCTGTGCCCCGGCTGCCCGCTCCGATGAGACCCAGGCGAATGCGGTCGTTTGCGCCCAGAATCCGCTGGTAGGAGGACGCACTGATTGCGGCCGCACCCATCGCGGCAGAGCGGAGAACGTGGCGGCGGGATGGATTTTCCGAATTCATGCTGAGAATTATATCGCTCGATCGCCACTATATCTTCAGAGGGAACGTTGAGATGCGCGTGGGACGCTTCCGATACTCCGCTGTGCTTGCCGCCGCGATGCCGCGGTGCGCATGCGTCGCTTTCATCGTGTTCACGCAAATCGTGTTCGCGCAAACCGCGTTCGCGCAAACCCCCGCTCGCGTCCCAAGCCGAACCGCGGGCACAGCCGTAAAGGAGTCCGCTGCAAAGTCCCCTCCTCCTGGAACCGCGTCCCACAAGAGCGTTCCCGTATTAGGAGACGAAGCGCTGGCGCGGGCAATCGCCCAGCGATTCGCAAAGTCCGCCATCCGCTCCAATGGATTCTCCGTGTCGGTCTCCGGCGGAATCGCAACGCTTCGAGGAACCACCCAGGTTCCTCAGCACAAAGGGGTTGCTACCCGATTGGCGCGGGCTGCCGGAGCGAAACAGGTGCGGAATCAGATCGAACTCAGCCCATCCGCTCGCGAATCCATGCAGCGGCTTAGGAAGTCGAAAGCCGCGCAGCCACAAACCCAAAGCACAACGCCCGGCGCGCGCCCTTCCGCCGCTCCTCGGCCCGAAAACGATGCCAATCGATCTGGAAACGCGAAGGAATTTGCTTCCATTCCACCCGCCGCGGCATCTAACGGAACGGCGCAACCGGTGAAAAAATTCTCGATCGAGCCGCCGTCGCTGGGGAACGATCGGGCGGGTTCCGCGCAGCGCCGGGAGCGGCAGCGGCGCTATTGAGTAGGTGGAGCCGTTCCCCATTAGCGTTTCTCAATGTTTGTGGCGCCAATGTTCGTAACTCCCGGGCGATACGCCGTTTTGCGCTTTGTAACCTTTATCCGCGGGAAACAATCCACTTAATGTAGACGGACCGCCGTTGAGGGAGTCTATGTTAACCTTGTAGATGGGTTCTTTTGCGAAAGCGCCCTCTTCCGCCCTTCCGGGCCTTGGCAGCATTTCTTAATTGTTTCAACGCGATACGCCCCAAAATCAAACCCGGCGGGTTCCCGCGGGGGGAGGTGACTTTTAGTGGACCAGTTCGAAGATCAGTATCTGAACGAGACCCATACCCATCTTTCTCTATCCTTCGACGAGGAAGAGAAATTTTTCGATGCCGAAGCTTCCGATGACGGGGAAGAATCTTCCGCCGCGCCAGTCGAGGAATCGATCTATACGGACGACCCGGTTCGGGTGTACCTGCGGGAAATGGGCTCTGTCCCTCTCCTCACTCGCGATGGCGAAGTGACCCTCGCCCGGAAAATGGAGCGGGGCAAATTGCGGATGCAGCGGGCGATCAGCCGGTCCAACGTAGTGCAGGTCGCGGCGCTCGGGATCGCTGAACAGGTGCGTGGCGGCGCTCTGGAACTCGAAAGCGTCGTGGATCTTGGGGACGTGGAGGAAGGTACAACTGCGGTCACCAAGCGGATCAAAGAGATCCACGCGATGTTCGACGAACTGATCAAGACCTACAAGCGCCTGACCGTTCAGTGGGAAAAGTACGAAACCTCCACCACGCAGAACAAGAAGCTCAAGCGTAAGAAGCTGATCCAGGCCGTCCGCGAGAAGGTCCAGGCTTCCCAACAGATCCGCGGCATCCCCTGGCTCAATAACCACTGGATCGATTTCACGCGCGAACTCGAGAACACGGTGGAAAGCCTCGCCGTCATGTACTCAGAATTGCGGCGGATGGAAGCCGGCGGAATCAAGGATCCTTCCCGCATCCGGGAACTGAAGCGGGAAATCCGCAAACTGGAGGCGCAGGCCGGCACCTCCTACGAGGCGCTCACGCATACCATGGGCGTCATTCGAGTCGGCTCGATCGAAGCGGAGCGCGCGAAGAAAGACCTCGTGGAAGCAAACCTCCGCCTGGTCGTTTCCGTGGCCAAGAAATACGTCAACCGAGGCCTTCACCTCCTGGACCTGATCCAGGAAGGCAATATCGGCTTGATGCGGGCCGCCGACAAGTTTGAATACCGCCGCGGCTACAAGTTCTCCACCTATGCCACCTGGTGGATCCGCCAGGCGATCACCAGGGCCATTGCGGACCAGAGCCGCACGATTCGCATTCCCGTTCACATGAACGAGAGCATGAACAAGTTCCTGCGTGCCACCCGCGAACTCGAGAAGGAACTGGGGCGCGTACCCACAAACGAAGAAATCAGCCGCCGCATGGATATCTCGGTCGAGAAGGTCCAGAAGCTCAAGACGATTTCGCGAGACCCGGTATCCCTCGAAACGCCCGTGGGCCGCGACGGCGAATCCGCGCTGGGCGATCTGATCGAAGACCGTTGGGTGGGTTCCCCTGTGGACGCGGTGATCGATTCGAATGTCCGCGATGAAACCGCGAATATTCTGAAGACGCTCTCCCCCAAGGAGGAGAAAGTCATCCGCCTTCGCTTCGGCATCGGCTGCGACCGCGAACACACGCTCGAAGAAATCGGGCAGGAGTTCGATGTCACCAGAGAGCGCATCCGTCAGATCGAGGCCAAAGCGCTGCGCCAGTTGCGCTCGCCGGAGAGGGCGCGGCATCTGCGCGCGCTGCTCGCCGCCCGTTGATCCATCCATTTTTTCTAGCCAGTTGTCAACCATTCGCGCCCCGCTTCACAGCGGGGCGTTTCTTTTTGAAGACGTGGAAGATAGGCCGCGTTTCGCCCGCGCCCGCCCCATCCGCAGGGAAGCGAACGCAGGTCAATCCAGAACGGAGAAAATCTCGGCGAGGGGAACTTCAATCTCCGGATTCGCCGTCCGAAGCACGGTTTCCACACGCAGCCCTTCGCGCGTGCAAGCGAACCCTCTGCGCAGCACCGGATCGATCAGCCACACATGCGGAACGCCGAATTCGAGATAATCGTCGATCCGCTCCGACATGCTCAGCATCGTGTCGTCTTTCGAAAGAATCTCAATCACCAGAAGCGGCGGCTGCCGAAGCACCGGGCCATCCGGCTTGCCGACAATGGCGCAGACGTCCGGAACCCGGAACCGGCCGGGCTTCACTTGTACCCGCTGTACCGGATAGACGCGAAGTCCCCGCTGCTTCCTCAGCGAAAACAGCATCGCTACCAGCGCCCCTTGCACTCCGCTATGATCGGTTTCTCCTAAATTGCGCTCCACAAGTTCCTTATCGACATACTCCACGTCGGGCGAGTAAGCCGTATTGAGGTAAGTCTCGACTGGCACGAGCGTCGCTGTGGCCATGCCCGATTGTAGAACGCGCACTCCCAACCCTAAAGCGAAAACGCCACGAACCGGTTCGGTCCATCTTCCATCAGCGAGTTTGCTCCTCGATGGAGGGCGTGCGGCCGAGTCTACGGCGCATCCACCGCCGGTTGCATGAGCTCCCTGTAGAGTTCCGGCCGCCGGTATTTCAGCATGGAGTGTTTTCTCTCGGGGTTCACACGCATGCGCCCCAGAATAATCTGGTCTTCTTCCCCCTGGCTCTGGGCGATGATCGCACCACTCGCATCGATCAGCAGCGCCCTCTTGGGATGGACAAACGCCAGGTTGACGCCGTTCTCATAAGCCCGCACCCGCATCATGCGGTCGTTCATCTCCCCATACCCGCCCCACGCGGGAACGAAAATCGTGTCTGCGCCTTTCACCGCCAGGATCCGCGCCACCTCCGGCGCCTGCCGGTCAAAACAGATCATCGTGCCCCACTTGCCGAAAGGGGTGCTCACCACGGGGAACGAATCCCCTTTCGTATTAAAGGGTTCATCGTTCATCGTGTGGCTCTTGGAATAATGGGCGGCCACGGAGCCATCCGGCGCGAACATCACCGCCGTATTAAACACCCGTCCGTCGCGCTTCTCGGCAAAACCCAGCATTAGATAGACGTTCAACTCATCCGCCAGCCCGCGCACCCGGCGCAGCAGCGGGCCATCCAACGCCTCAGCCGCCTCGGACTCATACTTCGCCTGCGTCAAACCCGGGGTCCGATGCTCATTGCCGACGTAGCCCTCC
>JADLCF010000071.1 GCA_020847315.1 Bryobacterales bacterium | reverse complement strand
GCATCGAGATCGTATACGTTCCGGGCGCTGTACCGATGAAGCGGTATCTGCCGGTCGAATCGGTCTGGACCGGACGATTTGGAATCTCCGGGCCGGTAATCGACATATACAGTCCCTTGATTGGTCCGGACCTCGACCGGACCACACCGCTCACCTCCCACCCCGGCGCGCCGGGCTTCGTTTCAGCGCTCTTCGGTTGAGCGGCCAGGCTCGCTGTCAGAAAGAGGAACGCCGCCAAACAGAGTCGATGCCACTTCATGGGTTCACCTCCGTACTCGCGCTTAGCTCGATCGCGGCCTGCTCGCCGTCAGCCAATTCCAACTGCCTCTGAATCTCGAAAGGGGGGCCGGGCGTCGCGGAGCCTTCTCCGGGCGGAGCGAATCGCGCGGAGATCCGGTACCGCCCCGGGGGCACATGGTTGAATTGGAACCCCCCGCTGTTCGAGGCTGAGGTTGCCCGGGATGTCTCCCCCGCTAGTGACCATAGAAGCAGAACCGCCGCTGGAGGCGCCGCGCCCCGGAACCGCACGGTGCCCGAAACGGTCCCCCTCCATGGCGCAACGACAGCGGAAACCGCAGCGGGGCCATCGATCCGCAACAATGGCCGCGGCGAAGTTTCGCCCGCCGCGATCACGCCCGGAAATGCGCAGATCTCGTCAAGCCGCGGCATCGTGAAGCGGTATGTTCCGGGAGGAACGCTTGGCCATTCGATGCCGCCCGCAACAGTCCGGCCCTCCAATGTCCACGAAGGGAACCATGGCTCTTCCGGAGTCATTTGAAGAACCGCCGCGCCACTGCAGCGCCGGTCCTTGGGGAGCGTCGCGTAGACCCGCGGTCCGGGCGACAAAGCGAGTTGGATCTCGCGAACGCTGCCGCCATCGACGGTGACATCCGCGGATGCATAAAGCGCGGGGCCGTCTTGTGGCGCCTTCTCGTAGCCCGAACGAGAAAGCGGTCCCCATGCAAGCACAACGTATTCGCCCGCCGGGATATCGCCGATTGCAAACTGGCCTCCAGGCTCTGTGCTCGTGGCCGCCACCGGAACGCGCACTCCGCCCTTAGGGACGAGAGCAATCGCCGCTCCGCCCACACGCCACTCGGCGGGAATTCCGCTCACCATCCCTTGCAGGCTTCCTCGTGGCGATTCCGTGAACCGAATATCGGCTGAGTGTAGTTCAGAGCCAGGCGCAAGGCGAAGCGGTTGGGCCTCCGCGAATGTAGTTGCTTGGGGGTAGTACGCCACCCCGCGCAGCCGGCTGGAAACGGACTGGCCACGAGGCTCCGCCGCGATCCTGTATTCCCCTGGCGGCAGACTGTGCAAGCGGTAGCGGCCCCGGTCGTCGGTAATGGCCTCGGCGGCAAGCTCGCCCGCGCGAAACGCATCGTCATGCGCGGTTTGCGGAATTGCCGCCACCCACATGCCGCTCAGCGCGGTCCCGGCTCCGTCGGTCACCGTTCCAGAGATCGCCGCCGCGCGCTCCAAGGCGATCAGCACGCGATTCTCCGCGCCCCGCGTGACCACCAAGAGTCTTCCTTCCGAGCCGGCACGAGAGAAGTCCGTATACCCCTCCTTCGCTGCCGTCACGCGATAGACCGCCGCACCGGAATCGCGCGGTGGCGCTGAGCCGTCAGCCTCCAGCCGAGCCGTACCGTCGCTATCGGTCTCGATGGTCCAAACCGCCAACCGGACCTCGCCGGTGGTGGAGAGTTCGACCCGGGCGCCCGAAAGAGGCGCGCCAGTTTCCGCGTCGATCACCCGGATCATCGTTCCAGCCAGCGCGCAAGCCCCAGCGAGCAGCAATGCAATGCAGGCAGCGGCACCGTGATGGTTGACCGGCATCGCCAGAACCTCCACCCCCCACCGGTTCCCTTGGGCGTCTTGTGTCGAAGGGAGTTTGTCGGGTACAAACTGCGTTTCCGGATTCCAGGACGCTGAGTACCCGCAGCAAGTTGGAGGGTACCCGCATCGTCCCGTTCCTCGCCCACTATACCAATGCGTAGGCTCTTCATTGGCGCATCGCTAACAAGGGCAGGGCGTTGACCCGTTCACTCCAAGACATCCACAATCGCCGATATTGTTACAGCAGCCGCGCCCGCCGTCCCCCGGGTTGCAATCCCCGGATCTGCAGCCGTGCCACCATGTCCGACAGTCGTTTCCCCAAGCCGCATCCGCATTCACTGTTGCCAGAGCCCCAACGGTCAATCCAATTGCAAGTGCGATCTTGGAAACTTCCACCGCCCTGCTTACGCGTGATTGATTCGCATGCACTTCTCGCGACCTTTCAAAACATCCTCCCTTCTTGAAATTCTGTGCCGAGCCACGTAGTCGTGGTCGAACCCATCCCTCGTCCTTAACGGCTGGGACTTGGCAGTAGACTACCTTGGGGGGGGGGACATGATGCAATCGGTTTCTGTGACTTTCAGATAAAAAGTTACCGATTGCCGTGAATCAGCAGTTTCGATGAATCCGCCCTTACACTTGTGGCCAAGTTATCTGGGTGTGCTCTCCCGAAGGCTTTCCGGCTCGATGGTGATAGCCAGATCCCTGCCGTGACGGGATGCGCCCGTCAAGCTAATCCACTGGCTTGGCGATCGGTTGGATCTGGCTTTCCTGGGGCTTCCCGGTTCTTCCGATGTTCGCGAGGTGGCGCATTTCTTGGGGTTTCAAGGCGCGATTGAAGACGGCCACGCCGCCGATCCATTGCTGGGTGCTGTTGTTCCAGCCACTGTGAATCACGCGGCCGATGGTGAAGGGTCCGCCGTCTTCTTTGGTCTTGGGAGTGTAGAGATCGTGCGCGAACCAGAAGGGGTTCACACGGAGGGAGAGTAGCTTCCATTCGGAGGGCAGCCACTTCCCTTGGGGGGTGCGGCGTTCGGTGAGTTGTACTTTCGTGAATTCGTAGGTGAGTTCCCATACGCGCTCGCTGCCGGATGCGGAGAGGCGGCGGCGCCGGGCATTGCCTTCCGGCGGTTCATAGAACTGGTCTTGCGGAAAGACTGGGTCTTCGCCTTCCTGGAGGCCGGGCATGCGGTGGAGCTTCGCCTGCAACCAGGCGTTCGCAGGCCAGCGAAAGAAGGGGTGCTTCCGTGGCTCCTCAATCCAGTAATCTTCCGCCTCGCCGTCGAGGTAGGCGGTGACGGTGTTGTTTCGATTGTCGAAGACGAAGCCAACGACGCTCCAGGCGGCGTCGAGTTGCTTGCCCGCGGCATCGGGCGGAACGGTTGGAATCCGACGGCGCGTGGTGGCGAGGTTGCGCGCGTAGATGTCGCCGAAGGACGGGCCGCCATTCTCCGAGACGTGAACGGCGGCGGCTCCATCGTTGGCGGCGAGGCCGGCGAAGAGGGCGTACTGGCGACGCCCGGCCTGGACGTTCGCGGCGCGCTTGCCTTGCACGACGAGGTCCGTCCCTTCATGCCAGATTCCGGCGATGGCGTGGTTACCGCCCTGGCGGATCATCCAGACGGCCATGGAAACGGACGCGCCGGGGCCTTTGACGTCGAGCCCGGTATCGTGGATCGCGCGGCGCGGCGCGAGGAGCACGGGGCGGAAATTCGACTCGGCCTCTTGGTGAAACTGCACGGCTTGGCCGAAGGGTCCCCGGCCCAGGAGGGGAAAGTCCGCATAGGTGGCCGGCCTACCCTCCTGCCAGTAACTGCGCACGTAATTCTCCGCATCAAGGGGGAATGCGGGGGGGCCCGAAGCGGCGTGAGCGAGGAACCGATGGGGGGCCTCCGCTTCCCGCAGGACGAAGTCCCAGAACGCAACGAGGCCGGGGACGGACTGCACTTCCCGGACGCGGCGCTGGTAGGCGGCATCCTCCGACGGTTGCGCGGTCAAGGCGATCGCGCAGGCCGCGATCAGGCAGGCGGCGCGGCGGAGCGCCTTCCAGTGGATTGCCATGTTCCCCATGTTGGCAAATTTCGCGAAGGAAGTGCCGGAACGCCCGGGCGGGTGTGCTCGATTAGATCCGGAAGAAGTCGCGAAGCTGCGACAGGCGCGGGGACGTCTGAAAGTGTGAAAGGGTGGGGCATCGTTCCGAAAACTGGCGGCGGACGGCATCGTCGAGTTCACCGAAGACAGCCAGACGGGGGAGCCCATTGGGAGAGCCGATTTCCTCAATGAGCGTATTCGGAGAAGTCTCTTCCAGAATTCGCCCGTGAATCAGCAGAGCGTGCCAGGTTCTAGTGCGAAGCAACGGAAGCAACTCCGTCTTGCTGTGCGCGGAGACGAAGGTGCGGCCGAGTTTCTGAAGCATCACTTCGAGCAGGCGGAGTTCCACGGGGTTCTCATGAGCGACGAGCGTGGGGAGCAACTCCCGGCTCTTATCAAGGGGATCGCGGTAGACATCAAAGGCGGTAAGGCCGACGGATTCAAACAGCGGACCTACGGGGATGTGCCGCACCTGCTGAAGGAGCGCAATCAAGGTGGAAGGAAGCAGGGGGGCATGCAGCACGATTGACGAGCCTTCCGCCGAACGGGTGGCCGCGGGCACTCCAGCAGTCTCACTGAGTACAACGTGCAGCGGCGGCTGTGGATTCGCGAGACGCAAGGTCTTTTGCGCGATTTGAGGGCTGAAGGTGCTGCTTCGCTCCGTAGAGAAGACAGCATCGATGGAATCGTCTGGCGTGGGGGGATGGGAGATCCGCTCGACGGCTTCTTCGGCTGTGGAGAAGCGTTCCACTTGAACTCCGGGCAGGGCTTCCAGCATTCGAATGACCACGCGAATCTGGTTCGAATGCCGGTCATGCACGAGAAGGCGGAGACCGTCGAGCGAGAGAGTCTGCTGCTCCGCGGGGTCCGGGTCTTCCGTGTAGCGGATGGGTACGAGCGGGAGCTGAACGACGAAGCGCGAGCCTTTTCCCGGAATGGATTCTACGTCGATCTCGCCGGCCATCAAGCCGACCAGCCGCTTGGAAAGAGAGAGGCCCAGCCCGGTTCCTCCATACTTTCTGGTGGTGGAAAGGTCCCCCTGCTGAAACTCATCGAAGATCATCCGGAACTTCTCCGGCTCAATACCGATGCCGGTATCCTCAACGATGAGCCGCATCCAAAGCGTGCCGCCGCGGGATTCGCCCTCCTCGGCTCGCAGGTACACCGCTCCCGCCTGGGTGAACTTGATGGCGTTTGAAAGCAGGTTGAGGATCACCTGGCGCAGCCGGAAAGGGTCCCCGACAAACTTGCGCGGCATCCGGTGGGAGTAGCTGAGCCCGTAGGCGAGACGCTTCCGTTCGGCCTGAGGATAGAGCAGAGAAAAAGCGCCTTCGAGAAGTTCGCACAAGTCGAAGGGCACCTTCTCCAGCAGCAGCTTCCCGGCTTCCAGCTTGGATAGATCGAGGACATCGTTGACGATGCGCACAAGGTCCTCGCCCGCCACCTGGATGAGTTCCACTTCGCTGCGCTGCTTTTCCGTGAGGCCCGAATCCAGCAGATTTCCCGTGAGGCCGAGGATGCCGTTCAAGGGCGTGCGAAGCTCATGGCTCATATTGGCGACGAACAGGGATTTGGTAACGCCGGCCTGGCGCGCCCGGATTCTGGTATCGTCGAGTTCTTCCTCCCGGGCGGCCATGGTGGAGCCGGCGATGGAGAGTTCCACGCGAAGCCGTTCCAACTCCGACCGCGAGGCGGACATCTCCCGATGGAGCGATTCCGTCTCCGCGCGCAACCGCTCCGCTTCTTCACGGACGGCGCGGGTTTCTTCATGGAGTTGAGCCAGGGCCCGGCGGCTGCGCACAAACCGGTAGAGCAGCGGAATGAACACCGCGAGCGAGAGGATCGCCAGGATGGGAGCTACCGTGGAAGCAACGTCCATGAATGAATGGCCAATTTCAAGCGATTGGCCAGCCTACTTGCCAGTGTCGCCTATTTTGCACCTCCTCTATGGACGGCAGCCATTGCACCGCGAGGAATTGCCCGGCAGGATGCGGTACAGTAAGGCCGATGCCATCCCTTACCCGGCGCCATTTCGTATCCTCCGGAGCCGCCGCGGCCGCTCCGTACCTGCTGCGGGGCCGCGCCTCGGCGCAGGGCGCAGGACGCCCCAATCTGGTTTTCCTCCTGGGAGACGACCATCGTTGGGATGCGCTCGGATGCATGGGGAACCCCATCATTCGAACACCGCAGATCGACCGGCTGGCGGCTTCGGGCACGCGCTTCCAAAATATGTTCGTCACCACGGCAATTTGCGTCACCAGCAGGGCGAGCATCTTCACCGGTCTGCATGCGCATTCGCACCGGATCTGGAGCTTCAAGGATTCGTTCGGCGGCGATCTATTCGCGCGGAGCTACCCGGCTCTTCTCAAACAGGCAGGTTACCGGAACGGATTCGTGGGCAAGTGGGGGATTGACGGCGGCAAGATGCCGCGCGAGGCATTCGACTACTTCCGGGGATTCCAGGGCCAGGGAGAGTATTTTCCAGAGGCCGGGCACAAGGGCAGGCACCTTACAGACCGGATGGGAGACCAGATGGTGGAGTTTCTGGATGGCTGCAAACCGGGAGAACCGTTCCATCTCTCCGTGAGCTTCAAGGCTCCCCATGTGCAGGACCAGGACCCGCTCCAGTTTCTGCCGGATCCGCGCTATGACTCGCTTTACCGAGACGTCGAGATTCCGATGCCGGAGACGGCAGCGCCTCGATTCATCTCGCAACTTCCCCTGAGCATGCAAGCCTCGGAAGCGCGGCGGCGGTGGGCGGTTCGCTTCTCAACGCCGGAACTCTACCAGCGCTCCGTGAAGAACTATTTCCGGCTGATCACGGGGATCGACGAACAGGTGGGGCGGCTGCGCGAAGCGCTCGAGCGGCGCGGCGTGTCTGAGAACACCGTGATTGTGTATGTCGGAGATAACGGCTTTTATCTGGCGGAACACGGCTTGGCGGGCAAGTGGTTCATGCACGAAGAGTCGATTCGCGTGCCTCTGGTAATTTACGATCCGCGCGCGCCGCAAGCGCAGCGTGGGCAGGGCCTGGAGCCGATGGCGCTCAATATCGACATTGCCCCGACCCTGCTCGAATATGCGGGAGTGAACGCTCCTTCCTCGATGCAGGGGAGAGCGCTGCAGCCGCTGCTGCAAGGCCGGCGCGTACCGGGTGTGCGACATAGAAATGGAAAGTCAGGCGGCCCGGGCGCGTGAAGCCCAGTAGTCCTCGAATCTCCGAGTCAGGCGGCAGCAGCGCAGGGCGAGGATGGCGTTGGCGCCGCGGACAGACCAGAACATTCCTGAGCATTTGAGGCGCTCTCCGACGACGGCCCGGCAGCCGGCTT
>JADLCF010000070.1 GCA_020847315.1 Bryobacterales bacterium | reverse complement strand
TACCGTCACGATCTCGAATCCAACGTCGAGCGCGCAGACCTTCAACCTGTCGCTGGTGGCGCCCTCCGGCTGGACCACGGCGATTCCGCCTAGCGTAACCGTCCCGAATGGAGGCAGCCAGAGTTTTACCGTATCCCTCACCCCCGGGCTCAACACGCAGGCGACCACTTACACCTTCACGGTGGCGGCCAACAGCACCGGCGGAGTTTCCGCGTCGGTTTCGGCCAAGCTTCAGGTGGGCGACGGCACGGCCATCCTCGGCTTCAACACGAACACGGCGGTCATCAACTTCACGGCCTCCATCGCGCCAGGCCAGGTTGTCGCCGGTAGAGGCGCCACTTCGCAACCGTTCGCGATCTCGATCACCAACACGGGAAATACCCCGAGTGACTTCCAAGCTGGAGTACCCGCCGGACTTCCGGTCGGATCGTCCTGGAGCTTTACACCCTCTTCCATTGCCGGCGTGAAGCCCGGTGGCACGTCGACCCTCATAGGCACATTCCAGGTGCCCGCAAACGCCGCTCCGGGCCTCTATCCCGTCACAATTCCGGTCAGCTACTTCGGAACGCTTATCCAGAACTTGAACATCGTTCTGAATGTGCCCGGCGCCGGCATCCAAGGCTACATCACCCCGAATATCGGCACTCCGAGCACCAGCTTCACCGCCGTCATTGCGAACAAGGGCGCCGTGCAAGATACATTCAATCTGTCCATCGCCGGCCCCCTTGCGCAAGCGGCCTCCGTGCCTGCCCAAATCACGCTTGCGCCGAACGGCTTCCAGAATGTCCCCATCACCTTCAATACCGTGAACTATGTGGTTCCGTCGAACACGCCGCTCCAGGTGAGGGTGATCTCCCAATCGCAACCGGCTGTACAGGCAATACTGACGGCGACCGTGACGGTGCCGCCGAACCCGGGTGTCACCGCCTCGATTGCGCCTTCGAGCGTTTCGGTCAGCACGGCGCCGGATTCCGTGGGCTTCCAGTTCACCACAGGGAATACGGGCAATGCCGCGGACTCCTACATGGCGCAGATCTCCGGAACGACGGGATCTGTCACGGCATCGCTCGTTGATTCGAGCGGCCAGGCCGGACCGTCGATCGGCCCCTTCTTTGTCACCGCGCTCAGCAGCGCAGCCTTCCCGCTGAACACCACGGTGACAGGGCCGGGCGCAAGCACCGTTACCGTGACCGTGACCTCCCTCACCAACCCGTCGCTCACAGCAAGTGACACCGTGGAGATCAATGGCCCCGCGGCTACGCTTCCACCGAGCGCCAATGCCGGGACGGGTGGAACGATCCCGCTCCGCCGTGTTGCGGTGCTCAACGGCTCCGCAAGTTCGGATCCGAATACGCCGCCGCTTCCCGATACCTATGCCTGGAGTCTGATGTCCGCGCCTTCCGGCAGCAGCCTCTCGACTTCTTCCATCGGCTTCCCCTCGTCGCCCCTGGCGGTATTCCGTCCGGACGTGCTGGGCAGCTACGTCTTCAACCTCAAGGTGGAAAACTCCGCCGGATCGTCGGATGCGCAGGTCACCTACACCGCGCAGATCTTCCCGCCCGTGGCCGAGGCCGGCAAACCGCAGAACGCCAAGACCGGCGGGTTCGCCATCCTGAATGGGAAGGATTCCTATGATCCGAACGGCCTTCCGCTCACCTTCGCCTGGACCTTCGGAACGCTTCCCTCGGGCAGCGCGCTCAACGCCGCCGCTCTCCGAAACGCCGCAACGCCAAAGCCGTACTTCAAACCGGATGTCGATGGCGTCTACCAGCTCCGGTTGGTCGTGAACAACGGAACACTCGATAGCCTCGCTGACGAGGTGCTGGTCACCGCGGCGGCCGGCAACCTCCCACCGAATGCGAACGCGGGCGGAGACCGGAACGCGCGCGTGCTCTCGCAGCCCGTTCCCCTGAACGGCTCGGCCAGTTTCGATGCCAATACGCCGCCGCTTCCCCTAACCTATCTCTGGACGTTCCAGACGCTCCCCGCTGGAAGCGCCTTGACGGATGCGCAGATTCAGAATGCATCCTCATCCGGGGCCCAGTTCGTTCCAGACGTTGCGGGCGATTTCGTCCTCAACCTGCGCGTTAGCAATACCACCGGTTTCACCGTCGATACTGTCACCGTGCATGCATTCTCCGGCTACACCCAGGCCCTTTCCGCGAATGTGCCTCCGAACGCGGAGGCGGGGCCGGACCGGTTCGCGCTGCCCGGCACGCTTGTCACGCTGAATGCCTTGGCATCCGGCGACCCGGATGGGGGGCCGTTGCCGGTGGCCTATTCCTGGTGGCTCAATGCGCTGCCCGCGTCGAGCGCGGCGGTGCTCAACGGGCCTTCGCTCGCGGAGCCCACCGTCACTCCGGATCGCACCGGCTACTACATCGGCCGCGTCGAAGTCTTTGATGGCTTCTCCGCTGGCTTCTCGAATACCTTGCTCACCGCCGCGCCTTCGTGCGATGTCGATGCCAACGGCACGCTTGAGCAGATCGATCTCGATCTGCTTCAGGCAGCCATGGGCCGCTCCGTCGGCGCAAGCGATCCGCGAGATCCGGTAGTGAACGGCGTCGTCACGAATGAAGACTTCGCGTACTGCCAAAACCTCGTCGTGCCACCGGTGCTGCCGAACGCGGTCTCCGCGCCTGCGTCCCTCACCTTCAACGCCCTGCGCGGAGGAGCGAATCCCCCGTCTCAGAGCATCGTCGTTGGTTCATCGGAAGGGGATTTCCCGTTTACGCTATCGTCGGGCGAAAGCTGGATTCTCACGAACCCATCCTCGGGTGATACGTCGGCGAATTTGATCGGTGTTTCCGTGGATACCACTGGCATCGTGGCCGCACAGTCCCAAGGCAGCGTCATCGTCACATCGTCCGGCGCCGCAAACAGCCCGCTGCTCGTGCCCGTCACCTTGAACCTTTGGGATTACGCACTCGCGGCGGTCGCGGGCACGCCACAAGTCGCGAATGTAGGCGCACCCTTCGCCACGCAGCTTGCAGCCTCGGTCACGGATGGCAGCCAGCAGCCGGTTCCCGGCGTGCCGGTCACCTTCACGGTCCCCGCAACGGGCGTGAGTGGCGTCTTTTCCGGCGGTGCAACGTCGGCAATCGTGAACACCAACGCGTCCGGTGTCGCCATCGCGCCGGTCCTTACCGCAAACTCTCTGGCCGGTAATTACCAGGTATCGGCCACCGCCGCCGGTGCGTTGGCTCCGGCCGGCTACGAACTGACCAACGCGGTTCCCGGCCCGACGACGCTCGGCGGCGCCATCGCTAGGAAGTCCGGCCCGATGAACCAGCGCCAATGGATGCTCAATATCGGCGCAAGCGGTCCAGGGTCCGCGCTGAACGCCCAAGTCTTGAGTATTTCGTTGCAGCAAACGCGCGGCGCGGCCTGCCAGCCGGTCATTGTCAGCCCGGCAGCCTTCCCCGTGGGGGTGGGCAACATCGCGCCGCGAACGCAGACACCCCTCGCGGTAACAATTGATTTCAGCACCTGTCAATCAAACGCGACCTTCACCGTGAAGGTGATGGAATCAGCGAACAACGGAACGTCGACGGGCAGCATTGTCCGTCTGAACCAATTCCCATAGGAACTTTTGCCTCGGAGGACTTTATGATCCGTAACCTGATGGGAGCGATTCTCGGAGTTCTGATACTCATCACGGCCGCGAAAGCCGATCCGATCACGCTCACCCTCATTCCGTCCAACGGGGCCGTCTCCGGCGCGCCCGGAGACACCGTGGGGTGGGGATTCTCATTGACGAATGGCAGCGACAACTACCTGATGGTGGCAAATTCGTACTTCTGCCAGGCCGGCGAAGACCCGTTCTTCAGTACCTGCACTCAACTTCTTGGTGTGTACAGTGACTTCATCGCGGCGAACGGGATCATGCTCGCGCCAAGCCAATCATGGATGGAGACGTACGACGGTACGATCATGGCCGGTGTGGGCGAGTACACAATCGATAATGCAGCCACTCCCGGGAGCGTGGATGCCGGGGCCATCTCCGTGGTCTATAACCTGTTCGAGGGCGATCCCTTCGTGGACGGCATCCCGGTCGATGGCGATTTTGAAATCTTCACTACCGCATCGGTCACCGTGGAAGATCGAATAAGCCCCGTGCCGGAGCCCACCCCCTTGCTCCTCCTCATCGGCCCACTGGCGGTCCTGATCGCGAGAGAGCGCCGGCGGCGGGAACAGCCGAGGTAGATTCGCGAGGAGGGCCGCGGCGCGGCCCTCCCTTCGGCCGATTGTGGATCGATGAACAGTCAATGCAAGTACACGTGCGCTTGCCTTTGCTATATCAATATGGCAAACATACTTAATTAAAAAAGGCTTGTACATCTGTAACTCCGATGTATGATTGAGGAAAGTCGACCTTTCGCCCCGGAGCCCCCGCCCAGCCGGGCTCCCAACAACCGTAACTTCTGCCATTAGTTGGCCCTTGAACTGGGCCGAAAGGAGGGGGCTGTGAAACAAATCCACGGTCCACTGATGGTGGGTTCATCGGGGGAGGACGTGAAGACGCTCCAGGCAACCCTGAATCAAGTCGTTCCTGCAAAACATCTCGTGGTCGATGGCCAGCTCGGGATGCGCACGGAGGCCGCGGTCCGCGAATTCCAACGGTTGAGGAATCTCCGCTGCGACGGCATCGTGGGTCCAAGGACAGCGGCAGCGCTCGGGCTAAGTTATATCGCCACAGCGCCGGTTCAATCCGTCACGGAGATCCGGCGGCGGCATCTCCGGGCCGTTGCTGATCCCGATGAACTTCAGGAGGCGGATCGCGCGTTGGCCGCCGCTGGCGTGGATGAGGAGGCCGGCATCGCTCTCGCGATCAGCGCAACCCTCATCTCCTGTCACCGGACGATCTACCGAAGGCTGCACCGCATGGTGAAGAACACGGTAGCAGTGCCAAAACAGGGTCAGATCCGCATGTCTGGGTTACTTGCAACTGCCTGCACACAAGCAATTTCGATGGTTTCGACCTTGGGGGCTGCACCAGCCGGCTGTGGGCCCCTCATCGCCAGCTCAGCCGCATGCTGGCCACCCGCTCTCACTGCATGCGCGGCGGAGTTGGGGGCGTCGGGGGCGCCGGCGGACCAGCAGCTTGGAGCGAAATTCCGCGTCTTCAGCCTGCGGTTCGGGGAGGCGGGTTATTGGACGGGCGTCAAAGCGGTGATATTGCTCCGGGGCTCGGGAGAGCAGTTTGACGCCGCCCTGCCAGGCATCATGACGAAGCTCCTCGGTACGCTTCGCTGGTAACCGGCGCATCCCTTGCGGACGCCGCAAGAGCCGCGGAAGACTCCCACATCGACGAACGCAACCAAGTCTCCGTTCGCCGATGTTTCTTTCCGCAAGACGCCCCCTCCAAACGAAACATCCGAGGGAAACCCATGCCGCCTCACCTGTATTTTCAGCCCGGCGCCCGTGCGATCCTATGTGGGGTCTTGCGCTGCCTCGCTGGTCCATGAGGTGATGCGGAGGATAGCGAACTCTGCTGGCCTTACCACCGCGATCCCGACCCGCATCACAAGACGCCCGTTGTCAAGATCGTCTTGCGTCATGGTGGTAGGGTCGCAGTGGACGAAAAAGGCTTGATTAGCCGTCGCTCCCTGCATGGCGCCCTGCCGCCAGAGGTCCACGAGAAAGGGCTCAACCGCGGCGCGCACTTTCATCCACAAGGGCTCGCCGTTCGGCTCGAAGGCCGTCCAACGAATGCCCTGGGAGAGGCTGCGTTTAAGAAAGAGAAGAAATCGCCGGATGGGCACGTACTTCCACTCGGGATCGTTCGCGCTCCCTCCGGCAAGTGTCCGCGCGCCCCAAAGCACCGCGCCATGGCCGGGAAAATCTCGTATCGTATTGACCCCCTCGTGCGTTAGCGGCCCGAACTCATCAGCGCTCAGCTCGCGGGTGAGGGTCACCGCTTCCAGGGCGGCATGCAAACCGGCAGGGGCTTGCCAGACGCCCCGCTCCTGATCGAGCCAGGAGAACAACCCCGCCACGGCGCCGCTGGGTGCGAAACTCCGGTTGCGCCCGTGCTGAAGCGCATCCGGAAAGTAGAGGCGGGGGTAATACAACGCCGCGTTCCCATCGCGAAGACCGGGATTGGCGTTCAGCCAGTTGAGCAGTTCCGCGGGAGAATCGGCAAGCAGCGGAGGGTCGATCAGCAGGAACATCCCGAGTTCCTTGGTCAGGGAAAGCGCCTCGCCGTACACCCGCGCCCCGTGCGCGCCCAACTCCGCCGCGCGGGGAATGGCCAGAACTCCAGGGCGTCTGCGTTCGAGGCCGCGCAGGGCGTGCATGCCCGTCTTTGCATCCGCCGCACCGATCAGCGAATCCGCGAGCGCAGCGGGAGATGCCTGGCGCTCGCCGCTTGCGCTCATCAAGGCCGGCCCGCCTTCTACGGGGTCCGGCACGCGCACCACCCAGGCGAACTCCCCACCGTTCTCGAAGTAGAGATACACGGCGTAACTCGCCTCACTCGTCGCCTCGAATCCCCCAAAAAACATCTGGAATTCCTGCCAGGAGTTCACCGGGACAGGTTCATGGTACGGGCCCTGCGTGAACGTATCGACAAAAGCGGCAACATCCACGGGAACGGCGTAAATGGGGTCGGGCAAGCCTGCGGGCGCGATGGGTTCCATAGGCCCATGTTACGCTGCATCGAGCGGTGTGGCGTTACCGGATGGCTTCCGGCATCCGCGCTTGTGCCCACCCCTCCGGTATGGAACAGTGCTTAGTAGCAGGCGGCGATGCAGTTATCGAAAGACAGCGTAGTGCGAATCCGGGTGAGTTCCGAAGATGCGGGCGCCATCTCCTTATCCCCGGTGCAGCATCGGGAAACGCCCCTCGTCGAACTGGTCACCTGGATCGTGAGCGTGACAGGCAAAGATGCGCCGCGCATTGAAGAGATCCTGAAGCGCGGCAGCTTCGTCTTGGGGCTGTCGCGGATGCGTTGGGAGGCGGCGGACGATACCGGCTGCCTTCCGGAGGTTCTCGATATGCTGCCCGATGATTGGCCGGAACGTCCGCTCGACGAGGGAAAGATTCGGGAGATCGAAGTCTCCGCCGGCACGCGGAAGGTGGCGATTCCCGGCGAGGTGGCCAGAGCGCGGCGATGGTTTCGAGCGGAGAGCTTTCTGGCACGGTGGCTCGCCTCCGGAGTGCTACCCCAGCCAAGGTACGAGCGCTACGACTATCGGGAACAGGCCGACCGCTTCCGTGCGGTGATCCCTATGGGTGCAATCGCTCCATTCCGCGAAGTGGTGGACCTCCTGCCCTCCTCCGCGTTGCGGGGCGCCCTGCGCGCGCACGCGCCCACGGCGATCACCATGCTCGTGCCACGCTAAGCTCGATGTCTACTTCGAGGCCTTGCCCCGCTTGCTGCGAATCTTCACCCGGATGGGCGTTCCCTCGAACCCGAATGCCTCGCGAAGCTGGTTCACCACATAGCGCTCCGTCGAGAAGTGTAGCTCGTCGGCGTGATCCACGAAGAGCACGAAGGTAGGCGGGCGGATCGCCACTTGCGTCATGTAGTAGATCTTGTTCGTCTCCCGGACGTTGAGGAATGAGGCGAACCGGTTCAGTTCCGCCGTGCCCACGCGCTTAGTGGCGGCGGCGTAGACACGCTGGATGGCCGGGAAGATGCGATTGACGCCGGAGCCTTCGAGAGCGGAGATGATGATCACCGGGGCGTAATCGAGAAACTTGAGCTGGTCGCGAAGGTCGCGCTCGAACTGCCGCTTGCCCGCGGAGGGCAGCAGGTCCCACTTATTGACGACTATGATCACCGCGCGGCCTTCTTCATGGGCGTAGCCGGCGATGGTAGCATCGGAGCCGACAATCCCCTCTTCGGCGTCGGTGACGAGCAGCACCACATCGGCCAGTTCCATGTGCTTGCGCGCCATCACGACGCTCAGCTTCTCGGCCATCAGGCGCGTCTTGCCCTTGCGCCGGATGCCGGCCGTATCGACGAAGAGAAACTCGTTGCCGTTCCACTCGACGACTTCGTCCACGGCGTCGCGCGTGGTTCCGGCGATCGGGGAGACGATCGCGCGCTCTTCGCCCGAGAGCGCGTTCAGCAGCGTGCTCTTGCCCACGTTCGGCCGTCCGATGATGGCAACCCGGATGGGGCCCGCCGGCTTGAGATTTGGCTTCGCGGGCGCTTGGCCGGCAGCCTCATCCGAACCTTCTACCTCCGCAGGCTCCTCGGCCTCCGGAAAGTCGCGGGTCACCGAATCGAGCAGTTCGCGAATCCCCAGCCGATGCTCGGCGGAGACGGCGAACACTTCACTCAAACCGAGTTCGTAAAAATTGCTAACGAGACTTTCGCGCGAGGGCGCGTCGATCTTGTTCACGGCCAGGCATACGCGCTTGCCTTCGTTGCGAAGCATGGCCAGCAAGTCCCGGTCCGCCGCCGTGATCTCCGTCCGGCCATCGATCACATAGACAATCTTCGCGGCTTCATCCAAAGCAAAGCGGGCTTGACGGTAAATCTGCGAAGGGATGAAGTCCTTATCGTCTACGATGATGCCACCCGTATCGGTGATCCGGAACGGGCGGCGCAGGTGCGTCGCGCGCCCATTGATGCGGTCGCGAGTGATTCCGGGCTCGTCGCCGACGATGGCTCGACGCGTGCCCGTGATGGCATTAAACAGCGTGGACTTGCCTACGTTGGGACGGCCGATGATCACTACCAGCGGCAGTTTCT
>JADLCF010000069.1 GCA_020847315.1 Bryobacterales bacterium | reverse complement strand
TCACCGCACCCAAGCGCAGTAAATCGCTTAAGGATAAGTGCTCCGTTCTTACCTCGGAGAGGTACCTGGCTACCACCAATAGTATCACTACTTTTGAGAACTCGGAGACCTGCAGATTGAAGCCCCCATAGATGGGAATCCAGCTCTTCGCGCCGTTAATGCGTGGGGCGAAAAGCAGAACGGCCACCAGCCCGCCGGTCACCAGAAGGTAGAAGAGCGGCACCTGTTCCACCATCACGTGATAGTCGATTGTGCTGAGAATCGCCATCAGCACGAGGCCTACCACCAGGTAGAGGGTCTGCTTGGCCCAGGAGTTGTCGAGCGAAGAGGATGCCGTGGCGCTATAGATCTGAACGATGCCGATCAGGCAAATGGCGATGACCGAGAAAAGCAACAGCCAGTCAAGATCCCGGAAGCTGTAATTGCGCGCGATCATGGTTGGGCCTCATCCGGTCGTCCGTCCACTTCTTCCACCTGCGGCGCGGTGGTAGCGGCAGGCAGCGCCGGCGCCGGGTTCCGGGATGCGGTTTGCACTCTGGGCGCCTGCCTCTGGGAGATTTCTCCCCGGTTCTTCTTGTCGAAATAAGCCTTGATGACGTCGCGCACGATGGGCGCGGCCAGGTTGCCATGCTCGCCCGCTTCAAAGAGCGCCGCCACTACAATCTCAGGGTGGTCACAGGGCGCGAAGCCGAAAAACCACGCATTATCCTTGTAAAGTTCCGGATTCTTTGTCGCGGCCACAAGGTCGTTGGAAGCCACTTGCGCGGTGCCGGTCTT
Source organism: Bryobacterales bacterium (assembly GCA_020847315.1). GTDB lineage: Bacteria > Acidobacteriota > Terriglobia > Bryobacterales > Bryobacteraceae > JACTMJ01. Next base: position 3,946 of record JADLCF010000069.1, on the reverse strand, counting down.
GCCGCAAACGGGGATGCCTGGAATTCGCGCCCGAATGCCCGTGCCACCCTCGTTCACTACGGCATAGAGGCCGCCGACCACGCTCTTGATGTGCTCGGGGTTCCAGTTGGCCTTGTGCGGCTCCAGCTTGCCGGTCTCGGACTTCACGACGTGGGGTTCTTCCCAGACGCCCCCGTTGGCCAGGCCGCCCATCGCATACGCGAGTTGAATTGGGCTGACCGTGAGCGCGCCTTGGCCGATGGCGACGGAGATCGTTTCGCCGGCGTACCACTTCTGCCGGTAGTTTTCCAATTTCCAGCGGGTGCTGGGCACCGTTCCTGCCGCTTCGTGGGGAAGATCGATCCCCGTCTTCGAACCGAAACCGGCCATTTCCGCGTACTTGGCGATCTTGTCGATCCCCAGCATATTTCCGACAGTATAGAAATAGACGTCACAGGATTGCGCCATCGCCGTGTGCAGGTTCACGCTGCCGTGGCCGCCCCGCTTGTGGCACTTGAAATAGCGCCCGTAGAAGGTGGCTCCTCCGCTGCAGGAGACGCGAAAATTTTCATCGATGACCCCTTCTTCCAATCCCGCGATGGCGATAATCGGCTTAAACGTGGAGCCCGGCGCCAACTGGGCCTGGATGCTCCGGTTCAAGAGTGGGTTGAAGGGGTTGTTCACAATCTCGCGCCAGTCTTCGGCGCGAATCCGGCCGGAAAGCCCATTTGCATCGTAAGTGGGGCGGCTTACCAGCGCGAGGACCTCACCGTTGCGGGGGTCGAGCGCCACCACCGCGCCCCGCTTGCCGTCCATTGCCAGTTCCGCCACCACCTGAAGATCGAGATCGATGGTGAGCGTCAGATCCTTGCCGTTCACGGCGGGCTTTTCCCCGATGCGGTAGCGGTGGTTGCCCATGCTATCCACCACCACCTGACGCTTGCCGTCAACGCCCATCAGAATGTCGTTGTGGGTTCGCTCGACACCGGATTTTCCGATCACGTCGCCTTCGGAGTAGCGGGCGAATTCCAGCGTGTCGAGCTCACGCTCGCTCACTTCGCCCACATAGCCGATCAGGTGGGCCGCGATGCCGGTGGAAGGGTAGAGCCGCCGCTGTTCGCGGATGAGTTCCATATCCGGGTAGTTGGGCATGCGGCGGTGGGCTTCGACGAAAGCCACTTCGCCCGAATTCAGTTGTTCCTTGACGATGATCGGCTCATAGCGGGCTCGCTTGCTGAAGCGGTTCAGCCGGGCCAGCAGTTCCGTGGCATCCACGCCCAACCCCTCGGCGATGCTGCGCAGCGCGCTCTCCTGCACGCCTTCGCGGGAGAGGACCACGCTGAACGAAGACCGGTTGTCCACAATCACGCGGCGTTCACGGTCGAGAATCTTGCCCCGCGGCGCGAGGATCGGGAGACTCTTGATGTGGTTCTCGTTCGCGCGCGCGGCGTAGGTGTCCGCCTGCACAATCTGAAGCTGCCAGAACCCGGCGATCAGGAAGAGAAATACCGCGAAAACCGCATACTGGAACAGGGAAAGGCGGAAGTCCATGCCGCGCCGGTCTTCCCGCGCGAAGACAGCGCCGGATCCAAACACTTTCTCGAGATTTCGAGGAAATTCCCGCACTCCAGCCTCTCTCAAGCGGACTCGCGCGTCCTGTCTAATATGTTAAACAAAAAGATTCCCACCACCGCGTTTAATAGCCCGGAGATGGCCATTCTTCCCAAATCGAGTTCGAGCGGAATGTGCAATACCGAGTTCGAAAGCACCCAATAGAAAACGCGGTGGAAAACGAAGAAAAACAGCACCAGCAGGAAGCGCACCGCCCAATGGTCCACCTCGAAGCGCATCCCGACGGTTGCCGTGAAATAGCCCACCAGCGTTTTCGCGATGCCGAACATGCCGATCGGGTGGTGGGAGAGCGTGTCCTGAAATAGGCCCAGCGCACAGCCGAATACGGTGCCGAGAATCTGCCGCCGCCACATAAGCGGAAAATACACCACCAGCAATAGCGGCATTTCAAGAAAATTCAGGAAACGGAACGTAGCCGGCACATAAATCTGAAAAAGCACCGCCAACAGAGAGCTAAGCAGCAGCACCCACCACGGAAAGCGGAGGATCTGCCGCTCGTGCGGAGAATCGATCAATAAACGATCCGCGTCGACTCTCATCGTGGGTTCGGGGCCGCCACGGTGGACGGCGTGCTACTGGGCGTATTTCTCGGAGAGGCGTTCGCGGGTGAAGCGGTGACGGGTGCTGTTCTGACGGGCGCGGGCTTGGCCGGCGCCGCCTTTGCCGGACTGGCGGGCGCGGGCGACGGAGGGGGCGCATTCACGGGCGATTCCGTGGCAGCGGTTCCGGTCTCGTGCGTTCCTTCCGCCGTCACGCTTGCCGCGGGTGGAGCGGGTGGGCGGTTGAAATCGGGCGCCGGTGTTCCCACGGAGCCGCCCCCGAAGGGATGGTTCTGCGATTGGCCGATGCGCCGGTAGCGTTCGAGCAGGCGATCCGCATCCGTCGAGAGCGGGCTTCGAGCCGGAGGCGTGTGGGCCGGGGCGGCGCCTCCCGTCGCGCTTGCGGCGGATGGGGTGCCGGCCGGGGCGCCCGTGGGGCTCCCGCCGGTGGCCACTTCCGAAGGCGGCGCGGCGGAGGTCTCTCCCATGCTCACTTCGGGCATCGCTTCCAGCGTCTTCTCCGGGGCGGGCGCCAGGGGCGGAATGGCTTCCGGCGTCACGGGCGGCACGGTCTGGTGCACGGCCTCAAGCACGACCAGCACTTCGTCCAAACCCAGCTTCATGCCGGCCGGTTCCACATAAATATCCTGGAAGGCATTGCCTTGCGCCACCGAAACCACCTGTCCGATGGGGAGGCCCCTCGGGAAAACGCGGTCGTCCCCGGAGCTATAAAACCATTCGTCCTTTTCCACCACCAGATGGCTCTCGACGTAATCCACCATGCAGCGCCGCTGGCCGAGTCCGCGCAGTGTTCCCACTACGCGGCCCTTCTGCGAGATGACGCCCATCGCGAAACTGGGATCCGTAATCAGCATCACCTGCGCCGTGTTCGGGTAGGCATCGAGCACGCGCCCCACTACGCCCGTTCCATTGATCACGGCCATCCCGCTGATCAGGCCGTCGCTCGCGCCCCGGTCGATGAATACCACTTGGGAGGAAGGCGCGGCGTTAGTGCCGATAATGCGCGCGGCGATCGTCCGCGAGGGGATCCGCTGCTTGAATTCGAGCAGCCGGTCCGCGCGGTCCGCCGTGGCGAGCTCCGCCTTCAGAAACTCATTCTGGCGTCGAAGCGAATCCACCTGGGATTTCAGGGATACGTTATCCTCGCGGGCGCCCCGGAGATCGATATAGCTATCGATGGTATGGGTGACTGCGGAACGGGCCCCATCGAGAATCATCGCGAGCGGGGTCACCGCGGAAACCGCCCAGACGCGGACGAGCCGGATATCCTGCTGATTGCGGACCTGCACGCCAAGCATCACCAGTTGCACCGCGAGGATCAGCACCAGCACAAGCACGCCTCGATACCGGGTGAGCAGCGTTTCCATGTCCTTCCGCTTCCGCCGGACGGCGGCTTGGTTTCTAGGTTTCTCTCCTTAAATTTTAGCGAAGCCTGCCGCGAGGCCCGCCTTGGCCGCGTCCAGATCGCGCAACTCGCCGTTAGTCGATGGCCACGCGCCGCAGCAGCTTGAAATCGGTGAGCATTCGCCCGGTTCCGAGAACCACCGACGCCAGCGGATCTTCCGCCACCGAGACCGGCAGGCCCGTCTCCTCGCGAATCCGGCGATCCAGATTTTTGATGCGCGCGCCGCCGCCCGTGAGTACAATTCCGCGGTCGCTAATATCCGCGCTGAGTTCGGGCGGCGTGCGCTCCAGGGCGACACGGATTGCGTTCATGATGGTGTCGATGCACTCGGAGAGGGCCTCGCGAATCTCGGAATCGCAAATGGTCACCG
>JADLCF010000068.1 GCA_020847315.1 Bryobacterales bacterium | reverse complement strand
TGTTGCGCCATCACTCACTCCTGGTTTCAAGTTTTTGGAATAAGGGTCCCAGATTGTGGCCCAGCTTGCAGGTTGAGTTTACCAGAACCACACAAGCGCATCCAGCCAATTTGCGGCCAATTTTCGAAGCCGGGTACCACCGGTGATCTCCCGATCTCATCCGGGATGTTTCCCGGTTGGTATCGCCGCTCATCCCGCCAGTCTCTCCGTCTTCACTAATGCTTAGCGATGTCAATGAAGGAAAGGGATCAGCCAACTTGCACTTTGCTTCCCCGGATTCGCGCATTGCAGGATAGACTACGGATTGCTACCCTGAATCGCTATGAAATCCCTCCAGCCGGTAATCTGGGCCAAAGGCACATTTCTCTCTCCGCAGCATCTCCAGGTGCAGAATCGATTCCTGGAGAATGTCCTGTACGCTCACGTCGGCGGCACGCAGTTCCGGCCCTGGGGATTCAATGAGGTTCTCCTCAACCAGGAAGCGCTCTCCGAAGGGCTGGTCTCCATCGCCTCGGCCAGCGGCCTGATGCCCGATGGACTGCCCTTCGCCTTCCCGGATGCCGACAACCTGCCCCCGGAGCGTCCGCTGGCCGATTGCTTCGGAGAGAATCGCAACGCCACGGAAATCTTTCTGGCCTTGCCGCTCTACCGCGAGAAGACCGTGAATGTGGCGATGGGCTCCAATGCGCCCGACGCCCGCTACCGCTCGCTGGTCCGCACGTTTCGCGACGAGAATAACGGCATCACGGAGAAGCCCGTATACGTCGCCTCAAAGAATTTTCGTTTTCTTACCGACCTGGACCCTCATGAAGGCTATTCCGTCCTGGGCGCGGCCCGCATTCTGCGCACCGAGGCGGGGACGTTCCGGCAAGACCCCCAGTATGTGCCGCCGCTTCTGAACATCAGCGCCAGTGAACCGGTGATGGCCATTGCGCGGCGCCTTGTGGAGATCCTCACCGCGAAGAGCACCACCCTCTCGGCATCCCGCAGACAGCGGAAAATGAGTCTCGCGGATTTCACCGCGTCCGACATCGCCAACTTCTGGCTGCTCTACACGGTGAACACGTATCTCCCGCTGCTGCGCCATCTCTACGAAGTGCGCCGCGGGCATCCCGATCAGCTTTACCAGGTGATGCTGGCGCTAGCCGGGGCGCTCAGCACCTTCTCCTTCGAGATTCGCCCGCAGGATCTGCCGGTCTACGACCACGCGAAGCTGGGGGAGTGCATCTACGACCTCGACGAGAAACTGCGCATCCTGCTTGAAACCGTCGTTCCCAGCAACTGCGTCTCCATCCCTCTGAAGCTCACGCAGCCTTTCGTATACGCCGCGGCCGTCGACAACGAGAAGTACCTGCACGGCACGAAAATGTACCTGGCGATTTCCTCGAAGATCGCCGAGCAGCAGCTCATTTCCAAGACGCCGCTGCTCGTCAAGACCTGCTCGGCCACGCACATCGAGCATCTCATCAAGCAGGCGCTTCCCGGAATCACGCTCACCCACGTGCCCTCCCCGCCGTCGGCGATTCCCGTGAAGCTCGAGTATCAGTATTTCAGCCTCAGCCAGGGCGGGCCCGCCTGGGAAGCGGTGCAGCGCGCGCGGAACTTCGCCGCTTACGTGCCCGCGGATTTTCCGGATCCAGCCCTGGAACTGGTCATTCTGCTTCCTCGCGAACAAGGGAAGTAGGCAGCGGGCAGACGCCGCTCTCCAGGAACCCGCCCGAGACAAACGTGGAAAGAAGCTGGGCAAACTCCACCACCGGAGTCTCCGGGTGAATCCAACCGGCCTGCTTGGCTTCTTCGAACAACTCGTTGCCGGTTCCGCCACCCCCGGCTTGTCCAAGCAGCATGGCCATCCATCCCTGAATCTGGCTTTCCATCTCAAACGGATATCGAGCCACGGCGGTAAATGCGGCCGGTTCGAGGCCCTCCGCCCCGGCCCGGTGGCGAACCACCACTTCGAGACCCGGCGCCGCCCGCAGAGAAGCGTCCATCATCGCGCCCAGGCGGCCCGGCGGCTTCCGCGCCGTTTCCCAATCCACGCACCAGAGCAGTTCCCGCCAGCCCGTCCCGCCGCTCAGCTTGCGCCGAACCTGGATGGCTTCTTCCGCGCTTGCATGCCGCCGTACCAGCAAGACTCCATAGTGAAATTCGCGATGCCCCATTGCAAGCAGCGCCCGCCGGTAGCGCGAGGCCGCCTCCATGCCCCCGCCGAGCTTGGCGGACGCCTCGTAAGCCACTTCCACAAGCGAGCGCGAGTGCAGCGGAAAGAAGAACACATCGTGCTCCGCCTTGCCACTCCCCAGCCATTGGCTCACCCGCTCTTCCAGGCGGCACGCATCCCCCTCCGGCATCATTGCCACCGCATAGAACAGGCCGCCCGGCGTGAGCTTTCCGGGCAGCTCCGCGATCAACTGCCGCAGCAGGTCCGTGCCATCCAGGCCGCCGCCATAGAAGACCTCCACCGGCCCCTCCGAGGGCATGAAAGGCGGGTGCGCCGCGATCACGTCAAACTCGCCCGCGAGATTCTCGTAGAGCGATGCCGTCAGCGCCTCGAAATCGGCGATTTCGTTCAGCCGCGCGTTATAGCGGCAGAAGGCGACCGCTCTCGCGTCGATGTCGCTCGCGGTGACGCCCATCGCGAAATCCGCCGCCAGCATCGCCGCCGGTCCACAGCCCGCGCAGACCTCGAGAAAGCGCCCGCACTCCCGCCGTGGCAGGAATTGCAGGAACACCCGCGCGCTCGGGGTAACCGTGGGATACACGAGATCTCCCGATTTGGGAAGGCGGGCCTCCTCAGCCGGGATTATGCGGTCTGAAACGATCCAGACGCCATCGCTCCCAGGGGGGCTCGGCTGAATGGACACCGTGGCAAAGAGACGCTCGCCTCCGCCCGTCATTCGCAGCAGTTCCTGCGCAAGGCCTTCCGCCAGGAATGGCTCCCCGAGCATCTCGGCAAAGCGGCTTCGGGACACGCCGCGGCCCAGCAGGAAGACCCGGATCAACGCATCGAGTCCATCCGCCATCCTCACTTCGACGGACTCGTGAAAACCACCTTCGAAAAGATCGGGGAGCATTTCTACACCCAGGCGGCGCAACACCGCGGCTTCGTCATAGCTGTGCCGCGAAAGCGCCGCCCGCACCTCCGCATAGCTCTGCTCCAGAAGGTCCGCGCGAGGGGGCGGTGGCGCGCCTTTAGCAGGAATCATCGATGCGCTCCCGGTGTCTCCCGCATCCTTTGAGCCCTACTGTTTGCCCCGCATGGGCAGAGGGCAGAGGGAACTCTCGATCACCGCCCCGCCCACAAAGGTCCACAGCAGCTTGGCGAACTCGGATTCGGGCGTCTGGGGCAGGATCATTCCGTCCGCGATGCAGGATTCCATCAGCCGCCGGCCGTTCATACCGCCATAGGACTTCGAGATCAGGTAGCTCATCCACCCTTCGATCTCCGTCTCGATCGCAAACGGCGCTGTGGTCTTCATCTTGAAGCCCGTCGCCGTGAAGCCTTCGGACGAAGGGCGATGCCGCACGATCATCGCAACGCCGTCGCAAGCGATGTAAGTGGCGCCCAGTGCCTGCGCGCCATCCGTGTCCGACACGGCTAACCGCTCCGCCTCCAGACTCCACAGCAGGTGGCGCCAATCCGATGGCTCGCCCAAGCGGCGGCGCGCCGTTACGGGCGATTCCTCCCGGTCATGGCGATGGATCAGCAGAATCCCCACCACCGCATTGCGGTACCCAAGACTCTGCAGGAAATTGAATGCTCGCTCCAGACCTTCGTAGCCTTGCTTCGCTTTCAATGCCGCCCGCTGAGCGGCTTCGAGCAGCGAATGGAAATATAGGGGATAGAGCAGCACATCGTAAGCCGGCTC
>JADLCF010000067.1 GCA_020847315.1 Bryobacterales bacterium | reverse complement strand
GGATGGATCCGTCACATTCCCAACCACGGATCCATAAAGAACCTGTGCGGCCGCTAAACCGCTGAGGGATAACAGAGCCGATAGTACGAAGACGGCACGCGTAAGCAACATGACAACTCCTTGAAACAAGGCAAACGTTCCGTGGAACGGCGGCAACCTGGTCGTTGCGAGACAAAGCGACCGAAGCCGCGTCCGGCTGCAAACAAGAATATGTGCTCACGAGAGATTCAGACAGTTTCTTGGAGTTTGTTACGCGATGTTACGTAATATTCTTAGCAACTTACGTGATGGAACGAAAGGCAACGATCTCGACTTCTTTGGTGATCACTCCATCGCTGCGGCTGAGCAAAACGACTTCAAAATGGGATGGAGCCCCGGCTTTTCTCCATTCGCGCGCCCAGTTCTCCAGATGTGAAGGAGATCCGGCGAACGTGGCGATGGCGGAAGTCTGGAGCCCCATAAGAAGGATGAGACTGGTGTTCGGAGCGTGCCCTGGCAAGACCGTAAGCAATCCGAAGCGGGCAATCAGCGAAGAGCCCTCGCGAACCTGGCTCACGCGGTAGATCGCCGGCTCCCCCGGTTTTGGATTCCGGTTGCCAATCGCGTTCTGGCCATCCGTCAGATAGAAATTCGTGCGGTTCAGATAAGGGTGGAGGCTCGGGTTTGTCGGTGGGATGCCGAGAAAAATGAGGTTGTCACTGCCGTATTGGTGGGGCAAAACCTCCGTCGTATTCGTCACTTCCAGCGGTACGCCGTGAGAAGAGAGAAAGCGCGTCAATTCAATCGCGGCAGCGGTATCGCTGCTGACGGTATAGGATTTCGACGTCGTATCCGGCTCGCCGAAAAGATCGACGATTGTCTTTAGCCGGGGCGAGGTTTTCCAGCCGTCGGCTGCGCTGTTCTTCACATCCCGGATGCGCAAGTCGCCCCAAGCATAGAAGACGGGGGTGGGGTAAATGACCCGGGTGACGCGCCCCGGTTTGAGCATCGCCTGCCAAATCTCCGGAAGGACCAGGTTCTGCCGGGCCAAAGCGAGTTCGTGGCTCATCTGCCGGTTCCGGATGAAGAGCGCCATGGAGATCGACACGAACCCAACGAGCGCCACGGGTAACGCCCATTTCCTGACGGTGCTCCAGAAGGGAGACGCAACGGCATCGTCCCGCTCCCACACGCAATGAAGCTGGTGGCCGCCCGAAGGGATAGAGACGCGAAAGGGCTGAGCTTCCCCCTCGTTCTCGAAGTATTCCTTCAGCCTCGCCCTCAGCCGGGAGACATGAACGCGGACCGAAGCGTCCAACTTCGGGTCAAAATCCTCCCGCTTGCCAAGCGCGTCAATGGCGATGGAATACTCACCCTGCTCTTCGGCCCGGTGCTCCCAGAGATAGAGCAACAGCTTCCGGAGGGCGGGAGCCTTGGCAAAGGTGGCGCTGGCGGCCACCTCGCGGATGAGTTCATCCTGCGCGGCAGGCTCAGCTTCAATCGAATGGACTTGCCGCTCCAGCATGGTCGCATAGAGATCCCGCTGATCTTGGCGTTTCATTTCCTCACCGGGAAAACGCTTCACCGGGACCGGGCCTTCGCGCATCCACACATGCGCGCGTTCTCTATCGATTCTACGCACGGGAAATGGCGCGCGCATCTTTGAGTGGCCGGGTGCGGTTGACGAGCGCGCCCGCCGCATCACAAAATACAACAACGATGTGGAAATTTCTGCTTTCCTCTTTCTTGATCCTCTTTACCGCCATGACACTTAGCGCCGACGCCACTACGGACCAGATTATGAAGCTCGATCGGGAATGGGCCAAGGCCGTGGTCGATAGCGACTACGCCGCCCTCGAGCGGGTTACTTCCCCGGGCCTGATCTACTCCCATTCCGACGGCGCCGTGGATACGCGCGAGGACTTTTTTAACCGGCTCCGGAAGAGTACATCCGATTACCAGGCGATCGATATTTCCCGCATGGAAGTGAAGGTCTTCGGCGACACCGCCATCCTCACCGCCCGCGCCCAATTCAAGGTGCTCGTCAACGGCGGCCAGGTCAACAACGATCTCGCCTACACGCACGTCTACCAGAAGTCGCATGGCAAGTGGGTCATGATCGCGCATCAATCCGCGCTCATGGCGAAGAAGTAATTCCGAGGCAACATTCCGGACCGGGCGCGCCATCGGGCCGTCCCCTTGGATGGCTCGAACGGGAAACCCTCGTCCGCCCTCCGGGAGGCCGCGGCTGTTGCCGGAGGTCCCTCTGATCCAGAACGAATCCACCCAGTCGGAACCAAAGATGTTTGGAGCAATCGTTATTGATAAGCCCGCCGGCTGGACCTCGCACGATGTCGTCGCCCGCATGCGGCGGCTTGCGGCTACCCGGCGCATCGGCCATCTCGGCACGCTGGATCCGATGGCAACCGGGGTCCTGCCTCTCCTCGTGGGGTCAGCCACCCGCCTCGCTCGCTTCTTCGGCAAGGAAGAAAAGATATATGAGGGCGTCATCCGCTTCGGCTTCAGCACCAGCACCTACGATGCCGAAGGCGAAGCGACTTCGGAAGAGAAGCCTTACACGGTGGACGTGGGCACCCTTGAAGACCTGATCGCTCGGCGCTTCCTCGGCGAGATTGAGCAAATCCCCCCGGCGGTCTCCGCCAAGAAGATCGGCGGCACTCCCGCGTACAAGCTCGCCCGCCAGAACAAGCCCGTGGAACTCAAGCCCGTCGCTGTGAGCATCCACGAATTTCGTATTCTCGATGGGGAGGGCAACCGGCTCCGTGTCCGGGTGCGCTGCGGCCCGGGTACCTATGTCCGCAGCCTGGCACATGACCTGGGCGATGCCGTGGGCGTAGGCGCGCATCTGGCCTCGCTGCGCCGTCATGCCTCGGGCCCGTTCACGCTTGAACAGGCGATCTCTCTCGAAGACGCTGCCGAGCTCTCCGCCGAGGGCCGCCTCCTGGAGCGCCTGCTCCCCGCGGCCCGATTGCTGCCGGAGATTCCCACCGAGATCGTCGATCCAGCGACCATCCGCAACATCCGCGAAGGCCGGGATTTCAATGCCTCTCCGTTCCTTGAAACCGGGAATTCCACCCGGCTGAAAGCCGTCTCGAGGGAGGGCGAATTGATCGCCATCGGCGAGCGGAAGCTCCATCGCCTCTATCACCCGGCGATCGTCTTTCCTGCGGGGTAGACCGCCCGCACCCTCGTGGGCAGGCTGCGTCGGTTCAGCCGGTTCATCCACGCGGTGGGCTTGAGGGGAAGCGCCTGGCCGTTTCGAAGAACGCCCGCAGGTAATCCGTCTCCATATCGGAAGCCCGCGCGCCGAGGAAGATCTGCTTCGCGATCCCGGCGCGGCCAAGCCGCACGGCCACCACATCCATCCGCGCCGCGAATTCGTCCACCAGCCAACGCGGCAGAGCGCCTACGCCCCGGTTGCACGCCACCATCTGCAACAGGATATCGGTGGTTTCGATTTCCTTGTGCCGCTTCGGCAACACGCCCGCCGGAGTCAGGAACTGGTTGTAAATATCGAGCCGCTCGATCTCCACCGGGTACGTGATGAGGGTTTCATTGGTCAGATCCTGGGGCCGCGCGAATTCCTCCTGCGCCAGCGGATGCCGACGGCTCACTACCAGCACCTGCTCGTAATCGAAGACCGGCTCGAAGCGCAGGCCGGGCCGCAGAACCGGGTCTGGCGTCACCAGGAGATCAATCTCGAAATCAAACAGCGCGCCGATTCCCCCGAACTGAAACTTCTGCTTCACATCCACGTCCACGTCGGGCCAGTTCTCGAGAAAGGGCGAGACGACCTTGAGCAGCCACTGGTAGCAGGGGTGGCATTCCATTCCGATGCGCAGCGTTCCGCGCTCGCCGCGCGCATATTGGCCCATCCGTTCCTCGGCCAGCGCCAATTGCGGCAGCACCCGCGTGGCCACCGAGAGGAGGTACCGGCCCGATTGCGTGAGACGCAGTTTGCGCCCGTCCCGCAGCCAGATCGGCGTGCCTAGCTGACTTTCGAGCTTCTTCATCGAATGGCTCAGCGCCGATTGCGTCAGGCAGAGCACCCCCGCCGCCGCCGTCAGGGAACCCTGCTTCTCTACTTCCAGAATGATTTCGAGGTGACTTCGTTCCAGCATATCTATCTATGAATCAAACTAATTTATCGATGCACAATGACCATTTTACTTCATAGTCCGCATTCCCCAGAATGAGAGATGAAGGGAAACGAAGTATGGTTACGACACACAATCTCGGCTTTCCGCGCATCGGCGCGCGCCGCGAGTTGAAGTTCGCACTCGAAGCGTATTGGAAGGGGCAGTCTTCGCTTGAAGAACTGAAAGCGCTCGGAGCGGAACTGCGGCGGCGGCACTGGGCCGCTCAGGCAAAGCTCGATCGCACGCCGATAGGCGATTTCTCGTTCTATGACCAGGTGCTCGATATGAGCTTCACCCTGGGCAACATCCCGCCCCGCGCGGCCGGCTACCGGGGAGATGCGTTCGACAACTCCTTCCGCGTGGCGCGCGGCCGATCCGCCCCCGGAACGGGCGAAGGTATCAGCGCGGGCGAGATGACGAAGTGGTTCGATACCAACTACCACTACATCGTTGCGGAACTGACGGCGGATAGCACGTTCAAGCTGGATCCATCGCGGCTCCTTGGCCAACTGCAGGAAGCGCAATCGCAGGGCGTCTGGAGCCCGAAACCTGTGATCCTCGGTCCGGTCACGTACCTGCGCATCGCGAAAACCTCCGATGGCAGCGACGCGCTGGCTCTGCTGCCCCGCCTACTCCCCGTCTACCGGGAACTCGTGGAGGCCCTTGCCGCGCAGGGGGCGGAATGGATCCAGATCGACGAACCCGCGCTCGTCACGGAACTCTCTCCGCGATGGCAGGCGGCCTATCGCACGGCCTATGCCGCGCTCGGCACTGGCAAGGCGAAGCTCCTCCTCGCCACCTACTTCGGACCCCTGCTCGAGAACCTACCCCTCGCATGCGAACTCCCCGTCCAGGGGCTGCACCTCGACGCCATCCGCGCCCGGGATGAAGTCGCCAAGGCGAGTGTTCTGCTCCCCGCGGATCGCATTCTCTCGCTGGGCGTGGTCGACGGCCGCAATGTCTGGAGAACGGACCTGAGCGCGGCCTTGGACTGGCTGGAGCCGTTCGCCCATTCGCTGGGAGACCGGCTGTGGATCGCACCCTCCTGCTCTCTCCTTCACGTGCCAGTGGATCTCGATAGCGAAGATAAGTTGGACGCCGAGGTGAAGCCGTGGCTCGCCTTCGCCGCGCAGAAACTGGAGGAACTGAGGACTCTCGCCACAGCCCTGAACCACAGCCGGGCGGCTGTGGAAGCCGAGCTACGCGCGAACCGGGAAGCGGTGGAAGCCCGCCGCCATTCCGGCCGGCTCAACCATCGTGAGGTGAGAGAGGCGCTTACCGGAATCACGCCCGGCATGGGAACCCGGAAGAGCCCTTACGCGGAACGCGCCGCGAAGCAGGCAGCCTTGCTGCAGCTCCCGGCGTATCCCACAACCACGATCGGTTCCTTCCCGCAAACCACCGAAATCCGTCAGGCCCGGAGCCAGTTCAAGCATGGCAAGTGCGATGAGGCGGCCTATCGAAGCGCGATGCAAGCGGAAATCGCCCGCAGCATCCAGGCGCAGGAATCGCTGGGGCTCGATGTGCTCGTCCATGGCGAAGCGGAGCGCAACGACATGGTGGAATACTTCGGAGAGCAGCTTGAAGGCTTCGTCTTCAGCGAGTACGGATGGGTGCAATCCTACGGCTCCCGCTGCGTGAAACCCCCAATCCTATTCGGCGACATCCGCCGCCCGAAGGCCATGACGGTCGAGTGGATCCGCTATGCGCAATCCCTTACGAAGAAGCCGGTGAAGGGCATGCTCACCGGGCCGGTCACCATCCTGAACTGGTCCTTCGTGCGCGACGATCAGCCGCGTTCCGTCACTTGCCGCCAGCTTGCCTTGGCGATCCGCCAGGAAGTGCTCGATCTGGAGGCCGCCGGGGCGACGATCATCCAGATCGATGAGGCGGCGCTACGCGAAGGGCTTCCCTTGCGAAAATCGCAGTGGAAAGAATACCTCGATTGGGCCGTCGAATCGTTCCGCATTGCCGCCAACGGCGTCCGGGACGAGACGCAGATCCACACCCACATGTGCTATTCGGAGTTCAACGACATTCTGGCTTCAATCGCCGCGATGGATGCCGATGTGATCACGATCGAAACTTCCCGCTCCAACATGGAGTTGCTCGAAGCCTTCAACACCTTTCAGTACCCGAACGGAATTGGGCCGGGCGTCTACGACATTCACTCGCCCAACATTCCCACGGAGAGGCAGATTGTTGAACTCATGCGGAACGCCGCGAAGCGCATTCCGGCGGAGCGCCTGTGGGTGAACCCGGATTGCGGCCTCAAGACCCGCCAGTGGGAAGAGGTAATCCCGGCGCTCACCAACATGGTGTCCGCGGCGAAGGCTCTGCGCGCCAACGCGTAAACCGAGGCTGAACCCGGCTGAAATCGGGGTGATCTCGATAAAATACACCACAAACCCGTGGTGGCCTATTGCATTTTCCTCGCCAGCCGGTTATTCTGGATTTTCGCATGCAGGTTTTGGCCTACACCTACGGCTTCGGGTTTTGGTGCTGGTATCGCGCCGCCCGGGTTGGTGTGGGCTAAGGTCCGCGAAAGCGAACTGAAATCCAATAAACCAACCCACTCGCCGGAGTGGGTTTTTTCTTTTCGGAAACCCCCTCAAGGCGGCGCGGAGAACTAGGGGAGAAACACCATGATCGTCGCCATGAAGCCGGAAGCCGATGCACTCGACATCGAAGCGGTAATCCAGCGGGCCACGCAGTTCGGCTGCCGTGTACACCGCAGCCAGGGGGAAGAACGGGTCATCCTGGGCATCCTCGCGGAAGCCCGGCAATTGCCATCCACGGATGCTTTCGAGGCGTTGCCGAACGTCGAACGGGTGGTCCGTATCTCCACCCCGTACAAACTGGTCAGCCGCCAATACCAGCCCTGGAGCAGCGAGGTGGCAGTGAATGGCGCGCGCTTCGGCGCGGGCGGATTCCCAATCATCGCGGGGCCTTGTTCGGTGGAGAGCGAAGTGCAGATCTTCGAAACCGCGCGATTCCTGCGCGATGCCGGCATCCCGCTCCTGCGAGGCGGCGCCTTCAAACCGCGAACCTCGCCCTACGATTTCCAGGGGCTGGGCGAGGAAGGCCTTCGCCTCATGCGCCGCGCCGCCGACGAGAACGGCCTTGGCGTGGTGACGGAATTGCTCTCCGAAGCCGATCTCCCCGCAGTGGCCGCCTACGCCGACCTCATCCAGATCGGCGCGCGAAACATGCAGAATTTCGCGTTGCTCAAGGCAGCGGGCGCGAGCCGCAAGCCCGTGCTGCTCAAGCGGGGGCTCAGCGCCACCATCCAGGAGTTCCTGCTCGCCGCCGAATACATTGCAGCTCAAGGGAATCTACGGATCATCCTCTGCGAGCGCGGCATCCGCACCTTCGACACGTCCCTGCGCAACACCTTCGATCTCGCCGGCGTTGCCTTGTTGAGGGAACTCACCCACCTGCCCGTGATCGTGGACCCCAGCCATGCCACCGGCAAGCGGAGCCTCATCGCACCCGTGACGCGCGCCGCCGTTGCGCTGGGAGCCGATGGGGCGATTGTCGAAATGCATCCGCACCCGGAACAGGCTCTGAGCGATGGCGCGCAGAGCCTCAACTTCGAGGAATTCTCCAACCTTCAGCGAACGCTCGCGCCCTATATCGCCTTGCGGGAGGCGGAGCGGCGGCAGGAAACCTCGGCGATGGCGGCAGCCGTGGCATGATCGTTAATGCATGCCGATTTCCTGGGATAAGCGAAGCGTGGCGCTGGCCGCCGCCGCCATTCTCGCCCTTGCCGTCTTCCTTTGGATGCGCTTCACGCCGGAGGCGGCGCCGCTCCTCGACCGCCTGCCCAGGCGCGACGCCACCGTGGGCCAGGTGGATGTCGCCGCCCTTCGCGCGGCCGGCTTCGCGCCAGGCGGGAACACCGGGGCGTTGCGGGAACCCGAATACGAGGATTTCATCCGGCGCAGCGGCTTCAATTGGGAGAATGACCTGGACCGGCTCACCTGGTCTTTCACCGCCACGGCGAAGTATTTCCTCGCCGAAGGGCGCTTCGATTGGCGGAAACTCGACGCATTCGTCAAGGCGGAAGGCGGGGAATGCCGGGAAGGTTTCTGCACGGTTCGGGGGAGCCAGCCGGGCCGGGAGATTTCGTTCTTCCCCATAGGAAGCGGTGTGATGGCGCTGGCCGTTTCGGCGGACCGCTATGCGGCGGACCAATTGCGGCAAGAGCAGCCGGCGGAACCGGGGCATCCCCTCTCGAAGCCGCCCGCGGCGCCGCTTTGGGTACACTTCAGCAAGTTTTCACTCCACAACGGCGAACCCGAATCGCCGGGTCTCCGCGGCTTCGCGCGCATCCTTCGCGAAACGGAAGAGGCTTTGCTTCTGCTCGAACCAAAGGACGGCGCATTTGTCCTCCGGCTGGATGCCCGGTGTGAATCTCCTCAGAAAGCGCAAGCGCTTGCGGGCGACCTGACGAAACTGACGGAATTACTGAATCGCATGCTGAAAATGGAAAAGGCCGCGCCAGGGGAAGCGGACTTCGCCTCCGTACTGGCCAACGGCCGCTTCGACGCGGAACAGAATCTGCTTCATGGGAATTGGCCCATTACCAAGGCATTTCTCACATCTCTCATTTCGGAACAATAACGTATGGGCTTTGGACTCACCTCGAATTGCCGGATCGTTGTCTCTGGCAATCTCGTACGGGATACGGTCGTTCGATCCGTGGATGAATTGGATTTTGGAGCCACTCAGTGGGTGGATTCCATCCTGCCCAGCATCGGCGGGAATGGGGCGAACACCGCCTGCGCCATCGGCATGCTTGGCGTTCCGGTGGTGCTTATCTCGGAGTGTGGCGATGACGATTCCGGCGCGCAATGCCTGAAAACCTTGCGCAAAGCGGGCGTGGACGCCTGGGTGAAGGAGAGCCCGGAGCATCCCACGGCCGCCACCGTCGCCATCGTCAATAAACGGGGTGAGCGCTGTTTTCTGCACGAACCTGGCATCAACCGCTTCGCGCTAGCCGGGCCCATCGAATTCGCCGGCGCGCACGGAGGGGGCGATTGGCACTATCACCTCGCCAACCCCTTCTCGCTCCCCGCGTTTCGCCCCTTCGCCGCGGCAAGCCTCAAGCGGGCGCGAGACTTGGGAGCCACTACCTCTCTCGACACCGGCTGGGATTCTCAGGGGCGCTGGATGGAGGATCTCCGCGATTGCCTGCCGCTGCTCGATTGGCTGTTCGTGAATGACCGCGAAGCCGCGCGGCTAACGGGGCAAACCGAAGCCGGGCAGATCGTGACCACGCTGCACCGCCAGGGCGTGGATCGGCTCATCCTCAAGCTGGGGCCGCAAGGCTGCCTCTTCAGCGATGGCGACGATCGCGAAATCGTGCCCGCGTTTCGCGTGGAAGTGGTGGACACCACTGGCGCGGGGGATGCCTTTTCCGGCGGCTTCCTTGCCGGCATGGTGAAGCAGATGCCCCCCCTCGAAGCCGCCCGCTTTGCGTGCGCGGTAGCGGCGCTCAGCACCACCGAATCGGGCTCCGTGCGCGGCTTGCGGAATTTCGAGGCGACGATGGAGTGGATGGCCGCGCGGGATGCCGGCGTGTGAGGGAATTCGCCGGAAACCCCCACAACGGCTAATCCGCGGCCACGAAGCCTTCGGCCTGCAGCTTGGATTTCAGGTCCTCCGTGAACTCCGCATAGCGGACAATCACGCGCGCGCGCCCTCGCTTCAGGAAAACCCCATACGGGGGCGAAGCGAACTCGAAGATGGAGCGAAGCGCTTTGAGGTCACCGGGGTCGGTCGCCAGTTCGGCCTTGAAGCCGGAAGCATCCAGCAAGGACTGCCCCCATTGCGGGTTCACCGTCGGCACGCCGATCACGCGGGTTCCGTCGAAATTCCACGTGGACATCATGCGCGCGGAATCGAGGCAGTGGGAACACTCCGGATCAAAGAGGTAGAGGAACACAGGCCCTTCGTTCAACGCGACCGTTCTACCGGCGACCTGGATGGAAGGCGGGGCCTCGATGCCGGATTCCCGCGAAAGTCCCCAAGCCGCGGAGCCGAGACTCAGGGCGACCAGTACCGACAAAACAGCGGCGGTAGGCCCAATCGGCCGAGGCGGCAACCAGGCGCCGCCCTTCGGGCTCCAGAACCCGGCGAGCGCCGTCAGCAGCATCATCACGGCGTTGCTCACGAAGAATACCGGGCCTACGGTGCGCTTGATCCACGGGAAGCAACTGCAATCCGCCCCGGCAAGCCGCTCCGCGTTCACGCCGATATAAATACAGAAAGCGGCAAGCAAGCCGAGCATTACGATCGCGCCGAAGCGCCGGTAGCGTGGAATCAGCAGCATGATGGCGGCGAAGGTTTCCGCTACCGCCATGGTGACCGCCGTCGCCACGCTGAGGTTCGCCGGGATCAGCACCTGTGTGGCCCGCTCCGCAAAATCGAGCGGCATTACCATCTTGTAGATCCCGCTGGCGAGAAACACGACGGCCATCAAACCGGCCGCAATGTGGCTCACCCACGTCTTCCATCCCGCCTGATGCGGTGCGCCGGAAATCGAATCCATCGAGGCTCCCATTCCTAACAGTGTATCGGCAACCCGGGAGCGAAGGCACGGCACACCCCCCGCATGCGTTTCGATAGGATGGCGGATGCCATGATACGCGCCCGCTGCCTGTTTCCTCTGCTGCTGCTCTGCCTCGCTCTTTCCGCACAGACCCAGCGATTCCCCAAACCGGATCCGGAGCATGCGTTCGCCGGAGAGAAACTTTACGGCCGCGATGGCTCCCCACTTCGGCAGCCGCGAGAGGACTGGGCGGGCGGACGGCAGCGAATGCATGCGGACCCTTCCTGGCAATCGTGGGTCTCCGAACAGCGGGCGGAGTTGGATGCCTGGATGGGCGAGCCGCGTGACAAGCCGGAATATGTCGCAGGCTGGTGGCACGATTTTGTGAACCCGGTGGACGGCGGATTCCTCACCTGGACATCCACGCCGCCCATCGATGCCCCGCCCAAAGTCTTCGGCGGCTGGGTCTACGGGCTGCGTTCGCGCAACGCCAACTACATGCTGGACGCGGCCCGGATGTGGCGGCTCACCGGGGAGTTGCCCTACTTCGATTGGGCCGCCGGGCAACTCGATTTCTACGCGGCGAATCTGGCGAACTGGCCTATTCAGACGTCGAAAAGCAAGAGCCGCCTGATGCACCAGAGCCTCGACGACGCCGTCATGCTCGTGCGCTTCGTGAACACGGCGCGGCTGCTCGAAGGGGACGTACCGCCAGCCCGTAGGGAAGATTGGAACGCGCGGCGGCAACGGTGGATTCGCGATCTGATGCATCCGATGGCGCTCATGCTCGATGAAACGTTCCAGCGCGTTCACAATATCGCCTGCTGGCAGCGTTCGGCCATGGCGATCACTGCTCTCTACACGCGCGACGAGGACCTTTGGAAGCGGGCCGTGGACGGCGAGTTCGGTGTCCGCCGCCAGGTGCGGGACGGCATCACCAGCGACTATTTCTGGCTGGAACAATCGCTTGGCTACAACAGCTATGTGGTCTCCGCTTTGTTGCCGCTATTTACCATGGCAGGCCTCGAACGGCGGCTTCATGAATTTCAAGCAGAGGCGGCTGCGGTGGAGAACCTGATGCTGGCGCCGGGACAGATTGCCTTCCGCGATGGCCGCCTGCCCACGCCCGCCGATAGTACCAGCATTTCCCGCCGCTCGCCGGACCGCGATCTGCTGGCGGGCGCGCGCCGCATCTTCCCCACGGTGCTTGGCATCGAACAGGCCCGGGACGCCAGGAATTGGGAGAATCTCCTCGATCCGCCAGACGACTCCCTGGCCACCGGCGCCGCTTCCCCTCCCTCCGCCGGAACGCGCGAAGCCAGCCTCGACCTCGAATCGAGCCGCTTCGCCATGCTGCGCCGGGATGGCTGGCAGGTATTCTTCCACTACGGGCAATTGGACCGTTCCCACGCCCAGGCGGAAGCGCTCAACTACGAAGCGCATTTCGAAGACATCGATGTAACCCACGATGCGGGAACCGTAGGCTATGGCTCGCCCTTGCATCGCGGCTATTACACGACTGTGGCGGCGCATAACGTGCCCGTGATCGATGGCCAGGGTCAGCAGGGTTGGAACGAAGGAGAGCTTCTCGGTTTCTCCGCCGAGTCGGCAAGAGTCAGCGCGGGCCAGCCCAACTACCGTCCGGACGTCAGCGCGCGGCGGACCCTTTCCATTGAAGATGGCGTGCTGCGCGACAGCACCACCATCGAGACACACGATGGCGCGCCTCACCGCCTTGGCATCATCCTCAATGTCCAGGGGAAGGTGTCCATACCCGCCGATTCCCGAAGCGCGCAAGCGCCGCCCTTCGCCCATTGGGACGAGGCGCGCGAGTGGCATTCCGATGGACCATTAGAACTCACGGCACGGATCGGCGGCAGGGACTTCCTGATTCGCGTGGAAGGCCCCGGCCCCCTCCGTATCGTTCATGCCGGCGTGCCTGACGCCCCACCCCACCGGCGCGAAGCCCTTTACGTGGAAACGAATGCGGCGGCCGCCACATTCCGCACGCAATGGATTCCGCGATAGCTAAACGCGGCAATGGCGGGGAAACACGAAGCCGCCCCGCCATCGCCGCCGGTTTTTCCGTTCTAGGCGTCTATTGGTAATTCACCTGCTTCATATCCATCGCGCTCACGAAGAACACACCAAGGTCGATTCCCGGTGCTTCGAAGAAGCCCGGGGACAGCGCGCCGCCCACATTGAGAGTGCCCGCCTGCAATAGCGTATTCCCACTGCTATCGGAAGCCACCATGGCGCTCAGGACGTAGGCGGGTACCGTGAACGTGCCCGCAGCCGGGTCAGCGTAGCAGAAGAACGAACTGCTCACTTTCCTCGGAATCGAATACGAAATCCCACTGATGACCACCAGGCCGGATTGTGCCTGCCCGGCAGTCCAGGTCACGGTCAAGGGCTGCGAGCGGACGATATTCGAGATCGCGTCGCGGTTGCTCCAGTCAATGAAGGTTGGGATAGTCTTCGTGAAGTTGAAAGCGCCCACATCGGCCCCGCCCCCGCCATTGCTCATCGTATAAACGCCGGGCGTGAGGTACGAGGCCGTGGGATTCAACGGATCACCCAGCGTCGCGAAATACTGGCCCGTCTCGCCGGTGACTTTCGGCAACTGCTTCTGTCCGTTTGGACCGGCAACGGAGATCGCGACTCCGGCATCGAGACCGCGCACAAGGAATGGCGCCATGGGGTCAGGTTGTTCCCCGGCATTGCCATTGCCAAAATCGGTCCTGTAGTTCGTAACGGAGCAACTGTTGGAAGTGAACAAGCCTTCTCCCAACGCAGAACCGCCCGTCAGAAGACCCTGGCTATTCAGTTCCTCAAAGTTGCCAAAACCGACTTCCGTCGAAGTATTGAAGCCCAATACCTGCATTCTCGTTCGCGTGAACCCGATAGCGCCCGTCTTCAGGTTAACCTTGGAGATCAACTGGTCCAGGCGGTTGGAATCAAGGCCGAACGCGCCATCGCAGCTCGTGCCGCCGTTCTTGATCGCCATCATCGTGAAGTTGCTGGGCATGCCGTTCAGGGTCACGACCACGGGGACGAAGCAGCCCTCCACATTCTGCGGAACTACGAAGTTCACCTGGTCCACGCCCGCGCAGCAGCCGGAACGGCCCGCGTATTCGACGTTTGCCTGCACGCCGCCCACATAGACGCGAACCTGGTCCCGTGGCAGCAGGTCTCCCGGCGCCGGCAGATTGCGATCGTCGCCATTCAGGGAAGCGCCCAGACCCGTACCCCAAAGGATGGCGACTTGCCCCGCGTGCGCCGCCTGGTTCAGGGCATTATCCGGCTGGCTCGATGGGCTGATGTAGTTCTGAATCACGGATTGCCCGGAGCCGGAAGAATTGCGGGAGAAAACGCCCGCCATCCGCGGAACCACCGGGAAAGTGATGGCGTTGCTCGCCTGGCCGTTGTAAGTGAGCACCAGCGTGGCCGTGCCGGGAGGGACATTCGAGGGGAGAATGCCCGAGACCTGCGAATTCAGCACGAAGATCATCGGGCAATCGAAATTCTGCCCGTTCACGGTCACGCGGACCGACACACCGCCAAGCGCGGTCGGCAACGGGAATTGATCAACGTTGACGGCCGTTGTTGGGCCGACATCCACGCCAAAAACGGTAAATAGGCTTCCCTGGGCGATTGCCGCGTTCGGAGAGCCGTCCACGGCGAAGCTCGCCGCATTCACAATCGAGCCCTGTTGCAGTTGGGGGGCCGCGATGGCCGTCATCGCGAAAGCGATGCAGCCGAAAAAAAGTAAGAGGATATTCTTGCGCATAAAAAGGTGTACTTGTTCCCTGATTTTCGAAGCGAGAATCGTTGCCGCGAAGGCTCAGTTTCGCACAAATGTTTCAGATCCAGGCGCGTTGCCGAACCACAATGCCGTAGCGACGGTATTGGTGTTACGATAGGCGGCGATGAACCGCCGTCGCTTTCTGCGGACCGCGCTCGCCGCGCCTGCCATTGCAACATCCCTGGGCTCTTGCGGAATGAACCGGGATCCCCGCCCCAATGTCCTGTTCGTGATCAGCGACGATCAATCGCAGCCGCACGCCGGCGCGTATGGATCGAAGTTCGTTTCAACCCCGGGCTTTGACCGCATCGCCTCCGAAGGCGTACTCTTCAAGAACGCATTCGTTTCGACGCCATCCTGCTGCCCATCGCGTGGATCGGTGCTTGCCGGTTTGGATTTCTTCCTGCTCAAGGAAGCCGCGATGAACCACACCGTTTGGCCGGCGGGAAAAATCCCTCTCTTCACCGACATGCTTGCCGACTACGGCTACCACGTCGGCTACACCGGCAAGGGATGGGGACCGGGAAACTGGCAGATCTCCGGGCGCATCGTCTCCCCCGCCGGCGCCGAATACAACGCCGTTAAAGATTCCACTCCCGGCCGGCATCCCGGCGCCGTCGATTACACCGGAAACTTCGAAGCCTTCCTTGCCTCCCGCCCGGTGGATACCCCGTTCTGTTTTTGGGTAGGCTTCCGGGAACCGCATCGCCCCTTCGAGAAAGGCATTGGCGCCCGCAGCGGGAAGAATCCGGCTTTGGTGGAAGTTCCAGGCTTTCTGCCCGATGTGGCGGAGGTTCGCGCGGACCTCGCCGATTACGCGCACGAAATTGAATCCGCCGACAAGCACTTGGTGCGTATTCTTGGCTTGCTCGAAGATCACGGCGAACTGAATAACACTCTGATTATCGTTACATCCGATAACGGCATGGCCTTCCCGAGGGCGAAAGGCAACCTCTACGATTACGGCGCGCGCATGCCGCTGGCCATCCGGTGGAGTGCGCGCATCCCTGGCGGGCGCGTCGTCGAGGATTTCGTCAGCCACCGGGACCTCGCACCCACCATTCTCGAGGCCGTGGGCCTGCGGGTACCCGGCTCGATGAGCGGCGAAAGCCTGATGTACGTGCTCGATACGCGGCAGAGCGGCCAGGTGGATCCGAAGCGCCACCACGCCGTCTTCGGCATCGAGCGGCATTTCCCTGGGAGCCGCCCGCATGGCGCCGGATACCCCTCGCGCGCCATCCGGAACAAGGAGTATCTCTACATCCGCAATTTCACGCCAGACCGCAATCCCGCGGGCGACCACCCCGGACCCGTCTGGCCTGCCGGAGATCCGGTGGGCGGCTATGGCGATGTCGACGGCAGCCCTTCGAAAACCGCCCTTTTCGAGAAGCGCGATTCGTACCCGATGCTCTTCGACGCCGCCTTCGGCAAGCGGCCCGCGGAAGAGTTGTATCTGATTGCGGAGGATCCTTACCAGCTCAAGAATCTGGCCATGGACCCCCAGTTCAACGAGGCCAAGCGCTCCCTGAGCGCGCAGCTTGACGATTACCTCACGCGGCACCGGGACCCGCGGTTCCTGCAGAACGGCGAGTTCTTCGATGCCGTCATGCAGCGCTACCCGGTGGAAGGCGCGAACGCCTCGCCGCTATCCGCGCCCGCTGCGCCATCAACCACGCCCGCCGCCCCGGCGCCTTCACCCGCTCCGGTTAGCCGTTAACCGCACGCGCTACAGCGCCGGTGGAACGAGCCCCCGGGCGGTGGTCGGGTCCCCCGGGTTGGCTTGGCGCGAGAGCGGCGGCAGGTAGTCGTAGGTCGCGTGCATCCAATCGCTCAAGAGCGCTCGGTGCCGGAGGACTTCCACCTCGTATTCCGGGCGGTCGATCACATTATCGAATTCAGCGGGATCCTTGTGGAGATCGTAAAATTCCAGCGCGGGTCGAGAGGTTTCGAGGAGCCGCGTCTGCTGCTGCGTCAATCCGCCGCGCCGACCCCAGCGTTTTATTGCCGCCCAGCTCAGGGAATCTTCGAGATCCCACGAGGGCCGGTAGCCCAGCTCCGGTCTGGCATTGAAAATCAGCTTGAACTGGGCCGTCCGCACGGAGCGCATCGGGTCATACGTATCGTGCCAGTTCCGCTCGCCGTAAACCGCCGCCCTCGCCTCGTACGCCTCCCCTCGAAGTAGCGGCAGAAAGCTGCGGCCCTGCATCTTCGCGGGCTGCTCGATGCCCGCCGCCGCCAGCCACGTCGGCGCCAAGTCAACGTGGTTCAATAGATCTTCCCTCACCGCCCCCTGCGCGATCTTGCCGGGCCACCACGCGATCATCGGCACATGCAGACCCGGATCATAGAGCGTCCCCTTCGCGCGTGGAAAGGGGAGACCGTTATCCGCCGTCATGATCACCAGCGTGTTTTCGAGCAGCCCGCGCGAGCGCAGCAAATCGAGAAGCTCGCCGCACTCGGTGTCGAAACGAGAGATCTCGTCGTAGTAGAGCGCCAGATCCTTGCGGACGTCCGGATCGTCGGGCAGATACGCCGGCACGGTCACCTTCGCCGGATCGTGTGGCGGCGTCACCGCTCCTGGAGAATACGGCCGGTGCGGGTCCGTCGAGCCGAACTGCAGAAAAAACGGCCTGCCCGCGGGCAGCGCATTGGTAAACGCAGTGAACGGCGCCTTCGCATCCCCGTAGAAGTCAAGCTTCCTCTGGAAATCTTCCCCCTGGTGATGCTTGCGGAAGATCCCCGTGTAATAGCCCCGCCCTCGCAGCAAATCGAGCACGGTCGTCTCCCATGGAGGCATGGGCGTATGTAGCCGCGAAGTGGAGATGGTGTGTGGCGTACAACCGGTGAAGATCGCCGAACGGTTCGGGCTGCATTGTGGAGAAGCCACGAACGCGTTGGTGAAGCGCATGCCCTCGCGAGCCAGTTGGTCGAGCCGGGGCGTCCGGATATGGGTATTGCCATAGCAGCCGAGGTCCGGCACGCTGTGGTCGTCGGAGATCAACAGCACGAGGTTGGGCGGCGAGGAGGTCGAAGTGGCCTGCACCCGCGGAGCCTGCGCCGCCGCTTCTCCAAGCCCCGCCGCCAGCGCCACGCCCCCAGCCGCGGACCCAGCCAGAAACCACCTGCGCGCAAAGGAAGCCTGCATCACGCTAACGAGTATATGTGTTTCCCGCCGGCCCGGCATCCTTTTGGGTAGGATGCCGGGCGCGGCTTCGAAACGTCCGCTAAAACGTAATACGCAGAGCGATCTGCCCCTGCCGCTCGTTCTGCGCGCTCGTGATTTCGCCAAACGTGGCGCTGTTCACCGTGCGGTTCGGCCCGTTGAACTGCGGCGTATTCGTGAGGTTCAGAAACTCGCCGCGAATTTCGAACTTGACCGTCTCCCCAATCGGAATCTCCTTTTGGATGGAGACATCGTATTGCTTCTGCGCAGGGCCGCGCTCCGTGCCATTCCCGGCGCTGCCCAACGTCCCCGCCTTGGCTATGGCATAGGCCGTGGTATCAAACCAGCGGGACCGAGGCCCAACCTCGCCCAGAGTGCCACCCGTCGCGATGCGATCCGCGCGCGCGCCGCGCGACAGCGAGTTCGAGTTGTCCGGGCCGCGAATCGTCAGGGGAAAACCGGAACGCAGTGTGAGAATACCGCCGATCTGCCAGTTTCCGATAATGGAATCCAGCACCCTCGGCATACCCGAGCCAAGCCACCTTCCCTTTCCAATCGGCACATCCCACACGTGGCTGACATTGAACATGTGCGTGGCGTCGAAGTAGGTCGGCCCCCACTCCGCCTTCTGGTCGTAGAGATTCTGCCAATACGCGGATTGAGACCCCGCTTGGCCGCCCTCTCCGTAGTAGCCGATCGCGTCGCTCATTCCTTTCGAGAATGTGTAGTTCGTGAGCAGTTCCAAACCGCCGCCGAATCTCTTTCGATAGGTCGCCTGCATCCCGTGATATTGTTGATTGCCATTCGAAGCGGTGCCCGAAATTTGCGTTATGCGGTTCAGCAACGGATTCCCGCTCAGGAACGGGCTCGCCTGCACCGTACCGTCCGGCTGCAGAATTCGCTGGCGGTAAGGCATCGGCACCACCAGGCGATGGCCCTTCTGCCCGATGTAGCCGACCGTAAAGACCGATTCCGCCGGTAGTTGATATTCGAGCGTCAGGTTCCATTGCTGCGTATTGGCCGGTCTCACGAAAGGATCCCAAAGGCGGATATTCGTTCCCGAGAATGGATCGGCGGCGCCAAGCGCCGTCAAGCCTTGCGTAAGCGTGGAGCCAGGCAATTGGAACGAAGGGCTGTCGTAGCGGCCTTCAAACTCCTGGTTGAAAGGCGGGTTCAAAGGCAGTCGCAGATTGGTACCCGTGCCCTCCATGAAGCTTGAGATCGTGTACGCGCCGCGAACCACCAGCCGGTCCCGGGCAGACCACGCGAAGCCGACTCTCGGCTGGAAGTCCTTTGTGAACGGCTCGTAAAGCGCGCGGCTGTTTCCGTCCTTCCCGGCCAGCAGCAACTTGCCGGAAAACATCTCGAAGTTCGCTTGCCGGTCTTTCACTTCGACGAGAGGAGTGTGGTACTCCCACCGGATACCCAGGTTCAACGTCAGCCGGTTATGCACGCGCCAATCATCCTGGAAATAGAGCCCGCTGATCCACTTCCGGTGGCCCCAGGTTCCACTTTGCAGGCCTCGCCCCAACGTCTCAGGCAGCCCCAGTAAGAAATCAGCGTCGGACCAGGCAAACTTGCTCGATGTCTGCCCCGTAAACCGTCCGCTGAATGCCATGAAACCGGTCCTTCCGTTATTACCCGCGAAGAACGTGTTCATCTGCTGGCGAAGCAACTGCCCCCCCATCTTCATCATGTGGCTGCCCCGCATGATCGTGAGGTTATCCACGTATTGATAGGTGGTGTTCGCGAACAACTGCTGGGTTCCGATATTGGAGTTCCCGATGTTGCTCAGGAGGCTATTGCTGAATTGAATGCTAAGCAATCCAGGACTATTGACCCCCGCAATGCCATACTTTGCGTTCAGATCCTCGAACCCCTTGTCGGTACCGCCGTTGAATAGCGTGATTCGATTCACGCCCACGCGCGCTTCGTTGACCAAGGTGGGCGAAAACGTGTGTGTCCAGTTCACCACGCCCGCCTTGAACGGGGATTCATTGAACGTTCCAAAGATCAGCGGAAACGAATTGCTTCCAGGGTTGCTTTGCGAACTCTGCGAGTAGCGAATCGATACATCATTCCGGTCGTTCGGTTTCGCATCCACCCGTACATCTCCCTGGTCAAGCGTAAGCTTGCTGGTAGCGACGTTCACTTGATTGAAGCGAAGGTCGTCTTTCAACGGCGCCGGATAATTGGCACTATCGCTCAGCAGCGCTTTCGCCGAAGGGTTGATCATCGCTCCTGGAATCTGGTTGTTGGGGAAGGGCGCCCGTGTTCCGTCCGGTAGGGGGCTGAATGGATTGTAAAGCTGCACATTGCTTCGTCCCAGTTCCTGTTGCAGATTCAGCAACCGCGAGAAATCTCCGTTCCGGAACGCGACGGGCATTACCGTGGGCGTGCTCTCGGCGGAGGGAAACGGCCGCCGCAACCCCATGTAGTCGACGAAGAAGAAAAGCTTGTTTCTTCCATCGAAAAACTTGGGGATGAAAACCGGGCCGCCCAACGTGAACCCGAACGAGTTGTATCGCACCGGGACGCGCGCCAAGCTCTCGCCGGTTGTCGGATTGGTATTCCAGTTCCGTGACCAGGCATTCGCATTCAGTTTGTCGTTTTTGAAGAAGTGGAAAACGGAACCGTGCAATTCGTTCGTCCCGCCCTTCAGCACCACATTCACCACGCCGCCCTGGAAGTTCCCGAACTCCGCCGACGCATTATTCGTGATCATCTTCACTTCGGCAATCGAATCCGGATTGGGCTGGTACGACGTGAGGTTGTCGGAGACCTGGTTGTTATCAATGCCATCCAGCAGGAAGTTGTTAGCCTCTTTGCGGTTCCCGTTCACGTACGGGCGGCCCCCTCCCGAGGTGCGCCGGTCATTGTTGAAATCCGCGGGATTGGTGGTGGTGACGCCCGGTGTCAGCAGAAGGGTGGAGATATAGTTTCGGCTGAGCAGCGGCAGGTTCTCAATCTTATTAGACGTTATCGTATTCCCAACAACCGTCGTATCCGTTTGCAGCAGAGGCTGCTCGCCCGTGACCTCCACGGATTCACTAATGGCGCCAACCTCCAGGACGACATTGAAGCGGGCTCTTTGATTTACTTCGAGCGTGATGCTATCCCGCAAGGCGCTCTTAAACCCTTGCGATTCCACGCGGATACTGTAAGTTCCCGGAGGGACCCGCGGATAAAAATAGACTCCTGCCTCGTTCGTCTTGGTTGGATAGGTCAAGCCGCGCGTCGCCTCTACGATGCTAACGTCCGCCCCGGCAATGGCCGCCCCGGAAGGGTCGGTGATATTCCCCGTAAGACTGGCGCTGATCTCTTGGGCGTTCGCCCCCATCCACCCAAGACCCAGGGACATGCACAACACCAAAGCACGTAAACTCACTTTACTTAACCAAGTAAATGGCTTCCAAGTACACATACAACCACCCCTTTCGTGGGGTCAGAATAGCAGGATTTCGTTGGCTGGTAAATCTCCTATCGCGATGGACATAATTAAGCGTCGTTTATTTAATATTTATTCATCAATCGCACATAAACTCGGCAGATCCACATCCATGAACCCCGTAGCGCCCCGCTGCGCGGACTTTCCCTCTTCCGGCTGCGCAAACCGGTCGTGGAACCGGTCTTCGGGCAGATTCAGCAAGCACGGACGATCCGGGAATCTCCTCGGTGAGGCTTCGAGAGAGCGGAGGCTGCGTGGCTTCCTTGCCAGGCTTTAGACACTCTCTCTTCGAGAGGAAGAACCAATTACTCCTAAGCGGAGAAAGAAGATTTACACAGGAATCGGGACACTACCGGAAGCCTTCGAAGGCGACCCCGCCTTCTGCGCGGGCGAATGCCCCGGCCACGCCGCCACTCCCTTCACCGAACAGGACGTCCTGCGCATGCGCCCCGCAGCCTCCACTAGCTGGCCACAAGGATTCTCGTTGGCCGCGCCCGTGATGGCAAGCGCCCACGCCCCGCGCACCATTACTCCTCGCGCTGCTTTGCGCATGAATCTGGGCTACGCTAAACACTGTGCTTGACCTGAACCATTTCCGGAAGAATCTCGACGCGATCGCCGCCCGGCTGGGGGACCGCGGCTTCCACCTCGACACCGGGGCATTCCTTGCCTTGGACGCCCGCCGCCGCGACGCGCTCACTGTGATCGAACAGCTCCGCAATGACCGCAATTCGCAAAGCAAGGAGATCGGCAACCTGCGCAAGCAAGGCGTCGATACAAGCGAAGCGCAAGCGAAGGTGCGCGAGATCGGCGACCGGATCTCCGCTCTCGAAGAGGGCGTGAACGCCGTGGAGGAAGAGTTCCGCCAGTTGATGGCGGGCGTGCCGAATCTGCCGCACGCATCCGTGCCCACAGGCAAATCGGCGGAAGAAAACGTCGAGATCAAACGCTGGGGAACACCCCGCGATTTCGACTTCACGCCTAAAGCGCATTGGGATCTGGGCCCAGCTCTGGGCGGCATGGATTTTGACCGGGCGGCTAAGATCACCGGCGCGCGCTTCGTCGTTTACACCGGCGCCATCGCCAGACTTGAACGCGCCCTGATCAACTTCATGCTCGATACGCACACGGGCGAGCACGGCTATACAGAGTGTTTCCCGCCTTTCCTCGTGAATTCGGAGAGCCTCTTTGGCACGGGCCAGTTGCCCAAATTCGCCGAGGATCTCTTCCACATTGAAGGCACGGATTTCTGGCTGATTCCCACGGCCGAGGTGCCGGTGACGAACCTTCACCGCGAGGAAACCCTGGCGGAGGAGGCGCTCCCCATCAACTATTGCGCATTCAGCGCGTGTTTTCGCAGCGAGGCAGGCTCCTACGGGCGCGACGTGCGCGGTATCATCCGGCAGCATCAGTTCCAAAAGGTGGAACTGGTGAAATTCACCGCGCCCGAACGAAGCTACGAAGAGCATGAGCGTCTGACCGCCGATGCAGAGCGCATCCTCGAGTTGCTCGGTCTGCCCTACCGCCGGATGCTGCTCTGCACGGGCGACATGGGCTTTTCCTCCGCCAAGACGTATGATCTCGAAGTCTGGCTGCCCGGCCTCGGCGAGTACAAGGAGATTTCCTCGTGCAGCAATTTCGAGGATTTCCAGGCGCGGCGCGCGGGAATCCGCGTGAAGAACGGCGCAGGAAAGGCTGTGTTCGCGCACACGCTGAACGGCAGCGGCCTGGCCGTGGGGCGGACTCTGGTAGCGGTGCTGGAGAACTATCAGCAGGCCGATGGCAGCGTCGTGACGCCCGAGGTGTTGCGCCCCTACATGAAGGTAGAGGTGATCCAGCCTTGAGAAGCCCGTGGCCGCGCGCGTACCCGGCGAGGGTTGAACGAGGGAGCCATTCATGAAGACGCGAAGAGAATTTGGAAGTGGAGTTCTAGTAGGCATCGGGGCAGCGCTATCACCCCTCCGGCAATTGTGGGGCAGCGCGCCCAAACCTCTCCACATCGAACAACTTCTCGAGCGCTTCCCCGCCCCTCTCGCCGAAGCGCAGAGCTGCTACCGCGCCGATATCGCGATCCAGATTTTCCGCATCCCGCTCTACCGCAAGCGCGGGGTGGGCGGCGCGGTGGCTAATCTCCGCCGGTACAGGAGCGGGAATGAATCCGCCGTGGGCATCTCTTTCCTCGCCGGTTCGAATCCGCCCCAGGCGGGCGGCGTGAACCGTTTCGGCTATATCGAGGAGGTGGTGCTGGAGGCGGGGGCCGCGCCCGCCGAAGCGGCCTACTTCGGCCTGATGACCTCTTCGCCCGAAAGTAGCTTCGAGAGCGCCCGGGCCGCGCTGGGCGAAGCGGACCGCGAGCAGGCGCATTACAACGGCATCGACGGCTACCTCAAGGCTTCGAAGAGCGTCAGCACCTCCGCCGCGTTCGCTTCGTCGGGCAAATACACGTGGTCCGGACACCCTAGTCTCGCCGGCCTGATGAAGCGGGCGCTACTTGATGAATCGAGCAAGCTGAAAGAGGAATCCCGCGCGAATCCGCGATGGGCCGTCCCCCTCACTTTCCTCTACGCCATC
Source organism: Bryobacterales bacterium (assembly GCA_020847315.1). Taxonomy (GTDB): domain Bacteria; phylum Acidobacteriota; class Terriglobia; order Bryobacterales; family Bryobacteraceae; genus JACTMJ01. Next base: position 19,291 of record JADLCF010000067.1, on the reverse strand, counting down.
TCAAGAGCGCTGCGGCAACCCGAGGGCAAACATCGCGCCAATTACATTTACCACGGCCGGGAGTTCGAACTCGAAACCGTTCGCGAGCCGGACGCGAAGAAGGGCGCGGAGTTCCAGGAAGCCGGCCTAGTGAAGAATTGGGCGAGCGTACTTCGGCTGGAAGGGCGTTCGAAGCAACTCGCGAAGAACGGCAAGACGAGCTTCACGATCTGGCAGGATGCGAGCGAGGCGAATGCGCTGCCATTGCGCTTCGAGTTTCAACCGAAGCCGTTCCTGAAGCTCAGCTTTGAGCGCGACCCCCACATGAAGCCGCTCACGCGCGCTTAGTCCATTGCGCCAAGCCGGGGGGACTCCAATGCCTCAGGCGCGGCGCGCATAGACGGCGTCCACCGGCCCGCCCGTGACGTGGCCCTGAACGTCGCGGAAGCCCTCGCTTTCGAGGAGAGCGCGGTATTCCGCGAGGCTGCGCTCCTTCCCTTCCGTGCAGGCCAGCATGTTGAGCGATTGCAGCAACCCGGAGAGCGGCGCGGTCTTCTCCTCGTCCAGAAGCAGCTCTGCCAGCAGAATCGCCCCGCCCTCGGGCAGCGCGGTATGGATCTTGCCAAGCAGCGAGCGAATTTTCGCCTCGCTCCAGTCATGCAGGATGCGCCCAAGGCAATAGAGATCCGCCGCAGGGAGAGGATCCCGGAAAAAATCGCCTTCCTCCACGCGCACGCGGCCGTTGAAACCGGCTGCGGCAAGGCGGGCGCGCGTGACCGGGGCAACGCCGGGAAGATCGAAGACGATGCCTTCGATCGATGGGTAGCGCTCGCAGATCGCCGCCACCAGATGACCGGTGCCACCGCCGAGATCCGCCGCAGCCCGGTGCCCGCTCAGGTCGAAGCTCGCGGCGATGCTCGGCGAACTTAGCATGCCCATCCCGTGCATGCCGGAGAGGAACACTTCCTTCGCATCCTCGCTTGCGAAGAAATGGTCAAAGATGCCCTCCTGCGCGCTAAACGTCTGTGACCAGCGCGGCGTGCCTTCGCGGACCGCATCTTCGAGGTGCTCCCACAGCCGCCACGTGACCCGGTTGGCGTAGAGCATGTAGCCCGCCAGCGTAGCGGGCGAAGAGCGGCGGATATAGACCGACGCCAGTTCGGTATTCGAATAGCGGCCATCGGCCTTCACAAGCACCCCAGCGGCGGCGCAGGCATTGAGCAGGCGCTCAAGCGCATCCGCATTCAGTCCAAGACGTTCGGCGCACGCGGCGGCCGTATGAGGCGCGCCTTCGAGCATTTCGAACACATCCAGTTCGAGCGCCGCGAACACGGCTTTCGAGAGGCGCATGCCGTCGATGATTTCGAGCGCGCGGCTTGGATCCGGAGGAACACGTGTTGTTGCGGATTGCGGATGGGAGGGGAGGCGCATATCGTTCAGCGTAGCGGAATTGTCGTTGGATTCCCGTTCAGATGAAGCGGCGTGGTAGGCGTTCTGTTTCGCGAAATGTTCGCAGAGGGCATACAATCGTCAGCGGGCGTGGCATTTGCAGCCGCGGCTCGCGCGGGATTCCCTCCCCGGAAAGTGTTCACATGATCGGCAGTGCTTCAAGGCGTGAGTTTATGGCGCTCGGTGGAATGAGCGTGGCGGCTGCCTCCGGCCGCGCGCAGACGAGCGGAGGCGCGAACTCGCCCGGGCAGGGCGGCGCACCGCCCAACGTGCTGTGGATCTGCACGGATCAGCAGCGCTGGGATACCATCCATGCGCTCGGCAATCCGCATATCCGGACGCCGCATATAGACCGCCTGGCCGCGGAAGGCGTGGCCTTCACCCATGCCTACTGCCAGAACCCGATCTGCACGCCAAGCCGCGCCTCGTTTCTGACCGGCTGCATTCCGAGCCGGATTCATCAGCACCGCAACGGGAACGCGGAGTTCCCGGCGAAGCTCACGCCGCGCCTCGTCACCCGGCGCTTGGCTTCCGCGGGCTACGACGGCGCGCTCTGCGGCAAGCTTCACCTTTCGAGCCCTTTCGGGCGGGAGGAACCCCGCATCGACGATGGCTACCGCATTTACGATTGGAGCCACCAGCCGAAACCCGAACCCGGCTGGCCGGATCGCGTCCACGCCTACAACCGCTGGCTGCATGAGCATGGCGTCACCTGGGACGGTCTTTACCGCAAACGGAAGGTTGCGGGCTACCCGGAGCAGTACAACGCCGGGATGCCGGCAGAGTTCCACGAACTCGCCTGGGAGGCGGAGCGAACCCTGCACTACATCGAAGGCGGATTGAAGGGGCCATGGTTCGCGAGCATCAACATCTTCGCGCCGCACAATCCCTTTGATCCCGCGCCCGAGTACCTCGAAAAGATGACACCCCAGGCCCTCCCGGCGCCGCTCTACCGGGAGGGGGAAGAGCGGGAACAGGCACGGTTCGCGGGCAAGGTGGCGCACCAGACAATGACGCCCGCGCCACCCTCGAGCTATCCCGCGCGGCACATGAAGGCTTGCTACTACGCCATGATCGAACACATCGATTGGTATGTCGGCCGCGTGGTGGAGGCGCTCGAGCGCACCGGGCAGCGGGAGAACACGCTCATTGTCTTCATGAGCGACCACGGCGAGATGATGGGCGACCACTGCCTGCGGCTCAAGGGCTGCCGCTTCTTCGAAGGCGCCGTGCGGGTGCCGCTCATTCTCTCCTGGCCGGGCGGCGGCTTACAGAAGGGTCTGCGAAACGACGCGCTCGTCGAACTCACTGATATGGCTCCGACGCTGCTCGAAGCCGCCGGAATCCCGGACCCCGGCGACATGGATGGGAAGAGCCTGCTCGGCCTCGCGCGTGGCGCGTCCGAGGCGAAGAGCCACCGGGATTTCGTGTGGAGCGAATACCACGATTCACAAACGAATGAGTTGCAGTCTCATGCGTCGATGATCCGCGACCGGAGCCACAAACTCACCCTTTACCATGCGACCGGGCTCGGCGAACTCTTTGACCTGGATGCCGACCCTCATGAGTTCGAGAATCTCTTCGAGAAACCGGAGCACGCGCGGTTACGCCGGCGCATGACGGACCAACTGATCGACAACCTCGCCCTGCACACGGACCTGGGAAGCCCACGTATCGGCAAATACTAACCGGGCGCGCCTCTACGCCGGCGCGCAAGCCTCACCTGGCGGAGGCCCGCGACGCAGACGGGATCACGGGCAAGAGGATGTGCGATGGGTGCGCCGCATCGTGGTAAATCGTGTTCTCCGCGATCCGCCACCCCCGGTTCCCATTGAGCGCTTCGCCCGTATTGGGATTCACGTCGAAGCGCGGGAAATTACTGCTCGAAATATCCAGGCGGATCCGGTGGCCGCGGCGGAAGACGAGCGAGGTCGGGTACATCTCGATGGTGAACTCCACCGGACGCCCTGGCTCAAGCATCTTCGCGGCCTTGATCGATTCACCGTATCGGGCGCGGACAATGCTATCGCCCACGTTCAGATCGACGCCGGCCGGAAAATCCCGGCTGGGCGGATACACATCGATCAGCTTCGCGGTGAAATCCGTATCCGGGCCGTCGGAACTCGCCCACAGCTTCACCACGAGTCTGCCGGTCACTTCGATATCCCGCTCAAGGGGCGGAGTCTCAAACACCAGCACATCCTTGCGCGCGGAGAGCGGCAAGGTATCCTTGCACAACCAATGCTCCGGGTAGCAGCGCTGGTCCATGGCTCCGCGCGGCATCAGGTCGCCTTCCGAAGAAACATTGCCGCCAATGGTCGGAACCGGACTACGAGGATCGAACGAATAGCGCGTGGATGCCTTCGCCCCCGCCGGGCGCTCCGTGGAGAGCGTTCCATTGGCATGGAGGTAATAGGGCGTGTAGGCCGTGCGCGCGAGCGGCCATTCGCGTTCCTCGCGCCACGCGCCACCCACGAAGAGCCGCCCTTCCGCGGTCTTGTGTGGCTCCCCGCTGCCCATGACGAAAATGCGAACCGGCGCTTCCCGCTCAACGCCATTCTGCCGTCCGAGCAGCCAGCGGTCGAACCACCGCAGCCGCAGGGCGTTCAAATCGACGGCAGCCGCCTCCCCGAACTCCGCGATGCCGGAGAACGTTTGCCCCTGGCCGCCATGTGTCCAGGGACCGATCAGCAGCCGCTGCGGGCTCTTCTTCGCCTTTGCGAGAAGCGGGTAGTTCAGATTCGCGACTTGCGAACCCCAGGAATCGTACCAGCCGGTCACGTGGAGCGCCGGCACGTCCTGATAGGTATCCACGTGGTCCGCGACGCTTGCGCCCATATCGGTCCAGAATGCGTCGTTGTCTCCGTGGCTCATCGCCTCGACAAGCCATCGCTCGTACTCTGGGGCGAACTGTAGCGGAGTTGTGCCGGCGCGGAGCGGCAGCGCGCGCACATACTCCCGAATGTGGTCGCCCATCTCGATCAAGGCGGGCGCGGCTTCCTTCGGGACGGCTGCGCGGGCGGATGCCGCCGCTCCGTTGCGGCCGGGCGCCAGACCGGTAGGCGAAGCCGTCTTCCCCGTCGCGATCCCCAGCGTCAGGATCCAGTTCAGCCAGCGCAGTTCGAACGCGCCGTTGTGGCGGACCCCATAGCGCCCGGCATTGCTCATCGCATCAACCGGAACCATCGCCGCGAGAGCGGGAGCGTTGGCGATCGCGATCGCGTGCTGCGTCGCGCCGCCGTAAGACATGCCGACCGTGCCCACTTTCCCGTTCGACCATGGCTGTGCGGCGATCCACTTCAGCAGGTCCGCGCCGTCGGGGCCGTCGTCGCGCAGCGGCCGCCAATGGCCTTCGGACTTGTACCGCCCACGCACATCCTGCACCACGACGGCATATCCGTGCGGCACGAAGAAGGAAGTTAGCGGCGGCGCGTTCCCATCCTTGTTGTACGGCGTACGCTCCACTATCGTTGGAAACCGGCCATCCACCTTCCCCGCCCGTTCCGGCAGATACACGTCCGTCGCCAGACGCACGCCATCGCGGGCTTGCACCATCACGTTGCGGATGGCGTGAACCTGGTAGTCTCCGCTCGCCGGAGCGCTCGTTTGTCCCAGGCTGACGCCAACGCCGAGAGTGAGCATCACGAATGCCCGGCTCAGGCTGAGGATGGTTTGGTTGCGCGCGGTCATCGATCCAATCTCCATGCGGTCCCCGGCATTCCGCCGGTTCCCCATATCGTACTGAACGAATGGCCGCGGCTGCTAAGTTCTCCGCCCCGCGAGGTGCTTCTCAATGGTCTGGGCGCAGTAGAGCAGAGCGCGCGGAACGTGGAAGCAGCCCTTGTAGTGGTTCCCCTTCAGCGTGTGGGTAAGATTGCCCCGCCGATCACAATAGGCGAACCATTCACCGCGTTTAGGATCATCGGCGAAGTGCGTGAACGAGTACTCATGGATGCGCTCCAACCACGGGAGCCAGCGGCTCTCGCCCGTCCTCGTGTAGGCCAGAATCACGGCGTAGAGCGCTTCGGCGTGCGGCCACCAAAGCTTCATCGAAGCCTCGAGTTGGAGGAGCGGACGATCTTCCACATCCATGAAGTAGGAGAGTCCGCCGAACTCCGGGTCCCACCCGGCCTCCAGGCTGCTTTCGAGCACGCCCGCGATGCGGGGAAGCTCCGCCTCTTCCCCAAGATGCTCCGCCAGCAGCCACAAAAGCCACGCCGCTTCCACCGAATGCCCAGGGTTGAACAACCGCCCTTCGGGAAACTGGCGCGCATCCTCGCCGCCGCCCCGATTCTCCAGCAGAACGCCGCGCGAGGGGTCCTGGTGCAGCAGCGCCTCCCGCAGGCAATCTCGCATCACGCTTTCGTAGGGTGGGCCGTCATCGATCGCCGCCAGTTCGAGGGCCATCTTCGCGATGACAATCGAATCCGCCAGGCTCTGGAATGGCGGCTGCCCTGGCATGGCGGGGCGGCCGAGCAGCGCGGGATCGCGGATCCAATCGATCACCCGCCAGAAGAGATCGCGGGCGGCGCTTCGATACTGGCTTCCAGCCCCGGTTTTCGAATACTCGGCGAGCGCCATCACCGCGAACACAGCGGCATAAGGCTTCCGCTGAAAGAAGGAAGGCTCCCCTTCCCTGGATAGCCGGAAGTAATAGCGGCCTTCAGAATCGCGGGCATGGCGGGTGAGGAAATCCATGCCGGCCGTGGCGATGTCGAGCCACTCCTGCCGCGCTTCCACCTGGTTATAGAGGCGGCTGTACATCCAGATCTGGCGGCCCTGGAGCCAGATGTACTTGCGGGGGTCATAGACAGCGCCGTCGCGGTCAAGACAGGTGAAATAGCCGCCATGCTTCCAATCGACCGAATGGCGAGACCAGAAAGGGATGACGGATTCGAGCAAGTTGACGCGGTATTGCCGGGCAAGATCTGCGAGATTCAAGGGACTCCCATACGGCGGTTTACGGGTTGATGATATCATCGCGTTTACGTTCGCGGCGGGAGCGGCGCCACCTTCGGCAGGGTCCGTTCCCCGCGGCAATCTCCAGAAGCAAATGTCGAGATTTGGCGGAATTCTACCGGCGCTTGTCACTCCCCTCGACGGGAACGGCAAGCTCAACGCACGAAGCTACGAGCTTCTGCTCGAACGCGTGTACCGCGCGGGCTGCCATGGCGTCTACGTGTGCGGACAGACGGGCGAGGGCCTGCAATTACCCTTCGAAGTCCGCGAACGCGCGGTGGAAGTCGCGGTGGCCAACACGCCGGAAGAGGGCAGCGTCATCGCCCACGTAGGCGCGCTCAGCACCGCGGATGCGCTCCGCCTCACGCGGCATGCTTCCTCCGCCGGCGTAAGCGCGATCAGCAGCCTTCCGCCCGGCGCCGGGTATTCTTTTAAGGAAGCGCTGCGCTACTACCAGGCGATCGCCTCCGCTTCCTCCGTACCCCTTCTGGTCTACTACTTTCCCGGCCACTCGACTGCGATCCAGACCACCGAAGAGTTGCTGAAGTTGTGCGAACTCCCGAATGTAATCGGCCTCAAGTACACGTCCTTCGATCTCTACCGGCTCTCCCTCTTGCAACGGGCGGGGTACACGGTCTTCAACGGGCACGACGAAGTGCTTGCGGCGGGGCTGCTGATGGGCGCGCACGGCGGCATCGGCAGTTTCTACAACCTGGTCCCGGAACTGTTCACCGGGCTGTTCGCGGATGCGCGGGAAGGACGATGGCGGGAGGCGAGAGAGAAGCAGGACCGCGTGAACGACCTGATCCGCGCGGTGCTCGATTTCCCGATGCTCCCGGCGCTCAAGCGGATTCTCTCGTGGTCCGGCATCGAGTGCGGCTACGCCGTTCCACCACGTGGAAGACTTACCAGCCTGGACGAAGAGGCCCTACGCCTGGCAGTCACCTCCGCGGGCTTCGCGCCGGAAGAACTGGGCAGGGGCCGCGCGCAGTGAATCGCAGACAGGCTTTGGGGTGCGCGGCTGCACTAGCCCTTCCATCGATCACCGTCGGCCGCGAACGCCGATGGGCGCGCCTGCCGGATCTGCCGGCGGGGCTGGCCGGCCAGTTCGTGGGCGTTCATGACGGAGCACTGATCGTCGCCGGCGGCAGCTATTTTTCCGTTCCGTCATGGAGTGGCGGGCAACGGGAATGGTCGGCGAAGGCCTTTCTCCTCTCCCAACCCAATGGCGAATGGCGCGATGTGAGTCTGCCGGTTTCCCTCGCCCATGGAAGCGCGGTGAGCCATCGGCGGAGGGTCCTGCTGATCGGCGGAACCGATCCCGGCGGTTATCAGCGTAAGTGCTGGTGGCTGCGTTCAATCGGGCGGGAGGCGCGCCTTGATGCGGCGCCGGATCTGCCCACGCCGCTCGCCTATTGCGGCGGCGCACTCGTGGGTGACACGGCATACGTCTTTGGAGGGCAGACCTCTCCCACGGCCACCCACGCGGAGCGGGCTCTCTACTCACTCGATCTGGCGCGGCCCAGCGCGAACTGGCGGGTGGAGCGTGAGTTCCCCGGTACTGGACGCATTTACGCCGCCGTCGCTTCTGCGGGTGGCCGGTTGTTCGTGGCTGGAGGAGCCTCTCTCTCCGCCGGGCCGGACGGCAAGCCCCAGAGAACCTATCTTCGCGATGCCTGGTCTTACCATCCCGGCGAAGGTTGGCGCGCGCTGCCGGATCTTCCCGGTCTCACCTGCGCCGCTCCGTCGATCGGCGTGGGAGACCGCTTCGCGATCCTCGGCGGCAGCGACGGGAGTCTCGATGCGCGGGTGATGGAACTCAAGGATCGCCACCCCGGCTTCCCCCGTGCGATTCGGGTTTACGAACCCGCCCGTAACGCCTGGCAAAGCCACGGCGAAGTTCCGTTCAGCCTGGTGGCAACCATGGCGGCGGCGTGGCGCGGCCGGGTGGTAATTCCCGGCGGAGAAGACCGCCCTTCTCACCGCTCCCGCGCCGTCTGGGCCGTGGAAATCAAGGAGTTTAACGATGCAAGAAAGTAGAAGCGTCTCCGGATACGCATGGCTCGTGGTTGCGCTGCTCGTGCCGGTAGCCATGCTGAATTACCTGGACCGGCAGATGCTGGCCTCCATGAAGTTCTCCCTGATGCACGATATCCCGGACATCGGCAGCGAGGCCAACTGGGGCGCGATTCTGGCCTTCTTCAAATGGACGTATGCGTTCCTTAGCCCATTCGGCGGCTATGTGGCGGACCGCACGAACCGGCGCTATGTGATCGCGGGAAGCCTGCTTGTGTGGTCCGTCATCACCTGGCTCACGGCGCACGTCACTACCTATGAGCAATTGCTTTTGACGCGGACCGCGATGGGCATCAGCGAAGCCTTCTATATCCCCGCCGCTCTCGCGCTGATTGCCGATTACCACGTGGGCGAAACCCGTTCGCGCGCCGTCGGATTCCACCAGATGGGCATCTACGCCGGTGTCATCCTGGGCGGCTTTAGCGGCTATGCCGCGGACCATCCGGACCTTGGGTGGCGCTGGATGTTCGATCTTTGCGGGTTCGTCGGCGTGCTTTACGCGATTCCGCTGTTCCTGATGCTCAAGGATCCGTTCCAGAAAGCGGAGGTCCTCAAGAGCGACCAGATTTCCCCTCTCAAGGCGATTAAGGAACTGGCCGGCAACCGTTCTTTCCAACTGCTGGTGGTCTATTTCACGCTGCCGGCGATGGCGGGCTGGATCATCCGGGATTGGATGCCCGCGATCCTGAAAACCGAGTTCGGCATCGGGCAGGGCGAAGCCGGGGTCTCCGCGACGCTCTACTGGATGCTGGCGGCGGCGGGGGCGGCGGTGGGCGGCGGTTGGATGGCCGACCGGTGGATGAGGAAGAATAACCGGGGACGCATCTACACGAGCGCCATCGGCATGGGCCTGATCGTGATCTCCCTTGCCGGCGTGGGCCTCTCGCCGCAAACGGGGCTCCTCAGCGTGGCCGTTGCTTCCCTGGTCGTGTTCGGCGTGGGCTACGGCTTTTTTGACATCAACAACATGCCGATTCTTTGCCAGATCGTGCGACCGCATTTGCGCGCTTCGGGCTACGGAATGATGAATTTCGTCAGCATCAGTTTTGGGGGCATCGCGGATTGGGCATTCGGTATCTCCAGGGATGCGGGCGTTCCTCTGGTCGTCACGTTTACGGTGGTAGCCGCGCTATCGCTTCTGTCGTTATGGCTGGTGCTGCTGATACGTCCCAAATACAGCGACGAGGGGCCGGCGCCCGTCACGCATTGACGCGAGGGATTGCCGATCCACGCGCTGGTTGCTGATCGCGCGGTCGCATCGCGCGTCGGCTACCGAGCGCTCGCTTCACGCGAGAACAATTCTGTACCATAGCGGGATAGAATCGCAGTACAGCTTCGCATCATGGGATGCGTACATGGCGAAAGGGGAAATTTTATGGGGTTACGGCCATTCGTGGAGGAAGGCATCGTTAGCCGCCGGGCGGCGTTGGGAGCGCTCGGCGCGATGGGCGCCGTACTCACGGGCTGCGCGCGCAAGGAGCCAGAACCCGTCGAACCGGAAGCCATGCGGCGCGTGGTAAGTTTTCCGGACAAAGATCCCCTCTATCTGCTTACCGATCGGCCTCCGCAACTCGAAACGCCGATTCGTTACTTCAAGGAGGACCTCACCCCGAACCGCGCGTTCTACGTGCGATGGCACCTCGCAAACCTCCCCAAGGCAGTGGACCTGAATGAGTTCCGGCTGCGCCTGGGCGGCCATGTCGCGAACCCCATGGCGTTTTCGGTTGACGATCTGCGCAAGAAGTTCGAACCGGTCAGCTATGTGGCGCTCAACCAGTGTTCCGGAAATTCCCGGAGCTTTTTCGAGCCGCACATCCCAGGGGGGCAATGGGGGCACGGGGCGATGGGAAACGCCCGCTGGACCGGCGTGCGCCTTCGCGACCTGCTCGATGCTGCCAAACTCCGCGCCGGAGCGCTGGATGTGACCGTGCAGGGCCTCGATACGGCGACCATGCCGGGCACGCCCGCGTATGTGAAATCGCTGGACGTGGAACGCGCGCGGGATGGCGAAGTGATGGTGGCCTACGAAATGAACGGGGAGCCGCTGCCCATGCTCAATGGCTTCCCTCTCCGGCTTGTTGTGCCCGGCTGGTATGCCACGTACTGGATGAAATCGCTCAGTGAGATCCAGGTGCTGCCCACGCGGTTCGACGGCTTCTGGATGAAGAAAGCGTATCTGATTCCGAACGATGCGCGCGGCGAGGAATCTCCGGATGCGCTGGCTTCGGACCGGGTTCCCATCAGCAAGATGGCCGTGCATTCCATCTTCGTCAGCCCGGCGCTGGGAGAGGAATTGAAGCGGGGCGCGAGCTATCCGCTGGAAGGTCTCGCGAATGACGGCGGCGCCGGAATCCGGCAGGTGGAAGTATCCACCGACGGCGGCCGGCAATGGCAGCAGGCCAAGCTCGACCCGAGCCTTGGCCGCTATTCATGGCGAAGATGGAAGCTCGATTGGACCCCGGCCACGGCGGGAATACACCGGCTGATGGTGCGGGCAACGAATGAAGACGGTGAGACCCAGGTGGAGAAGTACTGGAACCGTAGCGGCTACATGCGCCAGGTGATCGAATCGCTCGATGTAAAGGTGGTCTAACATGCGAAATTCCCGATACATCTGGTTGCCATTTGTCATGCTGATCGCCTTGGCAGCGGTCTCGTGCGAAGAAGCAAAAGGCCCTTCTGCCATCAAGACGCGGGAGATTGCGTATGCTTCGCTGCCTTTGGGCGCCGATGAACTCCCCCCCGGGCCGGGACGCAGCGAAACCGTGATGGCGTGCATGAGCTGCCACTCCCCGGTCTATATCACGTCGCAGCCCCCGTTTTCCCGCGCGGTGTGGGAGAGCGAAGTCAAGAAGATGATTGACGCTTACGGGGCTCAGGTGCGGCCGTATGATCAGAAATTGATCGCGGACTACCTCGTTTCCATCCGCGGCCTCTCGAAAGCGAAACAGTAGGCCCGGGAACGGCCCATTGAACCGCGCCATCAGGGAACCCACTGGTTTGCCGCTGAACCACGCGGCCCGCTAAGCGGAAGCGGCGAAATGCCGCAGCGTGGTCATGGGGATCAGTTCCCGCTGAACGGGGCGGCGTGTTTCGATGTTTTCCAAAGCATAGCCGTGCGCGGCCACCAACGCTTCCGGCGCGATCACGTGCTCTTCGCCCATCATGGAGCGCAACATGAGGGCGTTCACGGCAGACGCTGCATCGGCGTCGTTCGCGAACGCCACATAGCAGGCGTCCGCATACGGGGCGACGCGTTCAATGCGCGCCTGCCAATCCTGGATTTGCTTCGTCGTATAAAGGAAGGCTTCGTCCACGAAACGCGTTTCCTGAAGACGCCATTCCTTCTCCCAAAGGCTGCGATTCCTTCCATGGAAGCGAAAGTAGCCCACGGGTGAAGTCAACTCCGCGGAGGGAGGCGCTGCGCGGATATGTTCGGGAAGATCCGGATTCACGTAACCCACCTTGTAGTCCACCAGCACGCCCAACGCTTCCGGGTAGCGCCAACTGGCATGACGGAATTCCGCAACGAGCGGAAACCGGCCGAAGGCACGCCGCAGCGCCAAAAATGCCTGCTTGTTCTCTTCGGTGAATTTGAAACTCCAGGGAAACTGCATCACCAGGACGCCCAACCGGTCCGCGGAAGCAAGCGGACGGAGCCCTTCGCAGAACCGTTTCACTTCCGCCGCATCCAAAGAGCGCTCATGCGTGAACCGCCGGTGCAGTAGCGGATTGAAGCGGAAACGGGGGTTCCCGGATACCTTCCGCGCCCACACGGCCATCACTTCCGGTTGCGGGAATTCCCAAAGAGTGTTGCGGATTTCGGTGGCGTCGAAGGCGCCACTCAGGAATTCGAGCGCGGCGCCCGCCGAGACGTCCCGCCCATAAAAGGCGGAAGCCCAGTCCGGGTGCTGCCAATCCGACGGGAATACAAGAACATTTGGGGAGACTGGGTTCGACATTCGCTTCATCTTCTCCTGTAAATAGTTTCACCTACTCCCAGGAAAATTACAAGAAAAACTTAGCCGTCGAAGATAAGTTCCCGATGGGCGCGGGTCAGTGAGATGGCGCGGTCTTCTGTTTGATCGGTGCGATTGCTTCCGTCAGGTGGGGACATCCCACCCCCGTGGCGGCGGGCGCCGTCGTTCCATCACGAGGCAGAATCTCGAGAATGAGCGATTCGAGCGCTTCCAGCCGGAATGGTTTCGCGAGGAAGTAATCCATCCCGGCGGTGTCGCAATGGCGGCGGTCGGCTTCGGTTGCCGATGCGGTAAGCGCGATAATCGGCGTGCGTTCGGAAGGGCATTCTCGTTGCCGGATCCAACGGGTGACCTCAAAGCCATCCATCACCGGCATCTGGCAATCCATCAGAATCAGATCGAAATGATGTCGTTTCCAGAGTTCGATGGCCTCCCGTCCATTTGCCGCAAGCTCAACGACGAATCCCAGTTTCCCGACAATCTTAGATGCCAGTTTTTGGTTCACCGGGTTGTCTTCGGCAATGAGGATGCGTTTGGCTCGCGCGGAAAGAAGCGCGGGGCGCAGCAATGTCCGTAATCCTCGAGAGAAGTCCGTGATGCCGGCAGATTCGCTACGCGCGGTGATAATCTCAGCCAGCTCTATGCGCAATCTTCTGAAAAGAAGCGGCTTGCTGAGACGAGCGAGCGGGGTTAGTCCGTCCCATGCCTTCTCGCGCCAGCACATTGGCGCAATCATCACGGTGCGCGGGGAGTACCGCTTCGGAAGAGTGAGGATCAGTTCGGTCACCTCCTCCGCGGCAGCGCTTGGGAAAGTATAGTCCGCAAGGATCAGTTGAAACGGCTTCCCTTCCCGCGCGGCCTGAATGACCCGGTCCCGGCACTGTTCGGCGTCACAAGCCGCTTCCATGGCAAGGCCCAGTCTCGACAATAGTTCCAATGTGATCTCCCTCGAAAGAGGGTTCGCATCGAGAAGAAGGGCACGAAGCCCAATGCATGATTCTTCTTTGACAGTCAAGGATGGAAGGCCGGTGCCAGCGGACGTTCCGTCCGCTGCCTCAATTCCAGGCCTGTCCCGTCGTACCGCCGGTAGCGGGAGCATCACTCGAAACGAGGAGCCTCTGCCCGGTTCGCTGATTGCGTCGATCGATCCCGCCATCAGTTCAGCCAACTGCCGGGTGATGGCAAGGCCCAAACCGGTGCCGCCATGCAGCCGCGTGGTGGAAGCGTCCGCCTGAGTGAAACGCTCAAACATGAGCGAGAGCTTGTCCGCGGGAATCCCAATGCCGGTGTCGTGCACCTGGATGCGTACTCCCTTTCCGGGTGCAAACTCGCCCTGGTCCACTTCCACGCAGATGTGTCCTTGTTGAACGAACTTGACGGCATTTCCAAGGAGGTTCAATGCAATCTGCCGCACGCGCCCCGGGTCTCCGATAACCTCTGCCGGAAAATCCGCTGGAATGCGCAGCAAAAGATCAATGCCTTTTTCCTGCGCGGAAGGAAGCACCGTTTCGAGCACCGAACCGAGAAGCTCCTCGAGATCGAAGGGAATCGCTTCCAGGTGCAGCTTGCCGGATTCGATCCGGGAGAAATCCAGAATGTCATTGAGGATCGTGAGCAGCGCTTCGGCCGATTGCTGCACGGCCATGGCATAGCCGCGCTGTTCGACGGCGAGCGGCGTATCGAGCAGAAGCGCGTTCATGCCGATCACGCCATTCATCGGCGTACGGATCTCGTGGCTCATCGTCGCAAGGAACTCCGCTTTTGCGCGGGCGGCATCCTCGGCTTTCGCTCGCGCGATCGAGAGTTCGTCGACACTCACTTCGAGCCTCTCCCGCGCCAACTCCTGCTCCGCGCGCGCCGTCTGAAGCGCAGCAGCCTTGGCGCGAAGCTTGCCTTCCATCACGGCGCGCTGCGCCACCTCGCCCGAGAGCAGCCGATTCGTCTCGCGGAGTTCCTGATTACGGACATGCAGGGCATCCTCCACGGCGCGTTGGCGCGTCATCTCATGCAAGAGCACGGCACGGCCGACAATTCTGCCGCGCCGGTCTCTCAGCAGAAGTTCACTTCGCTCGAAACTGCGCTCGGCCCCGGAGACCATGACTTTGACGTCTTCCTCCAGTGGGTCATGGTCGCCGGCCATACCGGAAGGCCAGGTGCTGTGCCAGGCGGCGGGCGCCGTCAGAATCGTTTGCCACGGTTCCGGAACCGTGGCAAGCGGCATCGCATCACGCCGCGCCATCGAAATGCCCGCCACCGCTTGCGCGCTCGCATTGCAGTATGCCAGGCGCCCGGCACGATCGCATACGAATAAGAGGTCCCTCATCGTGTCTGCCACCAGATTGCGGGCATACGGGCTCACATTGAACGCCCGCTCCCACACGAGCGCCCATGCGCTGATGATTCCCGCCGCCAGCAGGGAATATCCGGCAAGGTTTACGCTCGCGGGCACGCGGCCAAAGCGCGCAATCAAGTCCGCGGCCACGGGAGCATACCACCCGGCCGCCACAATCAGAGTGGCGCGGCGATGCCGGTCATCGGCTTGCAGACCGCTCCTGCAAAACAGGATCAATGCCATGGTGACCAGGGAGTAGAGATAATAAACCGTCACATGATGCCAGGGGCCGCCCGACCAGGTAAAGGCCTGCAAGCCGCCGTGGGGGCGGAGATGGTAGTGGAACCGGTAAAGCTGGTGCGATTCGGGGTCTATGCTCAACAGAACGGAGATCACGGGTACAAGAGGAAGAAGCAGATAACAGCGCTTCCGGTATGCCGGCAGAACGTCGGCATATTCCATGGCAAGCATCGCCAGCATGAAGGCCGCCCCCTGTACCGCGACTGATTTGACGACCGTAAGCGCAAACTTCCACTCCAGATCGGTCACGTACAGTTCCGCAACCGCGCTCAAGGCCCAGAGCGAAAGAAACACGGAGCCTCGGCTCAGCGCGGAATGATACGGTTGGCTCCGGTCCTGCCACAACCGGACGGCTAGGCCGGCATATAGTGCTCCAGCCGCCGACATGGCGAGGATATCCGGTGCGGGAAAGCCCATCGGGGTCTCTTTCTTCCCATGGCTTATCGGATATTCTTGGTAAAAGCTGTAGAGAGATATTGGGAAATCCGCGGCAATCTATCCTGGAGAAGCAGAATTCCGGAGCAGATTTCGCTGGAACAGGCTGATTCCGGCAATGCTCGGAGCGCCCGCCTGAGCGCATGCGGAGATCGTTTCCTCGGTGATTCCCCCCAGCGCGAAAGAGGGGATCTGAAGCCCGGCGACGGCGGCTCTCAAGCCCTCGATCCCCAACGGTTGCCGGGTATCGGCCTTCGACAACGGACGAAAGACCGGGCCGATGAATGCATAGTCGGCGTCTTCTTCCTGCGCGCGGAACAACTCCTCGCGGCTGTGGCAGGAGACCCCAATCACGAAACGCTCCGGCACAATTCCGCGCAACTCCGCCGGCGCGATACGATTTCCGGGTAGATGGACGCCATGCGCCCCGCAGGCCAGCGCGACATCGACCCGGTCATTCACCAGCACGAGCGTACGATGGGGGTTCGGCAGCGCCATCACGCGCCGGAGAAACGCCGCGAGTCCCCGCGCCGGAAGGTCTTTCTCCCGGACCTGGATGAGTTCCACGCCTAACTCAAGCGCGCGGGCGATCAATGCGAGCAGAGGTTCGAGGCCGCCCACCTGATGGCGGTCCGTGATATAGCAGCGCAGCATGAGGTGCGTTTCTACGATAAGACGCGTAGCGCGCCCGGCGCAATCGCCGCCTGCCAGAGCTTGCCTTGAGGTTGGGGAAGCGTGGCAAACTCCGCGGCATCCATGTCACCGGAGAGCCCCTCCGCGAAGTGGACCCGGACAAATCGGGGCCGCTCCACCACGCGCTCAAGCGTGAGTGGAATATGGCCGGGGGAAATTGCCTCTCCGCTACGGAGGCTCAGGCGCAGATCGGAGGGCTGCAAGCAGAGGCGAATGCGATCGCCCTTGAAGTGTCCCGCGAAGTACGGTCCGGGAATTTCCGCGCCAAAGAGCCGGAGCACGCTCGAGCGGTTCTGGGGGTCGAGAAAGGCGATCTCGGCGGGAACCAGATCGTAATCGCCAAGCAGCGCGGCCACCTCGCCCGAAGCGGGCTGGCGATACACCGAAAGTGGTGTGCCCTGCTGGATCAAGCGCCCCTTGTGGATCACCAT
Source organism: Bryobacterales bacterium (assembly GCA_020847315.1). Classification (GTDB taxonomy): domain Bacteria; phylum Acidobacteriota; class Terriglobia; order Bryobacterales; family Bryobacteraceae; genus JACTMJ01. Next base: position 2,657 of record JADLCF010000067.1, on the reverse strand, counting down.
CATCTGGCTGGCCAACTCGAAGCATTCCTCCAGCGCGTGGGTCACCAGAAGAATGGGAAGCTGAAGAGAACTGCGGATCTCCCGCAGAATCGCGTAGAACTCCTCACGCAAAGGCGCGTCCAGGCCCTGCGCGGGTTCGTCGAGCAGTAGCGCGCGCGGCTCCCGCAGCAGCGCCCGCGCGATGGAGCCCCGCTGCCGCTGCCCTCCCGATAGCTCGTGGGGACGGCGCCCCGCCATCTCGGTGAGTTGGAAACGTTCGAGCATTTCCGATACGCGGCGCGCTCCCTCGATCCGCGGAAGCCCCACTGCGGCGAACTCCAGGTTGGCGCGAAGGGTCTTATGCGGAAAGAGCGAATTGGTTTGAAACACATAGCCGCAAGGCCGCAGCCGCGGCGGCACGTTCACGCGCGCTTCGGCATCGAAAACGATGCGGTCGTCCACCAGAATGCGGCCCTTCTCCGGGGTGGCGAAGCCGGCAATGCACTCCAACGTAAGCGTCTTCCCACTGCCGGAGGGGCCGAAGAGCACGGTAATGCCCGCATCGACGCGCAGATGCACTTCGAGATCGAACGCCGCGGATTCCGGCCCGGCGGGAAATCTCTTCGCGATGCGCGCCTCCATCATCGAAGGGCCCTCCCTTCGTTCCACCGGTTCGCCACATACACAGAAACCAACGCGATAGCGGAGATCGCGAGCACCAGCACCAATGCCGTGGTTTCGTTGCCGGCTTCCACGGCATCGTAGATCGCCACGGAGATGGTTTGCGTGCGGTTGGGGATGTTTCCGGCCAGCATGATCGTGATGCCGAAGTCTCCAAGGGATCGAGCGAAGGCCAGCACGGCGGCGGCAAACACGGGACGCCGCGCCAGTGGAAGCGAAATGCGCCAGAAAACGCGCCACTCGTTCGCGCCCAGATTGCGCGCGGCTTTCTCATACGTGCGGTCCACGGTTTCGAGCGCGGCCCGCACCAGCTTCACCAGCAGCGGCGTGGAGTGAACCATCGCGGCCAGAACCGCGGCTTTCCAGGTGAACACGAGCGGCCCGCCCGTGATGGATTCGAACAAGCGCCCGAACGTGCTTTCCCGGCTGAGCAGCACCAGCAGATAATAGCCGAGCACGGTGGGGGGCAGCACCAGCGGAAGAGTGACCGCCGCATCCACCAGTTCCTTTCCGCGAAACTGCCGGTTCGCCAGAAGGTAGGCGATCCACACCCCCACGGCCAGCGAGAACGCCGTGGCGAGCAGGGCCACCCGCAAACTGAGCCACAGCGGGAACCAGTTGATCTCCATGCGATTCCCAATTATAGCGGCTGGGAACATTCCCGTTGCGCCGTGTTTCGAGCGAATCCCGCCGCGGAACGCAAGCTACGCCGGAAATCTTTCCGCGGCGGCATCCGCACCGCGGCTGCGCCCCTCCCGGCCACACATTAGCCACATTCGCCGGCCTCAACACCTCAGCCGCACCCGTAGTACACCCGGAACCCACGCTGGTTCCCGATGCGCAATCCTGGTACACTTCTTCCACGTTAACGGGCCGGCTCCGCCGCGTGCCGTGCCCGGTCCTATCTACACTGGGAACCGAACGATAGGAACAAGAAACGGGAACGGAGGGGAAATGGATGCCTTTTCAACAATGGTGTATCGCGAATGGCTATCGGCCCGCGAATACGAATCAAATTAAGGAAGCAGTAGAACGATACCTCGAATCGAGCCCGGAGGTAATGGCGATGTGCCGTCCGCCGAGCAGCGCGAATGCGCGGGCCCTTGCCATTTACAACGGCTACGCGGGGCCGAACCCGATGCCGCCGGTTCAGGTTGCCGGCCCGGCCGGGGCGATGATCCCCAACCCGGCGATTACCCTCTGGAAAACGCAACTCGTACAGAGGATTGACCAGCAGTTCACCCAACTCACGCAACAGGGCGTGCTGCAGATCGCGCAGGAGGTCACGGCGGCAAACAACGCCAACCGTCTGGCCGATGCGACGGTGGCAATCCCGAGCGGCATAACCTACCTCGACGCGCTCTTGCGCAACAACTATCCACTCGCGAAAGGGCATGTCGTTGGCTACATCGATTACCTTATCGCGGCGATCAATAGCTACATCACGGACGCGGTGAACCACTCCAACCGGCGCAAGCGAATCCGGGACGGCGTCCTGAACACCTTGAACTCAGCCAAAGCCAACATCAACTACCTTCCGCCGGATGGATCCTTCGATGCAGGGATCTTCAACAAGAACATTCCCGGCGCAACCGGCGATGCCCGGACGCTCGACGATATCGCGGAATACTGGTCTGGCCAGCGAACGAAGACTGCCGCGAGGATACAGAATTTTTCCAATGCGTGCGGAGCGGTAGCGGGCCAAATCGGGAACGCGTTCGCGTTGCGACGCTACGGCAGCGGGGGGGAGGCCGACGACATCCGGCAACGCCGCGGCTTCTACCAGGCGGAAGGAATTTCTTTTGAACAGTACAAGTGGTTTCTCGATCTAGGCATCCAGAATGCGACGACCAGTGTCGCGGATACGGATCGCGCCTTCTTCGTCAGGCTCAAGAACGGGGCGCTGGACGCCATCCGGGGTCTCGAGCAGGAGTATGACCGGGATACGGAGCCGCCGGTCATTCACAAGCCGGATATGGGCGGCGAAATAGGCTGCT
>JADLCF010000066.1 GCA_020847315.1 Bryobacterales bacterium | reverse complement strand
TCTCATGCCACCACGCCGCCTCTTCCGCCTCGGTGGCGAAGGCCGGTACGGCGCGCTTCGGTTGTTTCTCCAACTGCTTCTTCATTTGGGTTTCTCCAGAAAAGCCTTCCTGTCGGATACGCTAGCCAGAAAGGCGGCAATGGCACGCACCTTGCCGTTGCGAATCGTCCACGCCGCTGACAACAAACGGCCTCCATTCGTAAGGCCAACCGGGCGGTAACGCGCTTCGTTGTTGATCAGATCGAAGTCCAGGTCGATAGGATCGTTGTTCAGCACCTGTTCGAACTCCGCGGGCGCCACTTTGTGGTCGCCGAGGTGCTACTTGTTCTCGTCATCCCAATCAAATTCGATTCCGCTTGCCACCGCTCCCAATTGTATCGCAACGTATATACGTTTAGGATTGGACAAAAGAGAAACAAGAAGCACAAAGCCGGGGACGGCACTAGCCCATAAACCGTTGGTTCACCTCCGATCATGAAAATAGCCGGTCAGTGATCCGCTTTAACAATCAATGAGGTGCAGCCATTTTCAAGTGAATTGAGTTGTCTGATGGCGAATTTCTGATGGCGAATTTTTGATGGTGAATTTCGGGCGTGGCTGCGCCGAGGTCGCGCCCGCAAACGGCAGCCGTTCCATGGTCTCGCTGGTGCGAGGCCGCTATATTTTGGGCGTTCGATGCCGGGCGTTTACACACCTGGCTTGCTTATGCCGCCCGTTGGGCTTTTCGCTGCGCTCTCGACTGCCGAAGTGAGTCTTGGCATGGCCTGGGATTCGCGGGTTGGCGGATGGGCCTATTTGTGCGTCCGTTTGATGGTAGCGGCTGTTTTGGCGGAATCGTTCGGCTTGCTGGGTTGGCGGTGGGCTTCGCGCGGCGTTCTGGGCTTGGATGTGATTGCAAGGGTTGAGATTGGCTGGTTCCGGCGGGCGTGGGAATTTCTTTTGCCTGGGCGTGATCGTGGGTTGCCGGGGGGGCTGGAGGTTGAATAGACTGCTGCCGTAGCCGTAACCCATGTTCGCGGCTCGGGAGGTGGGCGATCAACGCTTGACGAGACGGGGGATGCACGCCCAATTGAACGAGCCCACCCAGGGCTTCACCCTGGGCTGTAGGAACGAGCCTTTCAGGCTCGGCGAACCGAAACCTGAAAGCCGTGAAACGGCCCCGTTCCCCGGTAATGCTCCGGTGGAATTGCCGTTTGCGCCGGATGGGACGCTTCAGGCCGGGCCCCGCTCGCGGTAATGCTCCGGTGGGAGCGCCGTTGATTGTCTGATACATCGTTCTGGAATTCCTAACCGCGGCTACCGTAACCGCGCGGAACTCGCGGGGAGCATGCAAGAGCTCGGGGGGGCAACGTTGCGGTCCGCGTTCCCTGATTCATGATCGCCAACGTATTTGTGTAAACTTGATTCTTCCATGGGTTAAGGAAGCTTGGCCGATGCGAACGTTTAGAACCATCGGCTTCAGGCTGCCTTAGATTCGGGAATCGCTGAAACGAGCCGGTTTCGCGCGCTCACGGCAATGTGGCGCGGCAGGGGCTCCGGCTCAGCGCTCCTGGCGCAGCTCTGGAGCGCCGCACACACGAACTGGAGAACGCATTGGCTTTCGCCAGCCGGTAGACAAGCATGCCAGCAAATACCACCGATCTCGAAAAGCGCCTATGGGGCGCCGCCGATGAACTCCGCGCGAATTCCAAGCTGAAGTCTTCGGAATACTCCGTCCCGGTGCTCGGGCTGATCTTCCTCCGCTACGCCGATCACAAGTTCAGCAAGGCGCACGCGAAGTTCGCCAGCCGGGGCAGCGACCGGCGCAGCATCGGCAAGGCCGATTATCAGGCACAAGGCGTGCTCTACCTCCCCGAGAACGCCCGATTCTCCAAACTCCTCCAGCTTCCCGAGGGAGCCGACATCGGCAAGGCGATTAACGAAGCGATGAAGGCCATCGAAGCCGAGAACGAGGACTTGAAGGACGTACTTCCCCGCACCTACAACCGGCTCGACAAGGATCTGTTGGTCTCGCTGCTGAAGAGCTTCGCCGCCGTCCCGATGGATATCGAAGGCGATGCGTTCGGCAAGATTTACGAATACTTCCTGGGCAAGTTCGCCATGTCCGAAGGGCAGAAGGGTGGCGAGTTCTTCACGCCCACGAGCATCGTCAAGCTGATCGTGGAAATCATCGAACCCTACCATGGGCGCATCTACGACCCCGCCTGTGGGTCCGGCGGCATGTTCGTCCAGTCGGCGGCGTTCGTGGAACATCACAAGAAGGCCGTCACCGGCATTTCCCTCTACGGCCAGGAGAAGGTGGCCGAAACCATCCGGCTCTGCAAAATGAACCTTGCGGTCCATGGCTTGGCTGGCGACATCCGGCAAGGCGTCACCTATTACGAGGACCTTCACAAGAGCCCAGGCAAATTCGACTTCGTGATGGCGAATCCGCCGTTCAATGTGGACAAAGTGGATAAGGAGCGGCTGAAGGACGACCCCCGCTATCCCTTCGGCCTCCCCAAAGCCGATAACGCCAATACCCTCTGGATTCAGTCGTTCTATTCGGCGCTGAACGAGTCCGGACGAGCCGGATTCGTAATGGCGAACTCCGCTGGCGACGCACGAGGCTCGGAACTGGAGATTCGGAGGAAACTGCTCGAAGACCGGGCCGTGGATGTGATGGTCTCCGTCGGGCCGAACTTCTTTTACACCGTCACGCTGCCCTGCACGCTGTGGTTTCTGGATCGTGGCAAGCAGAAGACCGGGCGCAAAGACAAAGTGCTCTTCATCGACGCGCGCCACCTCTTCCGGCAGATTGACCGGGCGCACCGGGAGTGGACTTCAGAGCATATCGAGTTTCTTTCCAATATCGTGCGGCTCTACCGGGATGAGGATGTCGAAACCGAGGCCGGTAGCGAGGAACGGATGGCTGAGCACTTCCCCGGCGAATACCTCGATGTGCCTGGATTGTGCAAGGTCGCGACGCTCGCCGACATCGAAACCCAGGGTTGGAGCCTGAATCCGGGTCGCTATGTGGGCGTGGCGGAACGAGAGGCGGATGACTTTGAGTTTACCGAGCGCCTGAAAGAATTGAACGAGGAACTTGAAGTTCTGAACGCCGAAGCTCGGGAATTGCAAGAGCGGATTGCCGAAAACGTCGCACGAATCCTGGGGGTTCGCTAGAGATGGACTCCGTGGCCCTGAGGGAGATCACAGCCTTAACGAAGGACGGCGAGTGGGGAAAAGGCGAACCGTTCGCTTCCTCTATTGAAACGAGTGCGATCCGTGGGACGGATTTCGAGGACGTAAGAGTCGGCCTTTTGGACAGGGTTCCTTCACGATACATATCCGAGCATATTGCGATGAGGAAGCGCCTTCAGGCGTTTGACATCCTTCTTGAGACTGCTGGTGGGTCGAAGGACAGGCCAACTGGACGAACCATGTTCGTCAAACCATCGCTGATCTCGAAATCCCCACTTCCATTAATCTGTGCAAGTTTCGCTCGGTTCATTCGGATTGACCGTTTGAAGGCGAACCCGGAGTATATATTCTGGCTGCTGCAACACCTCTACAGTGGAGGCGCCCTCCTTCAGTACCATACGCAACACACCGGAGTCGCAAGGTTCCAGTTCACAACCTTTGCGGAGCGGGAGCCTCTACCGCTGCCAGCAATCGCCACTCAAAACTGCATTGCGTCAATCCTCTCAGCCTACGACGACCTGATCGAGAACAACACCCGGCGCATCAAGATTCTCGAAGAAATGGCGCAGATGCTCTACCGGGAGTGGTTCGTCCACTTCCGCTTCCCCGGCCACGAGAAGGTGCGGATGGTCGAGTCGGAGTTGGGGCCGATCCCGGAAGGATGGACAGCACCGACGCTTCAAGCACTGTTGGAGCACTCGATCGGCGGTGGATGGGGAGAGGAGGCGGAATCAAACCAATCCTCCGTCCCGGCTTATGTCATCAGGGGAACCGATATTCCAGGCGCTCGATACGGCGAAGTTGCGAACTGCCCTCTCCGTTGGCACAAGGAGTCAAATCACCGTTCCCGCCGACTGGAATCTGGTGATTTGGTGTTTGAAGTGTCTGGCGGAAGCAAGGGGCAACCAGTCGGGCGATCTCTGCTCATAGGGGAGATCCTACTGAGCCAATTCGACCGGAGCGTCATTTGTGCAAGTTTTTGCAAGCTTCTGCGGCCAAGAACGCAGTCAGGATTGTCCGCTGCTCTTTACCTTTTCCTGCGTGAAGCGTACACGAACGGCGTCATCGAGAGATTCCAGGTTCAATCAACTGGCATCTCCAACTTCAAGTTCACGGCCTTCATAGAAGAAATTCGGATGGCGCTGCCTGATTCCAGGACTCTAGCCAGATTCGCCGAAGTTGTTTGCCCGATGCTTGAAGCCATTGCTGTATTTGGAAAGCGCAACGCAATCCTTCGCACCACCCGGGACCTTCTCCTGCCGAAGCTGATCTCCGGCGAGATCCCCGTCGAAGCGGCTGAGGAGACCGCCATCGAACTCATGGAGCAGACCACGTGAGCACCAAGCCCGATTCCGAAGACGCCGCGATCGAACAACCTACGATCGCGCTCTTTGCGGAATTGGGGTGGGAGACACTGAACTGCTACCAGGAAGTGTTCGCGCCTTACGGAGGCCCGCCCTCCACGCTCGGCCGGGAAACGATGGCGGAAGCCGTGCTGAACCACCGCCTGCGCGCCGCGATCGAGACACTGAATCCGGGCATTACTCCAAACACCCTCGAAATCGCCCTACAAGAAGTCACGAAAGACCGCAGCGCCATGAGCCCCGCCCGGGCGAATCAGGCCGTCTACAAACTGCTGAAAGACGGCGTAACGGTGAGCTGCAAGCGGGGCGGCGACGAGAACGAAGAAGAGATCGTGGAAACGATCCGGCTAGTGGATTGGACCGATCCCGCCAACAACGATTTCCTGCTGGCCTCGCAATTCTGGATCTCGGGCGACTATGGCAAGAAGCGCGCCGATCTCATTGGGTTCGTCAACGGAATCCCGCTCGTCTTCCTCGAACTCAAGGCATCGCACCGAAAGCTGGAACTGGCTTACGAGAAGAACCTGTCCGACTACAAGGACACGATCCCGCAAGTGTTCTGGTACAACGCCTTCGTGATTCTATCGAATGGGTCCCAGGCCCGGATTGGAAGCATCACCGCCGGTTTCGAGCACTTCGCCGAATGGAAGAAGATCGACGGCGAGCGGGAAGCGGGGCTGATCAGCCTGGAAACGATCGTCCGGGGCACGTGCGAGAAGCGCAAGCTGCTGGACTTGGTGGAAAACTTCATCCTCTACAACGAGGCAAGGGGAGACCTGACGAAGCTCGTCGCCAAGAATCACCAGTTCCTTGGCGTGAACAACGCCATCGCGGCGGTGGAACACATCCAGGAGAACCGGGGCAAGCTCGGCGTCTTCTGGCATACCCAAGGTTCCGGCAAGAGCTATTCCATGGTCTTCTTTTCGCAGAAGGTGCTGCGGAAGATTCCCGGCAACTGGACCTTCGTCGTGGTGACGGACCGGGAAGACCTGGACGGCCAAATCTACCGCAACTTCGCTAACACGGGAGCATTGCTCGAAGACGAGAAGCGGGTACGGGCCGATAGCGGCGAGAGCCTGAAGCGAATGCTGAACCAGGAAGACCACCGCTACGTTTTCACGCTGATTCAGAAGTTCCGAACCGAGCACGGAGAGCGGTACCCGGTGCTCTCGGAGAGGTCCGACATCATCGTCATCACGGACGAGGCGCATCGAAGCCAGTACGACCTCTTCGCCGCCAACATGCGGAGCGCTCTTCCGAACGCGGCCTTCATCGGCTTCACGGGTACGCCGCTCATGGCCGGGGAAGAACGGACCAGGGAAGTTTTTGGCGAGTACGTTTCGGTCTACAACTTTAAGGAATCCGTGGATGACGAGAACACGGTTCCGCTCTACTACGAGAATCGCATTCCCGAGGTTCAGCTTGTCAACGACGATCTGAACGAGCAGATGGCGGAGATCATCGAAGACGCCGGTCTGGACGACGATCAGCAAGCCAAGCTGGAGCGGGAGTTCAAGCGGGAATACCAACTGATCACGCGCGAGGACCGCCTGGAACGCATCGGCGAGGACATCGTGGCGCACTATATGGGACGCGGCGTTCTGGCGAAGGCGATGGTGATCTCAATTGACAAGGCCACGGCGGTTCGCACGTTCGACAAGGTCCGGAAGCACTGGAAGATCGCTCTTTCCAGGTTGCGCGGCGAGCTCGACAGGGCCGATCCGATGGACAAGCCGGAATTGGAGAAGCGGCTCCAGTTCTTCGAGGAAAGCGATATGGCGGTGGTGGTTTCGCCTTCGCAGAACGAGATCGAGGAGTTCCGGAAGAAGGGACTGGACATCGCCACGCATCGCAAGCGGATGGTGAAGGAGGATCTGGAAACCAAGTTCAAGAAGGACGACGACACTCTGCGCATTGTGTTCGTGTGCGCGATGTGGATCACGGGGTTCGACGTGCCTTCATGCTCGACCATTTACCTGGACAAGCCGATGAAGAACCACACGCTCATGCAGACCATTGCACGGGCGAACCGGGTGTTCCGGGATAAGCGAAACGGCCTGATCGTGGATTACGCCGGCGTGTTCCGAAATCTCCAGAAGGCGCTGGCGATTTACGGAGCGGCACGGGAGGGCAATGGCGACACGCCGATCCACGACAAGAGCGAACTGGCGCGCCAACTGCGAGAGGCGATCGCCACCACAACTGCCTTCTGCCGGAATCGCAAGGCGGACCCGGCAAAAATCCGGGACGCCCGGGGATTCGAACGGGAGAAGTTGAAAGAAGACGCCGTGGCCGCTCTCGTGGTGAACGACGAGACGAGGCGGCAGTATTTGAATCTGGCTTCGGGCGTCGATTCGCTGTTCAAGTCTCTGTTGCCGGATGCATCCGCGTTCGAGTTCAGCCCGATTTGCAACGTCTTCAAGGTCGTGGCCGAGAAGATCCGCTTGGAACTTCCGGTGGTGGATATCTCGGCGGTGATGGCGGATGTGGAGGCGCTGCTGAACCGGTCGATTGCGGCGGGTGGATACGTGATGCCTCCCGTTTCCAACGATCCATCCCGGTACATCGACCTTAGCCAGATCGACTTTGAGTCTCTGCGCGAGCAGTTCGAGAAGGGCCGAAAGGCCGTGGAGGTACAGAAGCTCCGGGCCAAAATCACTGTGAAGCTGGCGCAAATGGTGAAGCTGAACCGGACTCGCATGGACTTTCTCGAAGAGTTCCAACGGATGATCGATGCGTACAACGCGGGGTCGTCCAACGTGGAGGCGTTCTTCGCCAAGCTGATGGCCTTCGCGAAGAAGCTGAACAGCGAGGAGAAGCGAGGCATCGCCGAGAACCTGACCGAAGAGGAACTGGTGATTTTCGATTTGCTGACGAAGCCGGATATGGCGCTAACCAAGCAGGAGGCCGGAGAGGTGAAGAAGGTGGCGAAATCGCTTCTGGGGAAGTTGAAACGGGAGAAGCTGGTGCTCGACTGGCGGAAGCAGCAGACCACCAGAGCGATGGTGTTTACCACGATCCAGGATGCGTTGGATCAGCTTCCACGGGCTTACACGAAAGAACTATACGAGGCGAAGTGCGATGTGGTTTACCAGCACTTTTATGAGGCGTACATGGGACAGGGAAAGAGCGTATATGCGGCGAACTGACGCGGTGATGGAGCGCATTCCGTTCAAGCCGATCAGCATTCCGGGTTGATGGCGATCGCTATCGGAGCGAAGCGTCGCTGGCTTTCTTCATGGTGGAGAAGGGATCGGCAGCCCTCAATGGGGCGAGGAGGAAGCAATATGACTAGCCGCGAAGGTTGGTCAACAGATTCACCAATTCCACGATGGCGGTGAACGGTTCGGGGTCCGTGTGGGCGTTAAAGCGCTGCGCCAGCCGCGCGGCGCGACGTGCGGCCACTTCCAAAAAATTGCGGGTGACGGCGAACGCATTGCCCTCGCCTTTGTCATAGCCGGGAATGTGCAGCTTGAGGCGGCGCATCACCTCATCCCGGTGGATCGGAGCTTGAATGTCTTCAAAGTGCAGCAACAACCACAACTCAAAACTGGGCACGGAAGCGATTGCCCGAAAGTGGACCGGTTGCTTGGCGTCGTTCCTGAGTTTGCGATCAAGCGACAAAGCCAGATTCAGGGCATCGTGATAGCTGACGTGGTCATCCCGGTCGAAGACAGCGTATACGTGCTCAAAGGCGCGCTTTTGGGTATTCCGGTTAGGGTCACCGTTCTCAAACAACTGTCGCGCATACTGCACCACCCGAAGCGGTGCAGTACCCGCTTCGCTGGGGCGCACTGCCACATTGGCAGTATGCAGCCGATAGGCAGAGCGAATCTCCCGAAAATAGTTCGGTTCCGTCTTCGATCCTTCGCAGACGATGAGGATCCGGTCGTAGCTGGCGCGCCGCGCTTGCTTGCGCTTAAGCTGCTGCTTCTGACGCTCTTTGGGAGAGTTGTCCTGGGCCATCAGCGCTTCATCCCCAATGCTTCCTTGAGAAAGGGGATCGCGCCGTATCGACCCATCAGATAGCCCCGTTCCAGCGCCTCGTTCTTGCGCGGGCTGAACTCGGACAAACCGATCAACGCCGAGGCTTGGTTTTCGTCTTTCTCGACAAACCATACCTGGTCCCGCCGAAACAGGTCTGGCGCGTCCAGTAGAGAAGTATCGTGGGTGGTAAAAATCAGTTGCGCACCGCCGGTGTTGACCGCCGGGTTGTGGAAAAGGCGCACCACCTCGCGCACCAGCAGGGTGTGCAAACTGGTGTCAAGCTCGTCGATGACCAGGGTCAATCCTTTTCGGAGTATGTCCAACACGGGTCCGGCAAGAAACAGCAGGATGCGCGTGCCGTTGGATTCGTCCATCAAATCAAATACCGCCTTGCCACGTTCGGTGATGTGATGGAAGCGGAACTTGTGCTCGTCTACCTCTTCATTGCGCAGTTCCGTCTTGCCTGCCACTAAATCGAAATGAACGGCCTGCGCGGGCACTCTGCGGGTTTCGATATCGATATCCACGATGCTGATGTCGGCAGCAGAAAGGAAGTTGCAGATCTCTCTGCGCCCTTCGGCCTGCTTGAGCATCTGAATGGACATTTCCGGACTGAGTTGGTCACGCTCTTCGAAGATGACCAACCGATGCAGGAACCAATCGAACACCGGACGCAGCGCTTCGCTATTCAGTTGTACCGCCATCGATAAGAATAACGAGTTCGCGCGCGTCGCGCCTTCCCACAGGGTCTTGGAACCTTTGAGTCCAGGGCCAAAATCGTAGACATCTTCACCGCTATCGGCATCAAAGTGGCGTTTGAACCAGCGTTGCGGCTTGAATGCTTTGTAAACAAGGAGGTGTTCGCTGACGATCCGTTGCGCTGTGATGGAAAATCCGTACTGGTAACGCACGCCATCGAGCAGGAATGTAATCTCGAAGTCACAGGGTTCGCCGGCTGCGTCAGGGTCAAGCCTGAATGGTTGTACGGCAAAGGTCTGTCCCGGCTGGATCGTCGTCGCCGACTCCACTACCACGCCACGCATGTACTGCAGGGCTTTGATGAGATTGGACTTGCCGCTGGCGTTGGCGCCGTAAATTACCGCGCTGCGCACCAGGCTGGGTGCGGCCTTGATGCCGGTCGCCATGGTGTGCGTATCCTGCAGCGTCCGATCCCTGGACGTTACAAGACTCAGGACCGCCTCGTCGCGCAAGCTTCGGAAGTTCTTCACGCGGAACTCAATCAGCATTGGTTTCGCCTCTCGACCTGAGTATATATCCAGATTACGCGCAAAATAGGCGAAATCGCCAATTATTGCGGTCCTGATGTCACTTTTGCTTGAACGAGGTGCAATTTGGGGGTGCGGCTGTTTTTGGGCCGGTGAGACTTATGCGGCAGGGCTTCTTGCGGGAGACTGGAGGGTATGAGGCTATCGATTGGCGTGATTGGGGTTCCTGGCGTGGTTGCGGGGATTTTGATGCTCGGGGCTTGTCAACCGGGGCCGGTGGATGCGGGGCGAACCGGAGATGGCGCTGCCGCAGGCGCGGGGGATTCGATGACCCGGTATCTGTGCGAGGATGGCTCCGTGGTTGAAGCGGCTTATCCCGATGAGGATACGGCGCGGGTCGTTTACAAGGGGCGGTCTTTTGAGATGAAGGTGGCCGTCTCCGCGAGTGGCGCCCGGTATACGGGCGGGGGGTGGGAGTGGTGGACGAAGGGGCTTACGGAAGGGCGGCTGACTCCGCTACCCGCGGGCGAGGCAATCGCGCCGAACGGCGGGATTGCCTGCAAGGCGGAGGCCCACGGCGGCAAGTAGCAATTCCGTGAACCGCCCGGCGGTGCTTCATCCCATCTCTGAGACTACGGTACGACTATGCAACTTACCTCCACCGGATTGAAATTCCCTGACCCAGGCGCGCCACTGTCTACCGTTGGCTTCGCCGACGCCGTGCTGCGCGGGTTCGGGCAGGTGATGCTGCAGAACAACAGCTACACCGGACTGCTTTTTCTTCTCGGCATCGCGTACAACCTGCCCGTTCTGGCGTTGGCCGCGCTCCTTGGCACGGCAACCAGCACGGCGGCGGCGCTGCTCCTGGGCGTTGACCGCACGCTGGTGCGCGATGGTCTGTTCGGGTTCAACGGAGCCTTGGCCGCGATCGCGCTGCTCGTCTTCCTGCAGCCCACGCCGCTCGCTTGGGCGTGCGTTCTCATCGCGGCCGCGAGATCAACCATCGCCATGGCGGCCCTATCGGAGTTTTCGAAGGTCTGGAGCATGCCCGCGCTGACGGCTCCGTTCGTGCTGGTGTCGTGGTGCTTCTTTCTGGCGACGGCCCGTTTGGGGAGACTCATACCGACCGGCGTCCTGCCCGCCGCCAACCTTCCGAAAGCCGCCGCCGTGGAAGGAATCGTGAATGCCTCCACCGTCATCGACGGGCTGTTCAATGGGGTGGCGCAGGTGTTCTTCCAGGAGAGCGCCGTCACGGGCGTGCTGTTTCTGCTGGGCTTGTTCCTGAGCTCCCGGCTCGCGGGCGTTGCCGCGTTGACGGGCTCTTTCACCGGCTTGCTGATAGCTTGGGGGATGGGCGCATCGGAAACCTCGATTCACGCGGGCCTGTTCGGCTTCAATAGCGTGCTGGTGGCCATCGCCCTTGGCTGCGTCTTCTTTGCGCCGGGCCGGGTGACGACGGCTTACACCTTCCTCGCGCTAATCGCGACACCGGTCGTCACCTCCGCCATTTCCGCAGCCGCGCAGCCGTTCGGGCTCCCCGGCCTGACGCTGCCCTTTGTTGTCGTCACATGGCTGTTTCTGTGGGCGGCGCCCGCATTCTCCCAGCTCCGCAAGGAAGGAACTTCTTAGCGCGGACGGAGCCTTCGCCGCCCGTGCCGGTGCGCGCCCATGAGGCTACAATGAAGTGCGCCATGAAGTATTCCCATATCGATCTCGCGATCGGAACCCTGCTGGCGCTCTTTGTTTTTGTCGCGCACGCGCTGAGCCCCGTCTCTCAGCCTTATGACTCACGTTGGACCATCCACACGGCCACGAGCCTCCTTCACCAGGGAAATTTCGATCTCGATGAGTATCTTCCGCTGCTTGAGGCCGATGGGTTCTATCACATCGAGTGCGTGTTTCCCGACGGCTCCCGCATCCGCCGCATCCGGAAAGCAAGCGATTGCGCGGGTGGGCACTTCTACCACTTCTACCCGCTGGGCGTGCCGGTAATGACCGCGCCCGCCGTGGCGACGCTGGAAGCCGGATTGCACGTGATGCAGCCGGGGTTGGGCGACTGGGCGGACCGTCACCTGCGAACGGACATTCACAAGGTTTTTTTTCACGGCGACCTCATCGGATCATCGCGGATGGTGGAATTGCTGATCGCCTCATTCCTGATCGCCATCACCACCGGGCTGTTCTACGGGCTGGCCCGGGATTGGCTGCCATGGCCTTCCGCCGCGCTGCTGGCGCTGCTTTTCGCGTTCGCGAGCCCCGCCTGGTCCACCGGCAGCCGCTCGCTGTGGATGCATGGATATTCCATGCTGCTGCTCACGCTTGGCCTGCTGCTGCTCCGCATCGGGCGCGTGGGCGGTGCGCGCCCTTGGGTAGCCGCCGGGGTCGTGCTCAGTTTTGCTGTGTTCGTCCGCCCCACCAACCTCGTCCCGCTGGCAGCCGTTGGCCTATGGATTCTATGGAGGCATCGCGGCCGTGCGGCATGGTTTGCCCTCGGCGGTGCGCCGGTTTTCCTACTCTTCGCGAGCCTGCACCTCGCGGTTTACCACGCGGTGATTCCGGCTTACTCGCGCGTCCAGCGAACCGATGAATCCGGCTTATCATTCGGCCCTCATGTGCCGGAGGCGCTGCTCGGCAACCTCGTCAGCCCATCCCGCGGCCTGCTGGTATTCCTGCCGCTCGTTTTGTTCAGCGGCGCGGGGTTGTGGCTGTGGTGGCGCAGCCGGGAGAATCGCGATTGGGCGGTGTTGCTACTGGCGATCTTCACCGCCCATTACCTGCTGATCAGCTTCTACGAAGACTGGTACGGCGGCCACGGCTATGGCCCGCGCTACTTCGCCGACATCGTGCCCGTGCTGCTGCTTCCGCTGGCGGCGTGTCTCGCCAAGCCCTGGCGGCTGCGATGGGCTATCCCCTTCGCGCTCTGCGCGGTGGTGAGCGTGTTCATGCATTCACAGGGCGCATGGTGCGATGCCTGCATGAGGTGGGATAGCGAACCACGGGAGATCCGCGAGAGCGTCTGGCGTGTTTGGGATTGGAAAGACCCGATGTTCCTGCGCGGTCTCCGCCAGCCCGGCGCGCCTTCCGCGAAGCCCTCAGCGGAAGTACCCGCGGCGCGGCAGACGAAGTAGCTCTTTCTCATTGAAATCCATCGCTTC
>JADLCF010000065.1 GCA_020847315.1 Bryobacterales bacterium | reverse complement strand
GGCGATGAAGCTCGATCCCGAATGGCACAGCTATTGGATGAACCCCGGCGATGCCGGCCTCGGTACAAAGATCAAGTGGGAGAAGACCGCGGGTGTCACCATCTCCGACGTCATCTACCCCACGCCATACTATATCCCCACTCCGCCGCTCGCTTCTTACGGTTACGAGAAGGAAGTGATGCTGCTTCTCGATGCCGTCGCGCCCCGGACGTGGAAGCCCGGCGAAACCGTTACGCTCGCCGGGCAGGCGGATTTCCTCGTCTGCCGCGAGGTTTGCCTTCCCGCGCGGGAAGCGGTCTCCGTCACGCTGAAAGTAGGGCCGGAGGCCGAAGAGAATTCGGATTGGGCGCTCGCCTTTGCCCGCACGCGTGCGGCAATGCCAAGGCCCGCCGCCGAAGTGAAGGGGCTCACCGTGCGGGCAGCGCACGCCGATGGCGGCTACCTGATCGCTCTCGAGGGCGCAAGCCCTTTCCATCTCGCAAACCTCCCCGTGAACGAAGTGCGCTTCTTCGCACAAGATCCCGGAGTGATTCAACACGCCGGTGAGCAGCCGCGCGTTCTGGCCGTGGATGAACTGGTTCTGTTCGCGCCCGTCAGCGAATATTCGAAAGCGCCCGCCGAACGGCTTCGCGGCTTGCTTACCCTGCCGGAGAATGCCACCTGGAAGCAAGGCGACGCCATCCACGCCATCTCGTTCGATGTTCCGGTGGAAGCCGTGGGCAGCATCGTGATGCCCGTGCAATCCGCTCCATCCGGTGGCGGCGTTCCCTCGTCGCTTCTCCTCATATTGCTCTCGGCGTTCGCCGGCGGCGTGATCCTGAACCTGATGCCGTGCGTCTTCCCCGTGATCTCGCTCAAGATCATGAGCTTCGTCCAGCAGGCGGGGGAGCATCGCGGCAAGGTCCGCAGCCATGGTTTTGTTTTCGCCGCGGGGGTGCTGGCTTCGTTCTGGGCGCTCGCCGGATTGCTGCTGGCTTTGCGGGCCGGCGGCGCGCAGCTCGGCTGGGGATTCCAGTTGCAATCGCCCGCTTTCGTCGCGGCCATGGCGCTGCTCATCTTCGTCCTCGGCCTCAGCATGGCGGGAGTCTTTGAAATCGGAGCTTCCCTCACACGGCTCGGCTCCGCCGGCGGCGGCACGGAAGGCTACGGCTCGTCTTTCTTCAGCGGGGTGCTGGCCACCGTGGTTGCCACCCCGTGCACGGCCCCCTTCATGGGCGGGGCGCTCGGCTACGCGATCAGCCAGCCCGCCTGGGAATCGATGCTCGTCTTCACCGTGCTCGGCGCGGGCATGGCCACTCCTTACGTCCTGCTTTCGCTCTTCCCCGCGTTGCTCAAGCGCTTGCCCCGCCCAGGCGCGTGGATGGAAACGCTCAAGCAGGTGCTCAGTTTCCCGCTGTTCGCCACCGTTATCTGGCTGGTGTGGGTCTTCGGGCTCCAAACCGGCATCGACGGCGCGGCGGGTCTCCTCGCGGCAATGCTCTTTCTCGGGATCGCCGGATGGATCGTCGGCCGCTGGAATGCCTACAACATCAGCGGCTCCATGCGGTTCGCCACCCGTGTTCTGGCCGCGCTCGCGATCGTTGCCGGGCTGGCCTTCGCCTGGAATGCTTCGGCCTACCGCGCCCCCGCAGCCAGCGGCTCCGGCAACGGCGCCGCGCTTTGGCAGCCCTGGAGCCCCGCCAAAGTCGAGTCCCTCGTCGCGGAAGGCAAGCCGGTATTTGTCGATTTCACTGCCGCGTGGTGCCTCACCTGCCAGGTAAACAAGCGCACCGTGCTCCACCGCGATGCCGTCGAACAGGCATTCCGGGATAAGAATGTCACCCTGCTGGTGGCGGATTGGACGAACAACGATCCCGTCATCGCCACCCAACTCGAAGCTCTCAACCGGAGCGGTGTGCCGGTCTATGCGCTCTACAAGAGCGGCTCGACGAAGCCGGTCCTGCTGCCCGAGATCCTGACGGAAGGAATCGTGATGGATGCGCTGGTGGACCTTCCCACGCATTCCGCCGTTTCCCAACGCTGACGTCGTATACAATCTGCATACCGGAGCGGCGGCCCTGTCCGTCGCCCTGAATTGCCGTTAGAATAGCCCCCATCCCCGCCCCGGAAATGGCACGGGCGGTGTGTCCTCAACCAGGCCAATTTGAAAAGTTTGGAAGGAGTATTTCTCGATGAATCAGAAATCTGTTCTCACCGTCACCCTGCTCGCCTTACTTGCGGCTGCGTTTACGCTCCCCGCGCCGGCTAAGGCGAAGGTGGGCGACATGGCTCCGGAATTCGCCGTCACGGATATGCACGGCAAGTCCCACAAACTCTCGGACTTCTCGGGCAAGTTCGTCGTGCTCGAATGGTTGAACTATGGATGCCCCTTCGTGGGCAAACAGTATGGCAGCGGGAATATGCAGTCCTTGCAAAAGCAATGGACCGCGAAGAATGTTGTTTGGCTCTCCGTGATTTCCTCCGCGCCTGGCGAGCAGGGGCACAGCGCCGGGACAAAGGCCGTCGCGGATTACAAGGCGAAGGGTTCGAACGCCACCACCGTGCTGCTCGATGAGAACGGCGCTGTCGGGAAGGCGTATGGCGCTGCCACCACGCCACACATGTTCGTCGTTGACCCGAAAGGGAAGCTGATCTATAACGGCGCAATCGACGACAAGCCCACGACGGACCAAGCCGATATCAAGACCGCCAAGAATTATGTTTCCGCGGCTCTCACGGAAGCGCTGGCGGGCAAAGCCGTAAGCACGTCCACTTCCCAGCCCTACGGCTGCAACGTCAAATACTAACGGCGAATAACGGCAACATTCCGCGGCGGGTGGGGCGTCGGATTCATGAGCTTACCCGCCGCCACCTTCCTCTGGAATTTTCCCTGCATGGCCTGTGCTATGCGGCTCCTGTCCCCATGGAGCCCAGCGTTTCCACGAACTGCACCGCTCTACCCTGCGCGGCAGCCTGCAGTGCCCCATCCCGAACGGCAATCCTACCGCGCAGCACCGTATGCACTGGCCAGCCTTTCAGCAGCCGGCCCTCAAATGGGCTCCAACCGCACTTGCTCGCGATCCATTCGCGCTTCAGCACTTCGCTTCGCTTGAGGTCCACGATTGCGAAATCGGCGTCGTATCCCCGCGCGATCCGTCCCTTGCGCGCGATGCCGAATATCCGCGCGGGTCCGGCGCTCGTCAGGTCTACCAGCCGGTCGAGCGTCAACCGCCCATGCAGCACATGCGTTAACATCACGGGCAGCAGCGTCTGCACGCCGGTCATGCCCGAAGGGCTTTGTGGATACGGCTGCGCTTTCTCATCGAGGGTGTGCGGCGCGTGGTCGCTGCCCAACACGTCCACTGTGCCGTCGAAAACTCCTTCCCAAAGCGCTTCCTGATGCTCTTTGGCGCGAATCGGCGGGTTCATCTGCGCCAGGGTGCCCAGCCGTTCGTAGCAATCCGGGGCCTCGAAGCTGAGGTGCTGGGGCGTCACCTCCACTGTCGCCAAATGCTTCCACTCACCGAGGAGCGCGATCTCCTCCCGCGTGGTGACGTGCAGCACATGCACACGCCGGCCAGTCTTCTCCGCGAGGGACAGCAGGCGCTGCGTGGCCATTACCGCGCTGATGTCGTCACGCCAATCCGGATGAAATCGAGGGTGCCCGCCCTCCGTGGCGATCCGCTTCCGTTCGCGCATCCGCGCCTCATCCTCGCAATGGACGGAAACCCGCCGAATACCGTGCCGGAGTACCTTCTCCAGATCAGCATCCCCTTCGACGAGCAGGTCGCCCGTGGAGCTTCCCATGAAGATCTTCACGCCCGCGCAACCCGGCAAACGCTCCCACTCCGCAAGCTCGGCCGCATTCTCAGATGAGGCTCCCATGAAGAATGCATAGTCGCACCACGCGCGTCCCTTCGCTCGCCGCAGCTTGTCGTCGAGTGCTTCCGGTGACGTTGTGGCGGGCTTTGTATTCGGCATCTCGAAGATCGCCGTCACGCCGCCGAGAATCGCGGAGCGCGTGCCGCTCTCGAGATCTTCCTTGTGTTCCAAACCGGGTTCGCGGAAATGCACCTGGGTATCGATCACTCCGGGCAGCACCAGCAATCCGCTCGCATCCAGCCGTTCCGCCGCGCTCGTCGAGGCAAGAGCTCCCAGCTTTTCGATGCGTCCCTGGCGAATGCCGATATCCAGCGGCTGAATGCCGCCCGGCGTGAAAACTTCCCCACCTTCGATGATCAAGTCGTAAGCCTGCATGCACTCTTTACTCTATCGAGAGCCGGGGCCTTACGAAACCAGTGAGGAAGCCGGCGCGCGCTACCACACAAAAACCCGCACCGTCGCAGGAGATCCGTCCCTGCCCGTCTGCGCGCGCTCATGGTCGAAGACTTCCATGGAGTGGTCCGTGGGCAGATCGTCATACGGATTCTTCCATCCCTTCGTCTGCCACTGCGCCACTTTCTGATCAAGGTGGACGGGGTGGAAGCGTAGCAGCACCTCCTCGGCGCGCGCCACTTCCGGATTCTCCGACGTCACGGCGACCAGCGAACTGCCCCGCCGCACCGCCTCCTCGTACGCTCCGATCTCCGGCTTCACCATTCCGCTGATGCCGAGGATGTCGGTCGAGAGCGGCTTCGATACCTCGAAATCCGCCGGATTCACGACCCGGACTTCCCCATCCGTGAATCGGGCGGCATGCAGCGCAAGCGCGGCCTCGTGCGCGGTTTCCGCATTATCGTAAAGCGCCACCAACGTTTGTCCCATCGATCCTCTCCTTCTATTTCTCCCAACATGGGAGCGCCCGAGAGGCGGGTGTGTTTCAATCGCGCGGACCGCCCGGAAATACGAGGGGCGCCGGGCTTCCCCGGATGCGGCAATGTTCCACGCCGCCATCCGCAAAAGCCCAGCGCCCCTATTCGCGCCGTTACGTTCGCAAGCCCGCTACCAGAGCAGCTTCAACCCAAGCTGAACTGCCCTTCCACCGGCAGCGCCCGTAATCTGCCCGTAGCGGGGATTCGCGAGTTCCCCCACCGGATTGCTGAAGTTCGCATGGTTGAACAGATTCGTGAACTCCCCTCGCAGTTGGAAGCGAATGGTCTCCGTCATCGGGATGTCCTTCAGCAAGGCGGTGTCCACGGTTACCAGACCCGGTCCGGAGAACATGTTTCTCGCCGCAGTGCCGTATCGTCCCAATGCCGGCAGGACAAACGCCGACGTATTGAAGAACTCCGCGAGCATATCGTCCTTGGATGCATGGCTCCGAATGAAATCACCCACGATGTCCGGGTGATATTCGCTTTCGCAGGTGGTGCCATCGAGCGCCGTGTTCTGGTTCGTATTCACCGACACCGGAGTTCCGGATTGCAGGGTAGCAATTCCCGAAATACTCCAGCCGCCGAGCACCCTCCCCAACAGACCCTTGCCATCCTTGTAAACGGGCGGCGAGTAGATTGCGCTGCCCACCACCGAATGCCGGCGGTCGAAATCGGCGCGGCCCTTGTCCGCCCGCGGGTCGAACGGATTCGCCAGGCACCCGCCGAGGTTCGTGGTGGAACTCGAATCGAGCGCCTTCGCGAGCGTATAGTTCCCGGAGAGTTGCAGCCCACCGGAGAACTGCTTGTTCACCTGGAACTGCGCCGAGTGGTAGGAAGCAGTGAATGGATTATCGAGGTAGTAGCCTTGCGGCCCATAGATCCCCTTGCCGAACGGCACCCGGCTCTCCGCATTCTCTTCCGTCGATAGCGGGTTGCCCTGCGCATCGTTCCCCGGAATAAAGATCGCGGCATTAAAGGGGCGATATGCCGCCAGCAGCCCCCTTTTCTTGTTTTGAGCAAGTATACTACCGAGTCTCCTTTCGATTCCATTCAACCTTCGATAAGTTCACAATTATTTCTGGTTCATCTATCGGATCGCACCGCTCCCATTGCCCACCCCGCCACTCCGCCTCGCGTTTTCCCATAAAATATCTCCCATCCGCGTGTCGATCTGGGAAATCGTCATTCGGCCATTGTTCAGAGGGGGGGAATCCATGGCTGCCAATGGCAATGGCAATCGAGTTCGCGTGCTTGTGGGCACCCGCAAAGGGGCGTTTATCCTCGAATCGGATGGCAAGCGCAAAGATTGGAATATCGCCGGACCGTTTTTCGGCGGCTGGGAGATGTATCACGTCAAGGGGTCTCCCGTGGATCCGGACCGGATCTATGCCTCTCAAACTTCAGGGTGGTTTGGTCAGGTCATCCAGCGCTCGAACGATGGCGGCAAGACCTGGGAAGCCGTGGGCAATGAGTTCGCCTACAAAGGCGTCCCCGGCACGCACCAGTGGTACGACGGCACTTCCCACCCGTGGGAGTTCAAGCGGGTTTGGCATCTGGAGCCCTCTCTTACCGAACTGGACACGGTTTATGCCGGCGTCGAGGACGCGGCCATGTTCAAGTCCGTGGACGGCGGCAAGACCTGGGCGGAATTGAGCGGGTTGCGCGAGCACGGCACTGGCTCGCAATGGCAGCCCGGCGCCGGTGGAATGGGTCTGCACACCATCCTGCTCGACCCTTCCAACCCAGGCCGCATGTTCATCGCGATCTCCGCCGCCGGGGCCTTCCGTACCGAAGACGGCGGCGAGACTTGGCAGGCGATCAATAAGGGACTGCTTTCGCAGTACATCCCGGACCCGGATGCCGAAGTGGGCCATTGCGTCCACCGCATCGCCATGCACCCCTCCCGACCCCAGACTCTTTTCATGCAGAAGCACTGGGATGTCTTGCGCACCGATGACGGCGGCAACCAGTGGCGCGAGGTAAGCGGGAACCTACCTACGGATTTCGGCTTCGTGATCGACGTCCACGCCCATGAGCCGGAGACGATCTACGTCGTCCCCATCAAGAGCGATTCGGAACACTATCCACCCGACGGCAAACTGCGCGTCTACCGCAGCCGCACCGGAGGGGGCGACTGGGAGGCGCTCACCGCCGGCCTTCCCCAGGAACACTGCTACGTAAATGTCCTGCGGGAGGCCATGGCGGTCGATTCGCTAGACAAGTGCGGCGTTTACTTCGGCACCACCGGCGGGCAAGTCTACGCCTCGGCGGACGCCGGCGATTCCTGGATGGCGATCGCGAGGGACCTGCCTGCGGTGCTCTCCGTGGAAGTGCAGACGCTGCCATGATCCGCGTCGTGATTCCGATGCACCTGCGCACGCTGGCCAAGGTCGATGGGGAGCTCTTGCTGGATGTGGCCGCGCCCGTCACACCCCAGCGAATTCTCGACGTGCTGGAAGCGGATTATCCCGTGCTGCGGGGCGCCATCCGCGAACATGCCAGCCGCAAGCGCCGCCCCTGGCTTCGATACTTCGCCTGCGAGGAGGATCTATCTCATCTGCCGCCGGAGCAGCCCCTCCCCGAGGCAGTGGTAGAAGGGCGGGAGCCATTCTTCGTGGTTGGAGCCATCGCCGGCGGCTGAGCCGGCCCGGCCGGCGTAACCGTGGCGCCGTCAGCTTTTCGGCGGCGCCTTTCCTTCTTTCTCAAGCGCCGCCACCACGCGCGCCAAATCCTCTTCGAGCTTCGCCAGATACTCGCGCATTTCGGGCTGCTCGATGCTGCCTTCCTTCGCGCCCTTCTCCAGGCCGGCGGCATACTGCTGCAATTTGGTTGCCCCAATGTAGCCGCTCGAACCTTTGATCGTGTGCGCTTCGTGATAGACCGCGGGAAGGTCTTTCTTCTCGACGCCTTCCGCGATCATCCGCAGGCGATTCCGGATGTCGTCGAGGGCGGGCCAGATCATGTGGCTGTAAATATCTACATCGGAGCCTTCGGTAAGTTGCTCAAACGTCGCGATCACCTTGGGATCGAGCGCGGGTTCCTCCACGGGCGTCGCCTCCACGTCCACGACCTCCTGCGGCGTCAGCGGAAGATCCACGCAGTAACGCTCCAGCACTTCCTTCAACCGGCCGGCTTGCAGGGGGAGCATAAGGAACTCGTCCACGCCCGCTTCACGCATCGTCTGCTCCACCTTGTCGGAAAGAATCTTCACGAGCGCCACCACCGACGTGCGGTGAAGCTTTCCGGATTCCTGCTTCCGCAGCCGCCGCAGGAAGGCGATCGCGTCGAAGCGGGGATTCTCCACATCCAGCAGCAGCACGGAATACCGGCGGGAGAGCATCAGGCTCTCGCAATAATCCTCCGTGCTCGCGATCTCTCCTCGATAGCCGAGGCTCGACATCAGATAGATTGTGAGCCGCTGATGCACCCAATCGGTCTGCGAAATAAGAATACGGCCCTTCGCGGCGTTGTCGGATTCCGGAGCCACGCGATCCGCCTGGAATGCCTCCAGACTCTCATCCAGCGGAAGATTGGGCGTATACTCACGGATCGCCTTGAGCACCACGTCCTGCACCTTGGAGGATCGCAGCGGCTTACTGAGCAGCGCGGATACCATCAGATCCTTGAGCGAAGCACGATATGCGCTGCGCCGGTACGGAGTTACCAGAATCAACCGGACTTCCACGTTGGACGTCAGGCGGTTGAGGCTGGCCACCGTGCCCTCCGGCCCCGCGGCAAGCGCCTCCGCCTCCGCGATCAATACGCGCACGGCGGGTCCGTTCGCCGGTTTGCGCAAGAGCGCCCGCACGGCCTCGCTCGCGTCATGTGGCGTCTGCACCGCCATTCCCCAGGACCCTAGCTGCCGGCTGAGCGCGCCGCGCAGATGCGCATTCGTGCAGTAGACGAAAATCTGCCGGTCGGCCAGCTTGCTAACGTCCTCCCGCGGCTGCGGATCCGGCGGCAATCCGAATTCGGCGGTAAACCAGAACGTCGCGCCTTCGCCCGGCGTGGAGTCCACCCCGATGCCGCCCCCCATCAGGGCCGCCAACTCCTGGCAGATCGCCAATCCCAGCCCGGTCCCGCCGAACTTCCGGCTGTTCGACGCATCCACCTGGTAGAACGGCTTGAAGATGTGAGGCTGGCGGTCTTCCTGCACGCCCATGCCCGTATCGGAAACTTCGAAATGCAACCGGCCCCGCCGCCCTTCGAGTTCAATGGCGGCCACGAAAAGCTGGATGCGCCCTTCGTGCGTGAACTTGAGCGCGTTGTTCAACAGGTGGTTGAGAATCTGGCGCAGGCGCTGCGGATCCCCCACCACGTTGATCGGCACTTCCGTATCGATGTGGCAGAGGATCTCGACGTTCTTCACCTCGCCCCGCTCCGCGAACGATTCGATGATGTCGTCGAGCAATTGGTAGAGATTGAAGCGCTCGATCTCGAGCTCCAGCTTCCGGCTTTCGATCTTCGAATAATCGAGGATCTCCGTGAGCACTTCCATCAGGGAGACGCCGGAATTCCGCGCGATTTCCGCATACTCGCGCTGATCCTTGCCGAGTTCGCTTTCGAGCAGCAAGCCCAGCATCCCCACGATGCCGTTCATCGGCGTGCGGATCTCGTGGCTCATATTCGCCAGAAACTGGCTCTTGGCCTCAATCGCGTGAACGGCTTCGTCGCGCGCCACCATCAGTTGTTGCGCCAGGTGGGTGAGCGAATTTGCCTGCTTTTCCGCCTGCTCCCGCGCCTCCTGCAAGCTACTGATGTAATGCTCCCGGTCATCCTTGAGAATCTTGCGGGCGGTGACGTCGGTGAGGCTGCCGTAAATCACCTGGGCGTCCCCCGGCTGCGTCGCTCCATCCCTCCGGGCATAGAACTCGCACCAGTTCACGCCGCCGTTGCGCCGCAGAATCCGCAGATCCTGCCGCATCGAACGCTTCTCACCATCGACGATTTTCCCGAAATCCTCCACGAATGCGGGGATATCATCCCGATCGATGAACTCCACCAGAGACTTGCGCAGGCTATCCGCAACGGAAAAACCCGCCAGGTCTTCCCACGCATCGTTCAGGAAATGAAAGTGTCCCGTCTCATCCAGCTCGAAAACCACATCCTTCAAGCTGCCCAGCATGCGGTGCAGCCGGTCTTCGGCCGGCTTTCTCTCTTCCCGCTCTTCCTGAATCTCCCGGATCCGGAATGCGTGGAGTTCCGGCCGCGTATCCGCGACGGCGCCTTCAAACGAAATGAGCACCGGCGCCGGGGACCCGTCGGGGGAAACCATCTCCGCGATGAAGCCAGTCACGGGGCCGTCCCGCTCCGGCGCGGTGGTGAGGTAATGGTGCAAGTCGTGCCGTTGTGGAAGCACCACAAAATCAACCAGAGCGCGGCCGAGGATCAGATCCTTCTCGTTCCCTAGCAAGCCTTCCGCGCCCGAACCGGCATGGCAGATCACGCCGCGCGAATCGATAAGGCAGGTCGCGTCCGCCGGGGCGTGCTTCCGCCCCAGGGCCAGGGAGATCGCGTCCGATCCTCCCGAACCTCTCGGATCGAAGCTCACTTTGGGCAGTGACGACGCCACTCGCGTTCGGCTCCTCCGCGAAGACTGGAATCCAGGCGGCACAGACACAACACCAGAACGGGGAGACCCCATCCCGCCGGCCACCTACCTTATTGTTCCCTAGAAAGGCTCCCGCAATATAGAAAAAGGAAGGCGAAGCAGGAGGGCTCCCGCTTCGCCTTTCGCTTCAGTTTCGCCTAAAATCTGCGTGAGTACTATTGGGACTCTACGTAGGACTCCGCTTCGAGGACCGTGGCCAGCCCATGCAGCGTGGATGCGATCCGCACTGCCGTAAGCACAGCTTCTTCCGTCATGCCCTTTTCGCGCACCACCCGCTCGTGGCTATCGACGCACACGCCGCAGCCGTTGATCGCGGAAACGGCCAGGCACCACAACTCGAAGTCCACCGGATCCGCCCCATGCGTGCGGATGACATTCATCCGCAGCCGCGAGGGCAGTTCCTTATACTTCGCGTTGGAGCTCAGATGTCCGAAACGGTAGTAGATGTTGTTCATCCCCATCATCGCGGCGGCGGCTTTGGCTGCTTCCAGCGATACCGCGCTCAGATGCTTGGCGGCTTCCGGCAGCAATTCCTCAATCAGCAGGCCGTTCCGGCATGCCATCGCGCACGCAGCCACCGTTCCCCACATCTGGGTTTCGCTCAACTCCGTCTGGCGGAATAGGCTTGTTAGATTGAGGCGAAGGTCCTTGGCGTACTCCGGGACCATCTCCACGAGGGTTTCAACCGGCATGCTTTTCTCGGTGAGAGCCGCCCACGATGGCTAGCCAACGTGGATGGTCTCCTCTCCCTTCTGCCAGTTACAGGGGCAAAGCTCGTCCGTCTGCAGAGCATCGAGAACCCGCAACACTTCCTCCGGATTCCGGCCCACGGAGAGGTCCGTCACCATCACGAAGCGCACGATGCCCTCGGGATCGACAATGTAGGTAGCGCGCTGGGCCACGCCCGCGTTGGGATCCAGGATGCCGAGCGCCGTCGTGAGCTCCCGCTTGGTATCGGCCAGCATCGGGATCGGCAGATTCTTCAGCTCCTCGTGATGCGTTCTCCACGCATGATGCACGTAATGGCTATCCGTGCTTGCGCCCAGCAGTTGCGCGTCCCGGTCGGCGAACTCGCCATTGAGCTTGCCGAAGGCGGCGATTTCCGTGGGGCAAACGAACGTAAAATCCATCGGCCAGAAAAAGATCACCTGCCACTTGCCGGCAAAGTCGGTGTTGCTGATGGTCTTGAACTCTTTCCCTCGTTCGAGGCTTACACAGGCCTCCAGGGAATATCCGGGAAAGGAACTTCCTACTCCAATCATGTATTCAGATCTCCTTAAGAATGGTC
>JADLCF010000064.1 GCA_020847315.1 Bryobacterales bacterium | reverse complement strand
TGCAGGAACTGTGCATCGTGGGCAACTTCGTCGAGGTTTTCCTGGCGAAAGAAGGCCACGGGAACCCGGTCGGCATCAACTACCTGGAGAAGATCCAGCGCCCCCACCTGCCTTCGATGTATGGCGCCATGCTGGCGGGTGTGGATTATGTGCTGATGGGCGCGGGGATTCCCCTCAAAATTCCCGGAGCGCTCGATGCGATTTCCCGGTATGAGACCGCCACCTATCCGCTGGCGGTGAAGGGGGCGGAGGCCAACGATCAGTTCCTGATGAGCTTTAACCCGCTCGACTATGTGGAAGGTGAGCCGCCCACGCTCACGCGGCCCAAGTTTCTCGCGATTATCGCCTCAAACACGCTGGCCATCACCATGTTGAAGCGAGCCAACGGCAAGGTGGATGGATTCATCGTGGAAGGCCCCGTTGCGGGCGGGCACAATGCCCCGCCGCGCGGCAAACTCGAGCTGGACGCCAACGGGGAACCAATTTACGGCGAACGCGACGTGGTGGATCTGCCCAAGTTGTGCGAACTGAATGTGCCGTTCTGGCTGGCCGGGGGGTACGGCAACGCGGAGGGGGTCTGCCGCGCGATCGAAGCGGGCGCGGTTGGAGTTCAAGTGGGCACGCCCTTCGCCTTTTGCGCGGAATCGGGTTTTGAGGAATCCTATCGCTTCAGCGTGCTCAAGAAGGCCCGCGACGGGAAGGCCAAGATCTTCACGGATCCGCATGCCTCACCCACCGGCTTTCCCTTCAAGGTAATTCCGCTCGAAGGCACGCTTTCCGAGCAGGCCGTCTACGACGCGCGGCCCCGCATCTGCGACCTGCACTATCTGCAGGAAGCCTATAAGAAGACGGACGGCGGCGTCGGCTTCCGCTGCGCCAGCGAGCCGCTCACGACCTTCGTGGCAAAAGGGGGAGACCCGGCGGAATCCCCCGGACGGAAGTGCCTCTGCAATGCGCTGATGGCTAATGTGGGCCTGGCGCAGCACCGGAATGGCAACCGCGTCGAAGCCGGGCTGCTGACTTCGGGCAACGATGTTTCCGAACTGGCGCAATTCCTGCCCGAAGAGGGGCTTCACTATACGGCTGCCGATGTGCTCAAAATCCTGCTAGGGCGGGTTTGCGAACCGGAACCGGCGCTGGTGGGCGCCGCCGCGGGCGATTCGTAGGGCAAGCGGCGGGCGGAACGAACCCTTCGGGGCGGGTTACTCGGCGCTCGTATGGTCATGGATGATGCGCCACCCCCTGGCGGTTTTGCGCAGCACGATGGTGAAGCGTCCGGCGGCGTTGCCACCGCCCGCAACCGAGCGCTGTAACTCGAAGCGGCCGATCGCGAAGGCATACTCTTCACCAAGCGGCTTCACATCTATTTCCGAGAAGGTCAGCTTCCCCATCTTCCCGGCGTTGCCATAGGTGAGGCGGTATCGCCTTTCCAGGCCCTCAAACCCCCGTGCCACCGTCTTGCCGACAAATGAAATATCGGGCGATTTCTCGTAGCCTTCGAGGAAGCCGTTCAAATCTCCGCGATTCCAGGCCTCTTGTTGCATTTCCAACACGGCGAGGACGCCGCGCTGGACATCCGCGGCGGAGAGGCCGAAGGCGGATAGACCGGTAAGAATGCAAAGAAGCAGGAACGGACGCCGGAGGTTCATGGGCTTCAGCATAACCGATTCCCGGATTCCGGGGCGGGCAAGCAAGCGCTTTCCCCAAAGGGGTGGGGCGGACTTCATGCGAGAATCAGAGGATTCGATTGTGGGGAGGCTGTGTATGACAAAACATCTTTTTGGCGGAGCCGGTGGTGCTTCCACGGCGGCGGATCTGGGTTTTCTCGCGATGCGCCTGGTTGCCGGGCTGGGGATCGCATTCGGGCATGGCATCCTGAAGCTTCCGCCTTCTGAAGGCTTCGTGAAGGGCGTGGTTGGCATGGGAATGCCTGCGTTTATGGCATGGGGCGCCACGTTTGCCGAGTTGGGCGGCGGTATTCTTCTGGTGCTGGGGCTGTTTACGCGTCCGGCGGCGGCGCTGATTCTGTTCACTATGTGTGTTGCTTTGTTTGGGGTTCACGCAGCACAACCCTTTGCCCGTCAGGAGCTTGCGCTGCTCTATGGCGTGATTGCCCTGTTTTTTGTGCTCTCGGGGGCAGGGCGCTTCAGTATTGATTCGATGATTCGTAAGTGAGAGATTACAGTAGAAGCAAATGATTGATTTTGTACGAAAGGGTAGGCTAACGAATGAGATTTAATCCCTGAGGCGTTTGGCGAAAGCCGCAGCGCGCGCAAACTGCGCTTCGAGATCGCCTTCGCTCGAAAGCGCTTCAAATTGCGCCTGCCATTCCTTCAGATACTCCGCCATGGCGGCACGGATCTCATCCCGATTGGTGGCGAGGATATCTTTCCACACCGGAAAGGGGCTGAGGGCCAAGCGGGTTGCATCGAGCAGGCCGGGGCCGGCGAGGACCGGCGTTTCCTGGTGGAAGCTTTGTTCGAGTGATGCCGCGAGCGCGGTGGAGAGCAGTTGCGGCAAATGAGAGGTGCGGGCCACGGCGGCGTCATGGTCGGCGGCGCTCATCCGCACCGGCTTCGCACCGATGGTTCTCACCAGGTCCTGAAGTTCGTCGAAGCGCGCGCTTGGGCCATCGTGCTCCTCCGTGAGCACCCATAGGCGTCCCTGGAAAAGTGAGGGATCCGATTCTTCCACGCCACCCTTTTCCTTGCCGGCCATGGGATGCCCGCCAATGAACTCCATTCCCGCGATGGTTTGCGCAGCTTTCACAATGGCGCGCTTCGTGCTTCCGGCGTCGGTGACGATGGCGCCGGCGCGAACGAGGCCGCGAAGCCGCGGAATGGTCTCTATAATGGACTGAATGGTTGCGGAAAGAAGGATCAGATCGGCCTGAGGCACCGCTTCTTCGAGCGTCAACCCCTCGTCGACGATCCCCAGCGCGAGCGCCTTCCCGAGCGTCGCCGGCGAAGAAACGCCGAGCACGCGGCGGGCGATTCCCGCCTGTTTCGCCGCCAGAGCGAACGAACCTCCGATCAGCCCGACACCTACAACCGCGATGGTGAGCGCCATACTTTCAGACTGGCCTTTCCTGGAGCGTAGCAGGCGCCCCTCTCCTCTAATCCGACCGGCGTGGCGGCCCGACTTCCTCCGCTGCGGTTCGAGCGATGCGCACGGAAGAAGCCGCGTCAATCTTCCGACTTCGTTGAAGTGCCTTCGGCGGCAGCGAAGCGTACCTTTTGCAAGCTTCTCATTTCATCCACGATGCGCTCGAAAATGCGGCGAACCGCGGCATCGTCGAGCGGGCCCTGATTGTGAGAGAGCACGTTGTTCATTACGGCGTCTTCGCGTTTGGGCTCGTAGATCGGCATCGTGAATTGCTCCTTGATACGGCCGATCTCTTCCACGACGCGGGTGCGCGCGTTCAGCAGTTCGAGCAAGCGCAAATCGATGGCGTCGATTTCCTCACGCTGCCGGGCAAGCGCGCTCTCACCGTTCGAAGGGTTCCCGTTCATCGATTCACAGCCTCCGGGGCGCGCGTGCCTTGCTTGAGGTCCCGCACGAGTTCCTC
>JADLCF010000063.1 GCA_020847315.1 Bryobacterales bacterium | reverse complement strand
TATAAAGCGCGCGATCCTCGGGAAGCGCCCGGTGCGGCTCATGCGGGGAGCCGAACCACACGACGGCGAGGAACGGTTGCTTGCGCCGGGATGCCTCCCGCATAAAGCGAATCGCGGCGTCCACGGCCAATTGCGAGCCCTCGCCCCTGGTTTCGATCACCTTGCCCTTGTCGCTCATCAATGCGTTGTTGTCATAGAAGTTCGGGGTGGAGAGCCATTCATCGAATCCGCTCGCACCGGGGGAGACGGGGCTATCGGCCCGCACTTCGCCGAGGTGCCATTTTCCGAAGTGCCCGGTGGTGTATCCGGCGGAACGGAGGGCCTCAGCCACGGTGACTTCCTGAGGCCGGAGAGGGTAGCCCCAGGAGAAGCAGCCAAACCGATTCGGATGCCGGCCTGTCATCACGCTTCCCCTGGTTGGAGAGCATACGGGAGCCGCCGCGTAGAAGCGATCAAAGCGCAACCCCGTTCGGGACATTTCATCGAGCACCGGGGTCTTCAGGACCGGATTGCCATAGTAACCCACATCTCCCCAACCCTGGTCGTCGGCCATGCAAAGCACGAAATTCGGCCGTTCGGCCGCGGTCTGGGCCGGTAGCGGCGATTGGGCGGCCGGAATCGCCGCCAGACCGAAGAGCAGATCCCTGCGGCTGGTGCGAGAGGGGGTGGCATTCATGAGGATTCTCCAGGGAGGTCTGAGATCGTGGAGGAGCGGATGGGAACGTGCCGACGCAAACCAAAGCCGATCCGCGGGAGTTCGCTAATTCACCGCGGTGTAGCGGCGGAGCACAGCCAGAACGCGGCCCTGGATTTCCAGGTCGTCGAGCGAAACGTTGATGGGGCGCATTTCGGAGTTGGCGGGCTGCAGCCGGGCGCGGCCGCCACCGTCGGAGAAATACCGCTTCAGGGTGGTCTCCATCCCTTCGATAAGGGCCACGACGATGTCGCCGTCCTTCACGTTCGCGGACCGTTCCACCAGCACGAAATCGCCGTCGCAGATATGGTCGTCGATCATCGATTCGCCGCGGACCCGAAGCGCGTACAGGTTGTCATTGCTCAGAAAGTCCGACAGCACCAGGCAATCCGGAAGCGCTGGAGTCTCCACGGGAACCCCCGCGGCGATCTGCCCGAGGAGGGGAATGCTCAGGGTGCTCTCGTTCATATTCATGCTGCGCGAGAGTTCCTGAAAATAGCGTGGGGCTAGTTCGAGCGAGCGGCTCTGGTTGTAACTGCGGCGCACGTACTGCTTTTGTTCCAGCGCGGAAATGTGCTTGTGTACCGTAGCGAGGGAAGCCAATTCGAGCGACTTGCCGATTTCCTCATAACTGGGGCTATATCCATGGGCCTGGATGTATTCGGCGATGTAATCGAGCACTTCCTTCTGCCGCTTCGTGAGTGCCATCGAATCTCCTTCCTCTGGAACGCAATCTTCCCTAAGATAGGCGAATAAATGCCGAAGGTCAAGGAAAAATACGAGGTAAGGCCGCAATCGTCCCGTGGACCGGTCTTTCGGCCTTGGAACACCGGGGAGGCGAATGGACCGCGAAGAGGAAATTAATTGCGATTCATCCCGCACATGCCGGGCATTCCACACGGGCCGCCGCTGGGGCACATCGGCGCTGGGGGAGAGGCGTGGGAACCGCTACTATGGGCGGCGAAACCGGAAAGCTTCTTTTCGAGTTGATGGCCGCCGCAGGACGGGCAGGCAATGTCCGCGTTCGATTGCGACGAGCGGACGATCTTCTCAAAATCCGTGCCGCACTCGGTGCAGATAAACTCGCGGATCGGCATCTTCAGTTACCTCCTGGCAGGGACGGAAGCCACGGGGCATCCGTTAACTCTAACGCTATCTTAGCCGGGAAGTCAGAGTGAGTTCAGCATTCCCTGGGGAGTTCAGCATCACCTCGGCAAAAGCGGCACGCGAGAGGACCATGGAGGGACGGGGCCGGCACGGAGGCGCCGCGATTTCATTAAGGGGCAAACCCCGTCAGGCGGTTCTCCAGCCAGAGCAGAATGACCAGGACGGCCACGAGAATCGATCCAATGATTGGGAGCGCCATCACGACGCCGATTCCAAGTTTTCCGGCAACCAAGCCCAAACTGAACGGCGCGAGCAATCCGCCGAGCAAGCCGATGCCGAAAACCGCGTTCATTACGCCGGGGTGGTAATAAGGGAACCGTCTTGCCATGTGGTCAAGCGCCATGGGGAATACCGGCGCGAATCCGGCTCCGGCCAGCGACAGGCCGAGAAACGCGCCGAAAAGGTTGTTGGTGGAAAGCAGCATCAAACAGCCCAGCACGGAGAGGCTCAACCCACCCAGCAATACGCGGTTTCGCCGCGCGCGCACCTGCAAGGCCTGGCAGGCTGTGCGTCCGGCGAGAATGGCGAAGACGAACGTGGCTAAACCGTAAACCGCCACCTCCGGGCTCACGCCCACCCGCTGAATGAGGAAAACGGGCAGCCAGCCGAGCAGGGCCACTTCGTTCCCCAATTGAAAAAAGAGCAGGAGCGAGAGAAGCATGGTGGCCGGGTTCCGGAAGTCTTCGAACGCTTTCGCAAAGGCTTGCGGTGGATCCATGGACGGCGGAGCGGCGGAGCGCGCTTTTCGCATGGATCCTAAAGCAATCCCTACCGGCAAAACCGCAAACGCAAGCAAGGCGAATGAACCTGCCGGAATAGCGACCAGGGCGACGACAAGTGGCGTTGCGAGCACTCCCGCGATCGCAACCAGGCCGGAAAGCTGGAAGACGGAGGGGGAGTTGAACCGGTAGACCACGCCGATGTGGTGGAAGATAACGACGGTGAGCGAGCCCAGCGCTAGGCCCAGGAGCAGCGCGCCCGCCAGTTGCCATTGCAGCGGGTAAGGGGGTGGCAGCAGGGCGATCAACGCGACGCCCGCCATCGAGAACACGCACCCCGGTAGAGGTTCCAGGAACAACCGCGGCCAACGCAAGGAGGCAAGGTTCGTGACTGCGTTGCCCAGGAGGAAGCCCAACGCCATCGCCAGGAAGTGATCACCGGCAAGCTCAAACGCCTCCAGCCGGTGATAGCCCCAGACGGGCAACACGCTCCCCAGAAAACTCAGCAACGCACCCAGCAGGAAGACCGCGCCGAGCAAGGATTTCGCAGGGATCGCGGGCGACGTAATCTTTGAGGCGGCCGCCACGGGCGGAGCCTCAACTACGGCAGTAGGCACAACTTGTATTTTAGCCGATCGCACATGTCCGCAAGCCGGTTGAATGTCATTTCCGCGCGGGAGAGGCTCCCGGTGGTAGACTCGCGGGCATGCCGCTTCACACATGGGAGACGGTTCCGCTGGAACAACTGAACCCGCTGCTTTCACGCAAGGTGATCCACGGAGCCCAAACGACGGTGGCGCAGATCTTCCTGCGCGCGGGCGCCATCGTGCCGGAGCACCACCACCGCCATGAGCAAACCACCATGCTGCAAACCGGGAAACTGATTTTCTACATGGATGGGGCCGAAGTGGTTCTGGCGTCTGGATCGATTCTCAATATCCCGCCGCATGTCGCGCACCGGGTGGTCGCGCTCGAAGACAGCGTCGCCATCGACATCTTTTCGCCCACGAGAGACGATTGGCAGCGGGGCGATGACCGCTACCTCCGCGAGGGGTGAAGGTCAGGGATGGATTCGCGAGCGACCTGCTCCGCACGCCCAAGCGAGAGATGAGACCGGCAGGGAACCGCACGGTTCTTCAGCTCGGCAAACATTGCGATTGATCGCGAGCATATCGAGTTAGTTCGATCAATA
This sequence comes from Bryobacterales bacterium, assembly GCA_020847315.1. Taxonomy (GTDB): domain Bacteria; phylum Acidobacteriota; class Terriglobia; order Bryobacterales; family Bryobacteraceae; genus JACTMJ01. Next base: position 10,736 of record JADLCF010000063.1, on the reverse strand, counting down.
GGAATCTTCGTGAGCGGTAAGGCTCCGGTTCGCAATTCTCTAGAAAATCTTCGAATCTTCGCGTAAATGTGCTGAAAAGAGAACATTTATCTATGGATCTGTTCTCGCGCCTAGCGGATTGGGACTTCGTAGAACCAAAATAAGTCCCAGTACCTTCAAAACGTATAGTACCTTTTAACATTTTGTGGCATAACTAGAGAGACGGCAGAGGGGTGTATTCGTGCCCTGGCGTCCGAAAGCCGGACCTTCAGTGGTTCGGCAAGGTTGGAAGGCGGCTCTCATGCGGACTCATCGAATCCAAATCCTGGCTTTGCTCGCTCTCGCGCTCGGATCGTTCCAGGCGCCTTTCCTTTCCGCTCAGACCGATACCGAGAGTATCGCGCAACGCGTGGGAGTTCCCGTGGAAGGAGGCTACACCGAAACAACGGCACGGTGGCTTTCAACGGTGCGCTACCTGGAGAGCGAGATTCGCGGCGTCCGCTTCACCTTGACGCCCGTTCCCGCGGACAAACTGCTGGTGAGCGTGCAACGAGGTGAAGTGGAGTTCGCGATCGTTCCCCCGGCCAGATATCCGGCGCTTGCGTTGCACAGCAATGCGTCGGTGATCGCTTCCGCGGCCATCGAGGGAACCGGCGGCGAGGCGGTGGCGTTGGTAAAGGGCTCGCTTCTGGCGTTGAAAGACCGGACCGATCTCACGAGCATCGCCTCGGCGAAGGGCAAGCGCGTGCTGGCGCTCGGCGCGGATTCCCTGATGGGGTGGATTGCGCCCTCCGTGCGGCTTCGGGCTGCGGGAATTGATCCGGAAGCCGATCTACCGGACCTGCACTTCGCCAATGATGTCAAAACGCTCCTCGATGCACTCAATTCCGGGGTGATTGACGTGGCCTCCGTCGGTAATGCGGATCTGATTGCGGCCGCGCGGGGCGGGAAGATGGAGCTTTCCAACTTTCGGGTGCTGCAGGAAAACACGAGCATTCCCATGGACATGAAGGCGGAACAGGGCAGCACTCCCGCCTTTCCGCTTGAAGCGTTCGTGAAGACCGGGGCAACCTCGGATAAACTGGCGCAGCGGGTGGCGGATGCGCTCTACCGGATGAACGCCTCGAACGGCGCCGGGAAGGCAGCGATGCAAGCGGCAGGCAACTTTGGCTGGACCGTGCCGCAGAATTACTCCGCCGTGGCCGAGGATCTTCGCGCCGCCGGCCTCGATCCCGCCCTTGCGGACGGCGGGACAAGACCGGAAGAAAGCATCTTCCATTCAAAGTATTGGCCTGTCGGCATGGGCTTCCTGGTCGCCCTCATCGCCCTCCTGTCCGCCGCGCTCCTTTACCGGCGCATGCGGGCTCGCGTGAAGAGCACGGAAGAGACGCTCGATGCGGCGAAGCACGATCTGGTGCAATCTCAGCAGGCCCTCGCGCGTTCCGGCGAGATTCGCGCCAGTCTGCTTTCGAACTTCCGGCAGGATTTCCGCACCCCCCTATCCGCGCTGCTCGAGATATCTCGCCTCCTTCGCACCACCCAGTTAAGTTCCGCGCAGGCTGAGTATGTCAATGCCATCCGCGAGATGGCGCACAACCTGATGGGCAGCATCGGCAATGTCACGGATTTCGCGAGTCTGGAAGCGGGCGCCCTGCACACGGAGAAGCGCGATTTCGACCTGATGGAAGTGGTGGATAACTCCGTCCTCAACGTCTATGAACAAATGGGCGAACATTACGCGGAGCTTTCGGTGCAGGCCGATACGCAGGTGCATCGCTGGCTGAACGGAGACGCGGTGCGGCTGCGCCAGGTGCTGCAAAATCTGCTCCACAATGCAATGAAATTCACCCGTTCAGGCGATGTGCTGCTGCATATCAGCCGCGAAAGCGATCAGCCGGACGCGACATCGGTGCGGTTTACCGTGATCGACACAGGCGTCGGGATGGATTCGAAGCAAGTGAAGAAGGTGTTCGAGCCCTACGTCGTGCAGCCGCGCGGCAAGCAGGTTTCCCGCGGACTCGGTCTGCCGTTGTGCAAGCGGCTGGTGGAACTGCTGGGGGGGACGATCAGCGCCGAGAGCGCCTCCGGCAAGGGATCCCAGTTCAGTTTCGTGCTGCCGTTCCGCAAGCAGGCGCAAACCTCTGTAATGCTTGATGACGACGTGAGCCGCATCCGGAACAGCCGTGTACTACTTATCGGCGGCCGCGAAATCTCACGACGCATCCTGCAGTATTACCTCCATAGCTGGGGTGCGCAGGTGGTCTACGCGGATCGCTTCGAAACGTCACTCGACGTCATGCGGGAAGAGGTTGGGAAGAACCAGAAGTTCGATGTCGTGCTCTGCCCGGCCTTTGTCGCGGATCGCAACGCGGTGGAACTGGTGGCCACGGTCCGAGACCGGCCGGAACTCGATGGTATTCCGTTCGTGGTAATCGCCTCCCGGCAGGAATGCGAAGCCCTGCCGCAACTGGAGCAGTTGGCGGGGCTGATTCGCATTGAACGGCCGGTGCGGCGCGGGGACCTGGTGCTCAAGATGGTGGAAGCGCTGCGCATGGAAGTGCCGGACCGGCTCTGGAAAGATCCTTCCGACTATGACCGGGAAGAGATTTACAAGCTCGATATCGAGTTTTCCGATTCCAAGATCAAGCGCGGCAGCGTGCTGGTGGCCGATTCCAACTCCATCCATCAGCGTGCTGTGGCGCTGGTTCTCGATCGCATGGGCTACAACGTGGATACCGCGATAAGTGTTGCGGAGACCGCGAAGCGGCTGCAATCGGGACGTTACGATATTGCATTCCTCGAAACCCGGCTCACGGATGGGGACACGTTCAAACTCGTGGGCGACTTGCGGGGCCGCGAGAACAAGGCGCTGCGCCTCCCAATCATTGGCATGCTCGCAGAAGCGCAAGAGGGTGAGCGTGAGCATTGCTTGCTCGCCGGAATGGACGACTCCATGTTGAAACCGCTCGATATGGAGACCATCGCGCGCACCATGCGCCGGTGGACGCGCAAACAGCCGCAGCGCCAGAATGCCGCCGATGCCGGAATCCGGCAGCGGGAGATGACGGCGTAATCGCAGCGTAGCGGGCGCCCCATCGCGGGAATGGCCTCATCTTGCATCGGTGAGGCCGAACCCCATTCACAACCGCTTCCGCGGCCGGCGGGCTCCCGTTGCGCGGCGCGGTTGTGATAGCGTGGCCAAGCATGAAGAGGGCATGGACAACCAGACGGCATTTCTTGGGCGCGAGCGCTGCCGGAGCTTCCGCGTTCGCGGCAGGCTGCTCCGGCAATCGACAGGAAGCGCCGAAGTCCCCGAACATTCTTTTTGTGATCGCCGACGATTGGTCCTATCCCCATGCCGGCGCGTATGGAGACAAGGGCGTGCGGACGCCGGCGTTTGACCGAGTTGCGCGCGAGGGCGTTCTCTTCACGAATTCGTTCTGCGCATCGCCATCCTGCACTCCTTCGCGAAGCGCCGTGCTCAGCGGCCGGCCCATCTACAACTGCGGTGAAGGCGGAGTTCTCTACGGCAGCATCCCGAAGGACCTCCCGCTGTTCACTCACACGCTTGAGGATGGCGGCTATTTTGTCGGGTATACGGGGAAAGGCTGGGGGCCCGGTGATCCGGAAGCCCTGGGAATGAAGCGCTCTCCTACCGGCAAGGCGTTTCAGAGCCGCCGGCATCCGGCGGGAATTCGTGCGGGGCTCGATCCAAGGGACTACGCTGCCAATTTTGCCGACTTTCTGGCGGAACGCCCTGAGGGGAAACCCTTCTTCTTCTGGTTGGGCTCCACCGAACCGCATCGCGTGTACGCTCTTGGCGCCGGGCTCAGCATCGGGAAAACGTTGAGCGACGTGAAGGTTCCGGCGCAATGGCCGGATGTGGAGGTGATTGAGAGCGACATCCTCGACTACTACTCGGAAGTGGAATGGATGGATCAACAGGTGGCCAAAGCGCTGGATGCCTTGGAGAAGACCGGGGAACTCGAGAACACCGTTGTGGTGATCACGAGCGACAATGGAATGCCGTTTCCGCGGGCGAAGGTGAACCTCTACGATGCCGGCACTCACATGCCACTGGCGATCCGCTGGGGGGCGCGCGCCCCCGGCGGCCGGGTGGTAGAAGACTTCGTGAGCCACACGGACCTTGCGTCGACTTTTCTCGAAGCGGCCGGTTTGCCCGCGCTGCCGGGGTCCACCGGCAGGAGTCTGCTTCCTGTGTTGACCTCGAAGAAGAACGGTGCGATCGATCCGGAGCGGGAGTATGTCGTGACGGCGCTGGAGCGGCACACCATGTGCAGGCCGGACGGCGCTACTTATCCGATGAGGGCGCTGCGGACGAGAGACTTCCTTTACATCCGCAACTTCGAGCCCGATCGCTGGCCCACCGGAGGGCCGGATTTCATCTCGTCCAATAAGGCCACGCACGGCGATGTCGATGGATCGCCGGCGAAGGACTTTTTTCTCGATCCGGCGAATCGGGCAAAATACCCCGATCTCTACGAGTTGGGATTCGGCAAGCGGCCCGCCGAAGAGCTTTACAATGTGCGAAACGATCCCGCGCAGGTGAAGAACCTTGCCGGGAGCCCCGCGGCGGTGGCGACGCTGAGCCGGTATCGGGACCGGTTGGAGACGATCCTGCGTGGCGATGGAGATCCTCGCATCGATGGGAAAGATCCTTGGCAGGCGTATCCATACCGCCAAACGAGAGGTTTTGGAGCCAGCATGAACCGGTCGCTTTCCCAGGAGGAACGGGAGAAGGCGGCGGGCGCCGGCACTCACAAGCCGGAGTAGTTTCATCCGCGTTGGGCGCGGAATGCCCGGCGAGTGATTTCGCGCAATGAGGGGCTTCGCGGGTCCGATTTATCCGTTTGGGCGAACTGCTCTGTTGTTCTTGCCCCGTCGAGCCGATAAGTCCTAGAGATACCGCGGATGGACTCTAGGGCCAATTACCGAGTAGCAATACGTGGGCTCGTGCTGGGATGGCTTGCGCTGGTGCTGTCGCTTTGGGCGGCGCCCGCGGGAGGACGCTATAGTTTTCGCGTCTACGAGCACCCGGATGGGCTCGAAGATCTTGTGATTCGGGACCTGCTGCAGGACCGGGCAGGATTCTTGTGGATTGCCACGCATACCGGGTTGTATCGCTTTGACGGGCGCGATTTCCGGCGCTACACGACGAGCGATGGCCTCGCCGACAATTGGATCACCAATCTTGCCGAGGATGCGCGCGGTGTACTCTGGGTCGCCACGGTGAAGGGGCTTTGCCGGCGGGACGGCAGCCGATTCGAGACGGTGCTTCAAGAACGTCTCTGGCTCCGCTTCCGCCCCAATACCGGGACTCCAATGGCGCCGGACAAAGAAGGGAACCTCTTTTTCTCCTCGAACGACGGATTGTTCGGCGCTTGGCAGGCTGAGGGCGGCGCAGCGGATACGCTCTCGCCTCCGCTGCGCTTCCAAAGGATGGCAGTGACGGGCGGAGAGCACAGCTCAACGAGCGGGCTGTTAGTGGACGCGAAAGGCGCCATCTGGTACACGGGGCAGGGAGGAATCCTTTACCGGCAATCGCGCCTCACCGGTCAACGTGAAGTTGTGGATTCCGCGCTGCCGGCGGAAACCTGGATCTCCCTGCTTGAAGATCGGAAAGGCGGAATCTGGCTGGCGGGCGCCTCCGGGAAAATCTACGCCCGGAAACCGAGGAGCCGCCGTTTTCACCGGGTACCGATCGAATATAGCGGGCGAGGCCGGATAGGGCAGACGAGGGCCGGCGAGATCCTGGTTCCGTCTCAGTCGGGATTCTCCATCGTGGAGGACTATGGACGAAAAGCTGAGAAGATCGATGTCGCGAACGGGTTGCCGGGAGAAATGGTGGAGTGTTTCCTTGAGGATCGCGAGGGGACGCTCTGGATTGGTTCCGTTGGCACCGGGTTGATTCGCTGGTTGGGGGGGCGGGCGTGGCGGCAGTGGAAGCTCGCTGACGGGCTGCCTGGAAACTTTGTAACCCAGGTCACCCAGGCCCCGGACGGCGCGACATGGGTGGGTACGTTGAAAGGTCTGGTGCATTTCGACGCGCTGGAAGAGACCACAGATCCGGAGGAAGGGGCATCGAGGAGCGCAGATCCATCGATGAGCCCCCGGCCGGTTAGCCTGCCGGCCGCGCTGGGGAAAGATCCGCCGGTGTATGCCGTCAGCCCCGAAACAGGAGGTGAGATATGGCTCTCCGTGACGCCGGGAAGCGCTCACGCATTCCAGCCAGCCACAGGGAAGCTGACACGGTATGTAGAAGATCAGCACGCGCAACTGGGGACGATTTGCCACTTCCTGGAACACGAAGGCGAGATATGGATTGCCGGCACCGAGGGGCTTGGAGTGGTGCGGAATGTGGCCGGAGAGCGTAAATTCGAGCGCGTTTGGCCCCTGGATGGGAATGCCAGTGTTTATCGTCTGGATAAAGACTCGGCGGGAGTCTTATGGGCGGCGACCTTTCGCGGTCTCCTGCGTATCGGCCCGGACGGTCCGCATCTGTTCGATCGCCGGGACGGCCTTCAGCACGACGATGTGTTCGGCCTGAGCATCGCGCCGGACGATTCGATTTGGATCCACTATCACCTCTCGATGGGAGTTTCGCATCTGGTTCTGAACGGCGGGAAACTCCGCGTCCGCCACTACCGGGAGGAGGATGGCCTTGCTTCGGACAAGGTGCTCTCTGTTGTCGCGGATAGGAAGAGCCGGATCTGGGTGGGCACGGAGTTCGGCGTGAGCGTCCTCGATGGAAATCCGCCCTGGGTTACGTTCAACCGGGATCATGGGCTTGTTTGGAACGATTGCAGTTTTGCCGCGCTGGCGGTGGACCCCGCTGGGGCGCTTTGGATCGGAACCAGCAGAGGGCTTTCGCGCTTCTATCCCCCCGGCCGAATCAAACGGCCCGCGCCCAAGGTCGCGTTAACCTCTCTGCGCACGGGAGGAGGTTCCGTGGACTTGGCGGCATCGGGAGGCCGGATTCACACGCCCGCGGACCTCCGTATCTCTTTCGCGGCGCTCCGCTTCTCCAATCAGAGCGCAATCCGTTTCCGATATCGCCTGCTCGACGGGGGCGCCGCGAGCGGTTCCGAGTGGATCTACACCCGTGATCGCGAAGTCAACTTCGCCCGGCTGAGCCCCGGGCTCCACCGGTTCGAAGTGGAAGCCGGCGAGGGCGATGGGCAATGGTCCCGCCCGGCGTCGTCGGTCGAGATCCTCGTTCCCACGCCGTGGTGGCGGCAATGGTGGGCCATCGGAGCGATATTCTGGATTGTGCTGGCGGCGCTGCGCCTGGCCTGGAAGTGGCGCTACCATCGGATGCTTCGGCGGCAGGATCAATTGGAAAGCGCGGTGGGAGAGCGTACGCGGGAACTCGAAGTGCAGCGTGAACGAGCCGAGGCAGCCAGCAAGTTCAAAGATCAGATTCTGGCCAACGTGTCGCATGAAATTCGAACACCTCTGAACGGCATCGTCGGTTTTGCCAGTTTGATGCTGGAATCGAAGCTGGACGACGACCAGCGCGACCAGTTGCGCACGGTGTATGCTTCCGGGAAATCGCTCGTTGACATCATTGAAGATCTGCTCGATTTTGCATCGATCGAAGCGGGAGAGTTGAAGCTTGAACGGCGATTGATTTCGCTGGCGGACGTGGTGGACCAGACCACCCGCACCCTTCGTTATGAAGCGGATCGGCAAGGGTTGGAGTTCCGCAGCCGGATCGCCAACGATATTCCCGCCCGCCTTCTGGCGGATGATCACCGGCTGCGCCAGATCCTGCTGAATCTGCTCGGAAATGCGATCAAGTTCACTGAAGCGGGTTCGGTTGAGTTGCGAGTGCGCCGCGCGCATGCACCGCTGGAGCGGGTGAGTTCGAGAAGCCTCGCGGATGCGGGCTCCGGAGAAATTTGGGTGGAGTTCGAAGTGAGGGATAGCGGGATTGGTATTTCCCCGGACGGCCTGGATCGGATCTTCGATCCCTTCCGGCAACTCGATGGAACCTCGCGGCGCGTGTATGGAGGGACGGGGCTGGGCCTCGCCACGGTGCGGCGAATTGCGGATGCCATGGGCGGGCGGATTGATGTCGAAAGTGCACTCGGCCGTGGCTCCACATTTCGTGTCATCCTTCCCATGGGGCTTCCAATGCCCGGCCAGAAAGAACCGTCACCGCCTGTCGAAGCCGAATCCGGCGACGGCGCGCCCGTCTTCCGTCGCGTGCTGATTGCGGAGGACAATCCGATTAACCAGAAGTTGCTGCACCGCATCCTCGCCAAGCGGGGGCTCGAAGTGGTAACCGTTGCCGATGGAAAAGCCGCGACGGAATCCGTCGCGCAGGAGCCATTCGATCTCATCCTGATGGATATCCAGATGCCGGTGATGGATGGGATCCAGGCCACGCGCCTCATCCGGGAAAGGGAGCGGACAGCCGGATCGCGGCGAATTCCCGTGATCGCTGTGACGGCGAACGGAATGTTCCAGTGCAGGGAGGAATGTGCCGCCGTGGGAATGGATGGATATGTCGTGAAGCCATTCGGCCCCGCGAATCTATTCGAGGCCATCGACAATGTGCATCGCCGGATCGCCGGCGCCGCAGGGAGCACGGAGCCGGAACCTACCCACCCAGCGGAACGCTGAAGGCCGGGCCGCGAATGGAGTGCACTGCGCCCCTCGCGTTCGAGCGGGGCATAGAGCAAGTTGCGCCACAAGAACCGGCGGAGTGAACCATGGAGTGGAGGGAGCACGGCGCACTCTGAAATGATGGGAGCTGCAGCTATGGAAGAACCAGACCTTTCCATTCCGACCTCCGCGCCATCGCGCCCGGATCGAGAGCCGCGCTTCGCGCCAAGCTCGGAGACCCGGAACCGGGCGATCAGGACACTCCTTCAGTTGCTGGTTTTTGTTGCGCTTGCGGCGGTGGCGATGAACCTGTTCGCGCTTTTGGCCGCTGTGATTCCCAATATCCTTCTGGTATCCGCACTCGCCGTATTCCTGGGAAGCCTTTCGGCGACGGCGCTGGCGATGCGCATCTTTCATGAAGCGCCACTGCTTGCGGTGGGCCTGCACTGGAATCCGATTGCCGGCCGGAATTTGGGCATCGGCCTGCTTCTGGGCGGGAGTGCCGGGGTGGTGGTCACCCTGCTTCCCGCGGCTTGGGGTGCGCTCCACTGGCAGGCGGCGGGGGAGACGTTCTCCTGGAGCGCGATAGCGATGTTCCTTGTGCTGATCCTGTTCAGCGCCATTGGGGAAGAAGTGCTTTTCCGGGGTTTCCCATTGCAGCGATTACACGAAACCTTCGGCCCCGTCCCCGCCGTCCTCGTAACAAGCCTCGTGTTTGGGTGGATGCATGCCGATAATTTCTCATTCACTTGGCTGGCGTTTGCGAACACGGTCCTATGGGGGGCTGTATTTGCATGCGCATGGCTAAAGAGCGGGGACCTTTGGCTGCCGATTGGGTTGCACACGGGCTGGAACTGGTTGCTCCCGCTATTGGGCGTGGAGTTGAGCGGGTTTACACTGGAACTAACCGGCTACCGCCTGGTTGGGGAGGGGACTCTCTGGGATGGCGGAGCATACGGACCCGAGGCAGGCATCCTCACCACGATGCTAGTGCCGGTATTTTTGTATGTACTTTGGCGCGCCCCGATTCAGCGGAGTGACCGGCGTTTGCCGACACTGACGCCTGCGAGGGGGAGCGGGACATTCGAGGATGGGCAACCGTAAAAGGGGCGATCCCATGATTTTCCGGTCCGTTCGTTTTGCATCCACCGTCATCGCCGTGGTGTTCTCCGCAACCCTGCTGCCCCCGGCGCTGTTGGGCGACAACGCCCGCCGCCTCCGCGACGAAGACAAGGTCGTGCTCCTGCGCGGTTTGATGGCGGAGTACGCGACGTCTAAGATCCTCATTCCGCGCTCAAAAAAAGCCCTTGCGATCGAGCAGGACGGACGGTACAGCCAGGAGGAGTGGGATGCCGCGAACAACAAGAACGGAGTCGCCGCGCGCGCGGGCGATCTGGTGCAGTTCACGAAAGTGGAGATTGCGGATGATCGGATCGAGTTCGAGTTGAACGGCGGCATGGGCGGTCGCAAGTGGTACCACGGCCTCGAAGTGGGCATGGGCGGCTCCGGCCGTTCCATGCCGGTTGCTCGCCAGGGAATGAGTTCGCCGAGCGGCACGAAGCTGGTGCTGCGATTTTCGAAGGACGCCCCGCCCCGGTCCGTGGACGAGGTGAAAGAGCTTCTGGGAGATGTCTTCGACTTCAACCAGCGCTCTGCCTCCGAGCAATACATGGAGAGCCTTGCTCCGGAAGTGAAAGAGGCGATTGAAGCAAAGAAGGCGATCAACGGCATGGACCGGGACCAGGTGATCCTTGCGCTGGGAAAGCCGGTCCGGAAGGTGCGGGAAACGAAGGATGGCATTGAATTGGAGGACTGGATTTACGGCCGGCCGCCGGGCAAGATCGTGTTCGTCACCTTCGACGGGAATGAGGTAGTGGAGGTGCGTGAGGAGTGGGCGGGGATGGGGCAAACCGCGCCCAAAGTGTTGGCTCCACATTAGGCGGCGCGGGCCACGATATCGGCGATACACGGGAGTTTCGCATCTGTTACTCGGTTGTGGAGAGAGCCAAGTCTCTGATATCATACTTATTTGGCACGACAGCCACTGGAATCCTAAAGGAGCAGAACAGCGTTATGGCCCTGAAAATCGCAATCAACGGATTTGGCCGCATTGGACGCAACGTCTT
>JADLCF010000062.1 GCA_020847315.1 Bryobacterales bacterium | reverse complement strand
TCGGCTCCTCCTCGAATTGGCTCGAAATCCTCAGTGCGCGTTACGGCAAGGGCGCCACCACCATCAACCTGCGTGTGAATGCGAACGCCGCGCCCGTGGAGCGCGTCGCAACCCTGCGCGTCGCCGGCAGAGAAGTATTGGTGAGACAGGGCGCGAGCGTGCGTACGGATATTTTCGTTGTTTCCCCAATCTCGGCCGTGGTCCCGCCTGGTGGGGGGACCGTGCGGGTCACGATCTCCGCTTCCGCTGGCTTGTCCTGGCAGGTTGGCTTGCCGGAAACGCCGGTCGGCATTGAAGGGCCTTCGGCGGGCGCCGGGAACGGGTCATTTGTCCTGAACCTCGGGGCGCTTCCCGCGGGCGTCAGCGAGCGCACGGCGGTGGTTTCGGTCAACGGCAAGACCGTGACGCTGCGCCAGACGGCGGTGCTCGGTCTCGTGCCGGTGACCATCGATTCCACGCTTGCCGGCGCGAAGTTTGTTATCGACCTGGTGGAACGCACGCTGCCCTATTCCGCGCAATGGATGCCAGGCTCGACTCATTTGCTCGAAGCCCAGCTATTCACGAAGATCAATGACCAAACGGTCGTCCAGTTCGAGGCTTTCGGCTCGAGCGAGGCAAGACCCCAGCAGGTGTTTACCGCGCCGTCGGCGGGCTCGACGTTGATGGCGCGTTTTCGCCGTCTGTATCTTCTGAAAGCGCGTAAGGATCTGGGTGGGCTATACACTCAGATTGACTTGGCCCCGAGCTTCCTGGGCATCCCGGTTCCTCCCGAAGTTGCCGCCTCTTCGATGAACTTCGAGGGCTTTGAGATGTGGTATCCGGAAGGCTCCACGGTCCAGATCTACGCTCCAGAGATGAGCGGTCTTGCGTTTACGGCCTTTACGGGGACGCAGGCCATGACGGAGAATCCAGCCACCATCTTGATGAATGGGCCGGTCGATCTCACCGCTCACTATACGCGAGCCAATTACCCGAGTTCGATGTTCCTCTTTGGCGCGGAGCCCCAGTGGTGGTTTTACGGGGATGAGCGGCGGGCGAATCCGGCTCAGATAACGGTAGAAGACCGCCTGGGGAATAACGGGCCGCTATCGCGCCGCTTTGTCGCCTATCGGAGCCCTATCGGCACGCCGGAATGGCTGCGCTTTTACACGGGAGCTTCGGCTATTCCTCATGCTCCATTTACGTTGGAGGTGGGCGTAGATGCCGCCAAGGCGGCCGGTTTGAAGCTCGCGAACCCAGCGGGCTCCACCTATCCGGCGACGGTCTATTTGTATGAACCGGGCAAATCCAGCGATTGGTTCACCGCCACCGCGAAGGTGAACCCGACGCCGGAGGATGACCGCCCCTGGATCGCCGCCATGACCGATGCAGGCGGATTCCGGCAGAGCACTTCCGGGGTGCAGCCTCCAAGGCTGCTGACCGCGCCCGGGATGATTCTCACCATCTTCGGCCTGCGATTTGGCGCCCAAACCCTGAATGCTCCGGCACTACCGCTACCCGACTCGCTGGGCGGCGTCAGCGTGGAATTCCGGTGGAGTTCGGGTGGCGAGTGGATGCGGGCGCGCTTATTTTTCGTCTCGCCCACACAGATCAATTTCCAGATCCCCCCGGAATTATCCTTCGGCGGGGGCTCGCATCTCGATTTTCGGGTGCGCACAAGCGCAACGGTGGTGTCCGAGCCGTGGCAGGCGGTTTCCGCTTGGCGAGCCGCCTCCCTCTTCTCCGCGGATAGCTCGGGCGGAGGAGCGCCCGCCGGTTTCTACGTGAGAGTGGCGCCCAACGGACAGCAGCGGCGTGGAGAGCTTTACCGTTGCGAGAATGGCGTCTGCTCCGTTCCGGCCGTATCGTTCGGTGGGCCGGATAGCGATGTATTCCTGGAGGTATACGGCACCGGCTTCCAGAACTTGGGCGCGCCCGAGAATCTGCGGGCCTATATCGGTGGACGCTCCGCTGAAGTAACGTTCGCCGGGCCCCACGCGCACTTTGCCGGTCTCGACCAAGTGAATATCAAAGTGCCGCGCGACATTGCGAAGGGGGTTCCGCTCGATCTCTACATCTGGGTGATGACGCATGAGGGGCGATGGGCGGCTTCGAACCGGCTGGTCGTGCGTTTCGAATAGTTCAAGGTGCCGCCGGGCTATTTCGGCTCCGACGCCAGCCAGTAGCCGGGGCGGGTGCGGATGCGGGCGTTTGGGTTATTCTTGACGCGGATTTCGATGCGGTAGTAGCGGTTCGGATCGTTGCCCACGGGGCGGAAACTCAAGAGGTACTGGCTGTGCAGTTCCTCGCCGATGCGCGCCACGGCTTTTTCGAGCGCGGACTGTTTGTTGAAGCTTTCCTCCAGGCCGCCGGTGAGCTGGGTGAGTTCCTTGGTCGCGTTCCGCCTTGCCGCATCGCGCAAGATCGTAAAGAGGCCCAGTAGATTGGCGTCTCCCATGGGGCTGGGGCCGCTGGAAGGGCCTGGATTCGGCGCGGCGCCCTGGCCCATCACCACGGCCCCGGTGGAGTGGGGTTCGGGCGGCCCCGGTAGTCCGTAGGGTGCATCCGCGGGTGGGGTACGCATGATGCCATCCTTGGGCTTCTCGCGAAATTCGCTATCCTCCGTGCGGTCTTTCCAGGCTTCCTTATCCGTGAAGGCGGAGCGAAAACGAGAGAAGGTGAGCGAATAGACGAGGATGTTATTGCGTTCGAGCAGATTAGCCGCTTCTTCAAACGTACGCCGGCTGCCCCGGTCTACTTTCTCGCCGATGTGCAGAATCACCCCGCGCCGCCCTCGTAATCGGGGAGCGAGCAGATTCACGGCCTCTGCCAGCGCGTCATAGAGCGCAGCGCCATCGCCCGACGGGCGGAGTTCGGCCATCGCTTCGGTGATGCCCGTGCCTCCGCGCTCGAACCGTTGTGCGACGCGCGCGGTATCGGAGTACGTCACCAGCGCCGCTTCCCCTCGCTCGCCCGTAATGAGGGGCAGGAGCATGACTCCCACCTTGCGCATCTTCTTGATCGCCGCGCCGCAATCGCCGCAATTCTCCGCCACCACCACGAGCGAGATCGGCACGAAGGAATAATCGAGATCGAACGCAACCGGCTTCCCATCGGCGAAGAGCGCGAAATCCTCGGGTTCCAGGGCGTGCAGATACGCTCCCTTGGCGTCCGTCACCGTGGTGTGCGCCACCACGAGCGGCGAACTCGCGCGAAACACGGGTTCCTGCGCGGGGAGGGCAACGCCTGCCGCCGAAACGAACAGCGCGAGGGCCGAGGCGAAGCGCGCCAACCGAGGAAGGGAGGAGGATCTCGCGGGAGCGGGCACATCCGCGAGACGCTGGAAACGGCTTACCGGTTGCGCGAACGCGATTCCGCTTGGGCGTAGGAGAATGGAGGATGGCCGCGCCCCGGCACTTCGCCGCCCATGAGCATGATCGCCCGCATCTCCCGCCATTTCCGTGAACGCCGCATGCGCCGCTTCGCGGAACTGATGGGTGTGACGGAAGAGACGCGCATTCTCGATGTGGGTGGGTCGCCCGATACGTGGCGGCTGCTGCCCTTCACGCCCCGCGTCACACTGCTGAATATCCCGATGTCCATTGAGGAGCGGGACTGCCGCTTCCATTGGGTGGCGGGGGATGGGTGCGCGCTGCCGTTCGCCGGCCAGAGTTTCGATATCGTGTTCAGCAATTCTGTGATTGAGCATGTCGGCGATGCTGCGCGGCAGAGGGCGTTCGCTAGGGAGACCATGCGCGTCGGCAAATGCTTCTTCGTGCAGACGCCGAATGCCGGCTTCCCGGTGGAGCAGCACCTTTTCATGCCCCTGTTGCACTGGTTGCCCAAGGCCATGCAGCAATCGATTGTCACGCGCTTCACCGTCTGGGAGTGTGTGGCCCGCCCGCGGCCGGACCAGCGCGAGTTCTATCTGCGGCACTATCTCAGTGACGTGCGACTACTGCGCGGGCATAGCCTGCGTGCGTTGTTCCCCGGCGCGCGGCTGCGCAAGGAGCGCGTGCTAGGGGTTGCTAAATCCCTGATTGTCTGGAAGCGCTGACGGCGCCTCCCCGTTTACTCCGCGCGGGTTTGGCCGCCTGTTTCTCCATCGCTACTTCCGTGCTCGTCTTATCGGCGGCAAAGCACAGCGCATCGAGCGGGCATGCGGCGCAGTTAGGCTTGCGGGCGAAGCACAAGGCTCTTCCGTGAAGGATCAACTCGTGAGAGAAATCGATCCAGTGTTCTTGCGGCACGATGGCCATGAGGTCCCGCTCGATCTTGACGGGATCCACTTCACCGGTGAATGCGAGCCGCCGGGCCACGCGCTGCACATGGGTGTCCACGACGACCCCGGAAGGAATACCGTAGCCGCTTCCGAGCACGACATTTGCCGTCTTGCGCGCCGCGCCCGGCACCGTGAGCAACTCTTCCATCGTGCGGGGCACTTCGCCCCCAAACGCATCCACGATGCGCCGGGCCGCGCCGATGATGTTCTTCGCCTTATTGTTGAAAAAGCCGGTGGAGCGGATCAGCGGAATCACATCCTCGATCTCCGCCGCGGCCAGGGCCTTCACCGTAGGGTATTTCGCGAAGAGAGCCGGGGTTACCATGTTCACGCGTTCGTCCGTGCATTGCGCGGATAGAATCGTGGCCACCAGCAGTTCCCAGGCGTTGCGATGGTGGAGCGCGCACACAGGGTTGGGGTAGGTTTCCGTAAGAATGCGCTGAATTTCGACAAACCGCTCCTCGCGCTCCCGCTTCGTGCGTGGCTGCTTCCCCACCGGCTTTCGCTCCGCCACCGGTTTGCGCTTGGGCCGCGGCTTGGCGCCTGCCTTGTTTCCCGAATCCTGTGCCATGCGATCCTCCCACCCCCCCTGTTTCTAGCATCGCAAAATGGAGGCCCCACAATGGACAATTCCGAATGGCCGCATGCCGGGCGGAGGCTTGCTGATAGATAATAAGGACGCTATGCGAATCCTGCGAACTCTTCTGCTTACCTTCACGGTCTCGCTCGCTCTTTCGGGGCAAGGTGGTAACCAATTCATGCAATTGTTCAACGGCCAGAATCTCGACGGATGGAAGCAAGTGGGCTGGGACCACTTCGTCGTTGAAGACGGCATGATGAAGACCGAGGGCGGCATGGGGCTGCTCTATTACGATACGGAAAAGCTCGGCGATTGCACGCTCCGGGTCGTCTTCAAGACTGCCGAGGGCCGCGCCAATTCGGGCGTGGTGATTCGCATGCCGGAAAAGCCGATCGACGCATGGTACGGCGTGCATAACGGCTATGAAGTGCAGATTGACGCAGGCGGCGACGAGTGGCACCGAACCGGCGCCATTTACTCGATCAGCAAGGCCACCAAGGAGAATCAGAAACCGGCGGGTGAGTGGAACACGCTCGAAATCACGCTGGCCGGGCCGAAGACCACGGTTTCGCTCAATGGTGAGGTGGTGAACACCTACGTCGAGGGGCAGGAAGTGCCGCCGCGCAAGCAATGGTTCGAGCCGGTTCGCGGGCCGCGGCCCGATAGCGGCTACATCGGATTGCAGAACCACGATGCGGGTTCCACCGTTTGGTTCAAGGAAGTGAGCTTCCGGCGGAATTAGCCTCGCCCAAACTCGCGGGCAGCCCGTAAACGCGCGCCGCGTTATCGCCCAGGAGCAATTCTCGAAAGCTCATCTTGCGGGCGCCAATGGCTTGCGTGAAGCGCGCCAGGCACTCCTTCCAGGAATGCGCCGGCAGGCAGAACGGCCAATCGGAGCCGAAAAGCAGACGCCGCTCCCCGAACTGTTCGAGCAGAAACCCCACCAGGCTCTGGAGCGTGGCGAGGTTCCACTCGTCGAGCGAGGTTGACCAGAACCCGCTGAGCTTTACGTGGACGTTGGGTTCCCTTGCCAAGGCGCGCATCTCTTCCATCCAATGCGCCAATTCGCCATGCCCGAGCGGTGGCGCACCGGCGTGGGCAAGCACTAGAGGAGTGTTCGAGTTTGTGCGTGCAATCTCCGCGAGGGAACGTAGATGGAATCCGTTCGCCGCGGGGGCGATATCGAGCGCAAGCCCGTTCCGTTCGCAATGGGCAGCCGCCTCCGCGATGGCGGTTGAACCGGCTCGCGCCCAATATCCTCGGAGCACGCCGCCCCATTCCTCAAGCTCCGGCGCACTTTCCGTTTGTGCCACCCATGCCAGAACAAGGCCGTGGAGCAGACGGGATTCCTTGCACCATGCGGCCAGTTGTGCAATTTCCGCCGCTTCGCCGCCGGTGCTAACGAGCAATCCGCCGTCGAAGCGGTTCCGGGCGAGGATGGGCTCAATATGCTCGGGAAGAAATGCCCGGTCTTCGCCAGGAAAGCGAGGATGCTTGCGGGCGCAGTCCGGCGTTTCCTTCCAGAGTGAAATTTGCGTATCGATGCGCACCGGTCCCCCTTCCCGCAAGCGCGCTACCCGAGCAGCCCCGCGATCAGATCGGGGTCGTTGGGCACGACGGTGGGCGCATTGCCGAAGGTGCTCGCAAGACGATTTCCGCGCGGATCGTCAAGTTGCCCCGTGTGGTAGCGGTAAATGTAATCCGGATCCTTCAGCACGTGCCCGGTAAGCACGGCTACTACCCGTTCGCCGGGCGAGATGCGGCCGTCGGCCACCATCTTGCGAATGCCGGCCAGCGTAGCGGCCGAAGCCGGTTCGCAGCCGATCCCGCAGCGCCCGATTACCGCCTTCGCGTCGGCAATTTCCTGCTCGCTGACCTTCTCGACAAGCCCGTTGCTCGCGTGAACTTCCCGCAGTGCCTTGGGCCAGCTTACGGGATCGCCGATCTTGATCGCGGTCGCCAGTGTTTCCGGATGCGGATTCGGCGTGAATTTGCCGTCCTTATCCTGAAACAGGCTGTAGAAGGGAGAGGAACCTTCGGCCTGCACCACAGCCAGGCGTGGCAATCGATCGATGAAGCCCCAGGCATGCAATTCCCGCAGGCCTTTGCCGAAAGCGGCGGTATTGCCCAGGTTGCCGCCGGGAAGCACCACCCAATCTGGAACCTGCCAATCGAGTTGATCGAGCATTTCCGCCATGATGGTCTTCTGTCCCTCAATACGGAAAGGGTTGATTGAATTGAGCAGATAAATGCCCAACTTCTCTGCGAGCGTGCGCACGAGCGCCAGGATCTGATCGAAGTTCGCATCCACTTGGAGCGTGCGCGCGCCGTATTCGAGGGCCTGGGCAAGCTTGCCGTAGGCGATGTTGCCGTTCGGGATGAAAATGATTGGCTGCAAGCCGCCGGCGCTGGCGTAGGCGGCCATCGAGGCGGAGGTGTTCCCCGTGGAAACGCAGGCCACCCTGGTCATCCCCAGGTGGCGGGCCTGCGCAACGCCGCACGTCATGCCGTTATCCTTGAAGCTACCCGTGGGGTTGTATCCCTGGTGCTTGAACGAGAGGGCCGTGAGGCCGGCGAAGCTCGCCGCGGCGGGCGCATCGAGGATGGGCGTGTTGCCCTCCGAGAGCGTCACCACATGGTCAAATTCCGGCCAGAACGGCAGCATCTCCCGGTAGCGCCAGACGCCGCTGCGATCAAGCGGGTGGTTGCTCATCCGGCGTTCCCGCCAAAGGCGTTTCAAGGCTTCCGGTCCGGCGGTAGGGCTGGGGAATGCAATCTCGAGCAGCGAACCGGAGGCGGGGCTCGTATAGATCACGTCGTCAATCGGAAAACGCTCCGTTTCCGGGTGTGCAAGGGCAACAAGTTCAGCAGGCATGAACTTTCAGTATACGGAGTCTTCCAGAGGCGAAGCCCACGTGAATAGTGCGGTCGGCAGCGGCGTCTAGCCGCCCGAAAGCGGCAGGGAGAGCGGCGCGGAATGCCGGCCCTTCCATTCCACCTGGATGGAGACCGGCGCGGGCTGCGCTGCGCCTTCGGAGGTGGAGGTCAAACTCAGCGGAATGTCGAAGGACACGGGCAGGCGGTCTTCATTCGGCGTGGAAGGTTCCAGGGCTTCGATCAACTGGCCGTTCACGCGGATTGCCAGCCCTGCCACGCGCCGTGCCTCGAACACCACTCCTTCCAGCTTCAAGAGGAGCCGGACGCGATGTTGCAGATGGCTGCTTTTCAGTTCGGCGCGGGCAAAACTTTCCGCTTCGAGAATCGCCGGGGGCGCGCCGGTCAACTCCACCATCACCGGCAGAGACGTGCGTCCCGGCAGCATTGCTTCCAGGCGGGCCAGCCCTTGCGGAAGATCGGCGGGGACCGTGAATCGATAGCGGTCAGCCTCCACGCGATTGGCGGTCACCAGGTGGTCAGCCAGGCGCAGTAGAACTGTTTCGCTCAGGCCCTCGCCCGAAATACGCGACGTTACCGTCGCACCGGGATAGATGGCCGCATCGCCGGTGGCGTCATCGACCACGCGGGAGTCGATGGAAACGGTTTGCGCATTGGCCGCGGCGATCTCAAGGGCGCGGCCCGAGTTTACCGTGGCCAGATCCTTGTGCAGCCAAAGCGCCACCGCGCCCTGCGGAGCGGAGGGCATGGCTTTGACGTTGGCAATCAAGCGGCCTGGAGACGAGCGCCAGATCCGGCGCGCAACCACATGGGGCGAGTTAAAGGAAATCCCGAGTTGTCCCTCTTCAAACCAGTTCCCGACGGTCTCGATTTCGATTGCCGTCTCCGCTCCCACGGGCAGGTTCGGGGCGTTCAACTGGAAGTCGGCGCTTCCCACGGCGCGGGTGGCCACCGCGGGCGGGCTGGCGTTCAGATACAGCGAACTCTGTCCGTCGCCGCCCAACGTCACCACGCGGACCGCCCGGCCATCGTTGGTGAACGGGGCACGCAAGGAGAGTTCCTGGCTTTGCGTATCCTCAGTTGCGGGAAGCGTGGACGCCTTCAAGCCGTCGAGCAAATAGGTAAAGGAGGGCGCCAATTGCCGTCCGCGCAGCCGGATCGATTCCGAGCCGTCCGCGCCCGCCTCGATTGCGGCTTCCTGGACGTCAGGGGGCTGCTGGCCCACCACGCGGAAACCGGCCGGCTGCACGAACGTCTCGCCATTCCGGTTCCAAAGCAGAGGCTTTGCTCCCAGGCTGGCCGTAAACGGGTGAAACGTCAGATTGACCCGCAGAAATTGGGGTGCGGGCTCATAGGCTTGCACATCCTCGTCCAGTATTCCGGCTGCCGTTGAATTCACTTGCAATCCGTCCGCCTTGTGCCCGTCTTCCACCAGGTTGGCTCCATATGCAACCAGGAACGGCCGTTCGGAACCGGTGTTCACCACTGCCGGGTTCACCGCGAAATTCGAGGGGAAACTGTAGGTGGTGATATCGGCGAACGCGCGGGAATCGACGCGCGGAACCTGTAACGACACGTCGCTCAATACGCCTCCGCGCAGGGCGATCAGCTCATGGGCGGCATCCCAGTTCGGAACGTCCGGGAAGAAGCGGGTGGCGAAGAGCCCGCCGGGCAGGATGGCATTGCCATTCTCGTCCTTGGGAAGAACAACCTGTCCCGGCCCCAGCCCTTCCTGGGCACTGGAAGCCACGGGTTGGGCATACAGGTAATAGCCTCCGGCGGGCACTCCGCGAATCTCATAGCTCCCGTCCGGCAGCGTAAGCGTGCTCACCGCCAGGCCCGATGGCATCAGCGCCGTCACGTTGGCGAAGTGCATCGGCGCTCCGCCGGAGGTAACGCGCCCCCGGATGACAGCGGTATCCGATGTGAAATGGCTATCCGGATACAGTGCTCCCAATCCGGCGAAATCGTCCTCGGCCAACGGAGCGGCCTTGGTAGTTGCCCGCGTGACGCCGGTGGACATGACGCTTCCGGCAAAGGCGTGCTGCAGACCCAGCGCATGGCCCATCTCGTGGACCAGCGTCATGTAGAAGGCTTCGGAATAGCTTGGGCGCTCCCGCAGGCGATGGCTTAGAATCACCACGCTGCGCGCGATGGGGATGAACTCGCCATTCGGGTCCGATGTGCGCGCATCCCGCGCCACAGGCCCACCCATGGCGATCACGCCGGGCGGCAATTCCTCAAAAATAACCTGGACGTAGGGCGTTCCCGCCGCCGGTTCCCCGGCGGCTTCTCCCGCATAGCGGAGCCGAAGCGCGGATCGCGGAACCGCCGACCATTGCGCCGCAGCCAATCTCACTTCACTAAGCACCGCGCTCCAAGTGTCCCCTTCGGCAAACTCCGGTTCCACCGATTTTGAAACCACGAGCGGAACGGATGCATCGGGCAGCACCCGGAGATCGAATCGCTCGGCAACCGCCCGCGAGACGCCACCTTCCTCGCGCACATGCAGAAAGTGATAGTAGCCGGGGAGCGGCGCAAGGACGGCCAGCAGCCCGCCAAGGGTGAGTAGAACGCGGCGGAGAAGAACACCGCGGAGCAGGTGTCTGCGGTGCAGGCGTCCGCGGAGCAGACGCTCACCGAGCGGCGTGGAAAGAGGTAGGCCCTTCACTGCCTGCCTCCCTTGGGCGCGGCCGCACGCCGGGATACCGCCTCCCGCAACGCGGGAAGCCGCATGCCCAGGCCGGAATCCCGCACCGCGCGGCCCGTGTTCCGGTCAAGCACGGTTCCATCGATCGCCGGGCGGGTCGCGGTAGCCCGGCTGCCCCTCCCCTCAATGCGCAGCAACCCTTGCGACATCCCCACCAGAAGCAGGCGTCCGCTTCGGGCGCGCCACAGGAAGAGCACGTACTCCGCGCCGCGTTCAAGCATCGGAACCCCGGCCAGCGTTTGCTGCATGCCGCCCACGGCGCCGCCGGGAAGGGAAACCGCAATGCTCCCCGAGACTGGGCCGCCGGGAGAGGCGCCCGTTTCCTCTTTCAGGGTTTCAGAGACTTTTACGCGGTAGCTGGTCTCGATGCGTTGCCCGTTGTTCGAAGACGTGGATTCGCCGATCGTTCCGCGAACGATCAGCGTGGAGGAATCGATCAGTTCCTCGAGAGAGAGTTTCTCCAGCGTCACCGCAGCGGTGCTTCCAACAAGCAGAAGCAACGGCAGCAGGAGCGCGGCAAGACGGCGTAACATGCGTGAAGTAAACCTCATGCACGTGAATCTCCATCTCGTGTCTTCGTATTATCAATAAGTTAGATGACGGCGGTTTCTAGATGTGGGTCGTTTTGGCAACACCCGGGTCAGAACGGAACCCATTCTGGCCTCGCGCCCTGCCGCGTAGAAGCCGTGAGATGCAAGGCAGGAACCGCATTCGGACAGACGCGAACCGCTCGCAAGGGAGCGGGAAACGAAAAGGGGAGGCGCTTCAGACCGTTCCTCCGCCTCCCCTTCGCTCTTGACTCCGCTCTTGGCCGGCGCTCGAGCCGGGTTCACCAGAGCCATCAACCGTTGCAGTGGTTGGGGCAGCGCCAGTACCCCGCGGGGAGCGTGGCGTCGGCATTCAGCGTGGGGCTCCACACTTCGCCGCAATTCCGGCAACGAAGCAGCAGATTGTGGCGGTTCAGCCGGGTGACGCCGAGCCTTTCCAGGTGATAGGCCGAAAGATAGCGGGGATCTTCCGTCTGCGTTTGAGGGGCTTCAAGTACTTGTTCCATGGGTCTCTCCTTTCGACGGTTAGTTCTGGTTAGACGGCTTGCTCGGAACGGATCGTTCCGGCGGCTTCCGGCTCAAGGTCCAGCCATCTCTCGATGGCCTGACGCACTACGGGCGGTTGTGAAATGCCGAGGATGGCGCGCGCCTCCGAAAAGGCGATCCGTTCGAGAATTTCGGAATCGCCGAGGTTTCTCATCCGGCGAAGCAGGCACTCCACCGCATCGCAAGCGAGCAAACGGGTTCCGATCTCGCGGTGTTCGTCGGCGGCGATGTCGCAAATCGCCCGCAACAGTTCTTCCGAAGGGCTTCGAAGCTCCGTGATCGCTTCGAGCACCGCATGATGCAATTGCCAGTTCAACCGGTATCGCAGGATGCGGACGAGTCCCGTCTGATGATCTTCCAGCCGTCCGGCGCGCTTCAGCTTGTCGATCTGGCTGAGGATCGTTCCCCACTCTCGAAGGTCGGAAAAGAGATCGGGCACGGCGGAAAGCCTCCTATTCTGCTTCTGCGCGGATATGGGCCAACCGTGCAATTGCACTGCCAATTGAAACGACGTCCGGGGGGACGGGCGGGAGTCGCGCGAAAGCGGCGGAGAATGGCGGTGTGCGTCCGGCTTACAGCGCCTAGCTCGCGGAAACCGGTTCCGGCGTATTCGGAAACGACTTACTCCGGGGCGCCTTTGCTGCCTGAAAACGGGCAGTGCTGGCAGTTTCCGTCCACTTGGCCGGGGGCGGAACGGCCGCTGGAGCGCTCACCGCCACGCGAAACTGTTCGAGGGAGGCACTCGGGTCCCGATGCGCGTAATCGAGTTGCCGCACCGCCTGGTATTCCGCGTGGGCGCGTTGAACCAGGGCGGTGAGTTCCGTGTCGTCGTATGGCTCCAAGAGGGCGAATACTCCCGCCTGGCTGGCCTCGTCCAGAGCGATCGTCAACGGCCGCGGAATCGTGACCACCACGCTGGGCGCGTTTCGAAGCGCTTCCGCGTGTTTCAGCACGTCCTGCCAGCGAATTTCCGGCAGCGGTTGATGGCAGACCACGACGGAGACAAGGTGCATCAGATCCGCGGCGTCGCGCAATTGCGCACACACAAATGTTCGGAATTTCGCGCGGCGAAGGACGCGATGGAATCGTGCCCTGGCGCTCGATTCCTTTCCAATGAGGAGAACACTCGGGAGAGTCGCGAGAAGGGGATGCGTGAACGTTCTCATTTCACCCGAACTTCGTGCACGTCGCGGGCCAGTTCGAGGGGAGCGAGGCGGGTGGCGCGGTGCGGGGGCGAGGCGCTCAGGTGGGAGCCGAGAGATCCCCCTCGTCGTTACCTTTCTTGCGAATCTTGTATTTTTCCATCCGGTAAATCAGGGCCTTCCGGCTGATGTCGAGATACCGCGCGGCATGAGTCTGGTTCCCGTCAAAGCGTTCGAGGGCTTTGACAAGCAGTTCTTTTTCAATCCCCTCCAGGCTTACGCCGCTCGGCGGCAGTTCCAGTTGCAATGCGTCCACGGCGGGCCGCTCGCGGCGCAGAAACTCGGGTAAATCGTTCAGCGTCACTTCCTCGCCACGAGCCAATACCACGATGCGTTCCACCACATTCTCGAGCTCGCGGACGTTGCCAGGCCAACGGTAATTTTGGAAGCGGGGGAGCAGAGCGGGGGAGAGGCTCAGGTCCGGGCGCCCCTGTCGTTCTTTCACTCTCAGGAAAAAATGCTGCACCAGCGCCGGAACGTCGTCGAGCCGGTCGCGCAGGGGAGGAATTTCGAGTGGGATCACGTTGAGGCGATAGAAAAGATCTTCCCGGAACGTGCCGTCCTCGATCATCGCGTGGAGGTTCCGGTGCGTGGCGGCAACAAAGCGGACATCCACTTTCACCGGGCCGGTGGCCCCGACTTTCTCGAGTTCCCCTTCCTGCAGCAGCCGCAGCACCTTCACTTGCAGCTCGCCCGGCATCTCGCCGATCTCGTCCAGAAAGAGCGTGCCTCCGTTGGCCATTTCCACCTTTCCGGTCTTGTTGCCGATCGCGCCGGTGAACGATCCCTTCACGTGTCCGAACAACTCCGATTCCAGTAGTTCTCTCGGGATGGCGCCGCAGTTGATCGTGACGAACGGGCGCTCCCGCCTCCGGCTGTTGAGATGGATGGCGCGCGCAAGCAACTCCTTGCCCGTGCCGGTTTCGGCGTGGATCAGAATGGTCGAATTGCTCTGGGCCGCGCGGGATGCCGTATCCAACAGGGCCAGCAGCGGTTCCGATTGCCCGATGATGCTCTCGAAGCCATACTTTCGATCGAGGCTGGCGCGCAGGTTGCGGACTTCCTCCACCAGGCGGAAATGCTCGAGCACGCGCGTGACGACAATGCCCAGCTCTTCGAAGTCGATCGGCTTGGTGAGATAGTCGTACGCTCCAAGCCGCATCGCCTCCACCGCGCTTTGGATGGTTCCGTAGGCGGTCATCATCACGACGGGGATCTCGGCGTGCTCCCGCTGCATCCGCTTGAGCAGCTCCATGCCGGAGAGGTTGGGCATCTTCAAGTCGCTGAGGAGTAGCGCGGGAGCTTCCCGTTCGATTTCCGTAAGCGCTTCCGCCCCATCCCGCGCGGCCGATACGGCATAACCCATCTCTTCCAACTGGGTTTGCAGTACCCAGCGCAGGCTATCGTCGTCATCCGCGACCAGGATTCGTTTCGGTGTCATGAATCGGTATGTTTCGATGGAAGCACGACGCAGAAGGTCATTCCCGGTCCCGAATTCTTCCTTGCCAGGAGGGATCCTCCCATTTGGCTCATGATCTGGTGAGCCACCGGGAGACCCAGGCCGGTACCGTGTTCCTTGGTCGTGAAAAATGGGTCGAATAATCGATCGACGTGCGCCGCGGCGACCCCGTGTCCGCGATCGACGACTTCAATTGTGATCTTGTCACCGCTGAATGCCGCGCCAAGCTCCACCATATCACCGTCCGGACTCGCCTCAATCGCGTTGATCATGAGGTTCAAGAGCACTTGCTCCAATTGCTCCGGGTCGCATTCCACGGAGGGGAGGCCCACTTTCACGCGGTTCGCCAGGCTCACCTGCTTGCCGCGAATGCCGTGTCCGGCCAGGGTGAGCACATTCTCGAGAACGGGTAGCAAGTCTATTTTCTGAAACCGGGGCGGGCGGGGCCGGGCGAAGTTCAGGAAGTTGGTGAGCAGCCCATCCAGCCGGCTGCATTCATGGGTGATGATGTCGATGCATTTTTCCTGCTTCGGTTCGAGGCCCTGGCTGCGGCGGAGGATCCCGGCGGCGCCGCTAATGCTGGCCAGCGGGTTGCGAATTTCATGCGCAAGCCCGGCCGAGAGTTGCCCCAGCGCGGAGAGGCGCTCCGCCCGCTTCATACCTTCGAAGTTCGCCTGGACCTTCTCGTACACATTCCCCAGCTTCTCGGCCAGGTTCTTGTAGTGGCGCTTCCGCCGCTGTTCCCGCGCCGTGAGCAAACCCACGCTTAACGCAACCGCAACCAGCGTCGCGGCATCCACCGCGGCTTCCATCGCCGGCGTCGCCTCGATCAACAGCAACGCGCCGGAGCAAATGGCGGCAAGCAACCCGCCAAGCCAGCCAAATCGAATCGCGGCGAGGGTAACGATGAGCGCATAAAGGGGTGCAAGCAGCCCGCCGCTAAGCCAGTTGAGCCACGCGACCAGCGCCAACGACAGCGCGATCGACGCGTATCCGCCCCATTCCGGCCACTGGTTGCTTGGGATCCAATCTCGCGAGCTCATAGCTGACGCCGCACCGGCCGCACCCTCCCTCTTAGCCTAACCCCGGACGGTTGCCAGGGCGCAATCGGCGCCGGATTCGCGATGGGAGGTCTGAGCGGCCCCTGGGTCCCCGGTGCGCGGAAAGGCGTTGCGGCGGCAACGGTTGATCCAGGGGAGCGGAGGCCGCTCAAGAGGTCGGGTAGAGCGACATTCGCTCTGGGTGCTATTCGAGGAAAAAGATGGCTGCGTAAATCAGCGCAAAGATGAGCGCGCCTGCGCCGATCCCGGCAATCCACATCAAGATTCGTTCTCTGCGGACCGTGGAAGAACCATGGTAGCTCTTCTGCATCTGGCCCATGGATTGAAACATCATGCTGCGGTCCGTCTTGGCGTTGCCCGCTGGAGGGGGCTTCGGCAGAGACTCCCGCGGATTGGTTTCCTGGTGGAGGGGTCGGGTCTGGGTAGTCATCGCAAGTTTCCTTTCTGTTTGTTCACGGGTTGAGGGTTAGCATTGCGCGATTTGCGGAAGGGCCTCCCGCTCGCCGATCGAATCCATGGCCCGGACGATCCGGGAATGCAGTTCGAGGACGGAATCCCGGACGACAGGGGGCATTCCCATATCTCGGAGGGCTTCCGCGCTTCGAAGTACGATCTCCGATGCGTGACCATTCCCCGAGATCGACACGGGCTGCGGGATGAGCATCGCGGCATCCCGCTGATAAATCACCGCTTCCAGCAACAGGGCCGGATCGTCCACGTACAGCACAAAGCTTGGCGTGAGGGTTGCGCCGAATTCCTCCCGAATGTGGGACGCCACGTTCATCTCCGCCGGAACTCGCAACCCGTCCTTCTCCAACGCCCGCTTCACCTGAGCCACCGCGGAGCGGCAGGAAACAGGCAAGTGGAACGTGACGGAGCGTGGATCGGAAATCATTTCGGTCGAATCTCCCTTGCAACAATGCAGACTTTGTTAACTACGGTATCTGTTCCATGTCGTTGCAATTTGTGGGCCAATCGGGAGCGGGAAGGCCTCCATAGACTTGGCCCGATGAAGCGCGCCCGATCCTCGTGCACGGGCACAGCGTGTTTGGCCCCTAATCGGGCACAACTGTGCGTTTACAGGCAGAGGAACTGCGTAAGTCGTCCATAATTCCGCCAAATCGAATGCGGGAGAAGAATTTGGATTGTGGCATGCAAATTGCTACAGAGATTCCGACAGTATCCGGAACCGGCGGCACGGGTGTAGCTATATGGCGGCATTCCGTTTGCCCAAGCTGTGTTTGCGGCCAGGAGGATTATTGTGAAAACGGTGCGAGACAACATTGTCATCACGAAGAGTGACTATGAAAAACTGCGGCCGCTCGTCGATGGTGGAAGAGCGTTCAGCGGGTCCGATGCGCAAAGTGTCGGCAGGCTGGCTCAGGAACTGGACCGGGCGGAGATTGTGGAACAGGATGCGCTGCCGGGCGACGTGATCACGATGAATTCTCGCGCCCGGCTGAAGGATCTGGATAGCGGCGAGATGAGAGAATACCGCCTCATCTTCCCGACACAGGAGCGGAAAGGCAACGACGTTTCGATCCTGGCTCCCATCGGAACCGCTATGCTGGGCTACCGCGTGGGCGACGTCATTGAGTGGCCGGTCCCCCGGGGAATCCGGCGTCTGGAGGTCGTGGAAGTTCTGTATCAGCCGGAATCGCAAGGAGTGCCGATTGAGAGCTAACGGGCTCCCTCGCCTTGCGCGCGGGCGCGGTTCCTCGCGAGCCTCGCGCCCCCGTATGGAACCGGTGCGGAAAGATTGGCCATCTACTTGCTTAGTTGCGAACGGGAGGCTGCATGATGCCAAGAACAAAGGTACTTGACCCCATCGCCGAATTCCGGCATGCGTTACTTGACGAGAAATCGCAAATGGAGTGGGAGCGCCGCCAGTCGGAGCCGCCGCCTACCATCGGCGCCGGCGATTCCGCGGATCAGGCGGCCGCGTTCCAGGAGCAGTTCGTCACGCTCCAACGTAAAGACCAGCAGGCGATCAAGATCCGGCTTATCGACGCAGCCCTATCCCGGATTGAATCGGGCGAGTTCGGCCTTTGCCTTGAGTGCGACGAAGCGATTGCCCCCGCGCGCCTTCGCGCCGTGCCATGGGCGTCCTATTGCGTCGTGTGCCAGGAACGGAAGGATGCCGGGCAGGGATCCGAGAAGGCGCGATTCGCGTTCTCGCCCTAATTGGGCGCTGCACCCACCGGGTTGCAAGATGCCCATCGTCGATACGCCTGGGATTCGAGACACCGGTGCGGAGGCGAAGCTTTGATCTCACTTCGGGAGGTTTCCAATGTTTGCATTTGAGCGGGTGCTCGCGCCCATCCAACTGCAAGGCGATTTCGAACAGCGGGCGCAATACGCCATCGATATCGCCGCGGCATTGGAAGCGGAACTGACTTTGTTGCATGTCGTGAATTCCCGCCGGCTCGGCAAACGCAATTCGGGGCTTAGCTGGCCGGAATGCGCGATGACCCGCACGAATCCTCCTTGCGTGGTCCATCGCGCCGTCGTCCATGGGGAAGTGCCCGAAGCGGTGGCGCGATACGCGGCGTTTGTCGATGCGAATCTGATTGTGTTGAGTGGTGGCGCGCGATCCCTATGGCGGCGGCTTTGGCGCGCATCCATGGCGGAGAAAATCGTGGAAGCCACCGGCAAGCCGGTTCTTGCGGGCAACCTCGGGAGGGTGGAGCGATCCCGCTTCCATGCCCACCCCCGCATTCTCTGCATGCTCGGCCTTGGGGAAGAAGAAGACCGCCTCCTGGTGGAGTATGCCCAATCCTTGGCGGAACCGTCGGGCGGCGAGTTGATACTATACGCAGCGGCGCCCAGGGCGAATGAAGGTTTCTTGTTTGATCGGTCCGGGAGCCGTCTCAGACGCCAAACGGCCGAAGCCTTGCTCGGCCAACTGAACCGCCTGGGGGAATCTCTGCGAGTGCCCAACCAGTCGACGGCAAACGCAACCGCCCCCTACCTGGGCCTCCGCGCAGCCATTCGGCAGCATCGGGCGAACCTCGTCGTGGCGCTTCGGAGGGAGCGAGGCGACATCCCGGGGGCCGGTTTCGCGTTTGACGCGCTCCTGCGCCATGCTTCCTGTCCCGTGCTTTCGATCACGCGGGATAGTTTGCCAAGCTCTTCGGAGCACCCCGTGCAGGCAGCCTCGGAACCCTTCGAGTTGACCGCGCGGGGCGGCTAGCGGCCGTACGGCGCTCCCGCCGTGACATAAGCGTGTACAGGAATCCTCCCTTTCGCCTAGAATCGTCTCTGATGCGGTAGTGCCGGTTCCGCCTGGGTCTTCGGGCCGCAGGCTCCATTGCCACACCCGGACGATGGTCTACTTTATTGCAGTCGCGGGCGGCGTTCTGGCCGCATTGGTCCTCGATTTCGGGATTCTCGAACTCGCGTTTCTCATCGCGCTTGCTCTCTTCGCGCGCCGCGGCCTCGCGCGGAAGAGCCGCTTCCCCCTGGTCTGGTTGCGCCTGGTTCGCCGCATCGCGTGGCGGCCGGCCTGGGCCTATGGCTCAATCCTGCTGCTGGCCATCCTGCCGCGCGCGGCCTACCTCGCGGCTACCGGGCCTCCCGTGCCGTTCGTCACCGACGAGTTCAGCTACCGTCTCCTCGCGGATACCCTGGAATCCGGACGCCTCACGAATCCCACGCATCCCCATTGGGAGTTCTTTGAGGCGATCCATGTGATCGCGAGGCCTACGTATCAGTCGCAATACTTGCCCGGTTCGGCGATGTTTCTTTCCGTCGGGAAGATCCTGTTCGGGCATCATCATTTCGGTGTCTGGCTCTCTGCCGTGCTGCTCTTCGCCGCCCTGCTCTGGACGCTCCGCCAGTGGATCTCTCCCACCTGGGCGTGGCTTGCCACGGCCCTGGCCACGCTTCGTTTCGGCGTCGGGAGCTATTGGGTGGATAGCTATTGGGGGGGCGCGGTTCCGGCGCTCGGCGGCACGCTGCTTCTGGGTTCCGTCGCCGCCGCTCTCCTGGGCCGCCGCGTCTCGCCGCGCGATGGCGCTTTTTTCGGACTGGGCGCTGCTTTGCTGCTTGCGACAAGGCCATGGGAAGGCGTCGCCCTGGGTCTAGGGTGTTCCGGAGCGTTGCTCTGGGCGCTCTTCACGCAAAGACGGGAACTGAGACGATTCTTTCTCGTATTCGCGGTGCCCGCAACGGTGGTTCTGGCCTCTGCCGTCTTCCTGGTTCTCAGCTACGCGACCGCCGTGACCGGAACCTTCGGCAGGATTCCCTATCAGGTGAATCGCGAAACCTACGGGTGGCCCATCACCCTCCCCTGGATGGCCCCGGGGAAAGTCGAACTGCGGCAGCCCCAAATGCGGGCCTATCTCCGCTGGGAGGTGAGCGAGCATCAATCCGTCACCTCGCTGAAAGGGTTCCTGCTCGGAACCCCATACAAGCTTAGCGTCATGTGGCGTTTCTTCCTTGGCCCCATGCTGATGGTGCTGCTCTGGGCCGCCGTTCGGGGCCGCCGCTTGCTGCGTTCCCACTGGCTCTTTCTCTGCGCGGCGCCTGCCTTCGCCGCGGTGGCGATAGAACAAACCTGGTATCCACACTACGTGGCGCCCGCCTTCGCGGCGATCGTCGCCGTCTGGGCGCTGGGCCTGCGCGAACTGGGCCGCCGCCGCTCTTCGAAAGACCGGAGCTTGATCGGCATGAGGCGCGCGGCATTTGCCGGCTGGTTCCTTGTGCTCGTGTTGCCGGCCCACCTGCTCCTGCTGGGCCTCAGCGGAGTCAGCCGTGCCGCGGAGTGGAGTTTCCAACCGGCGCTCAATGCGATCACCTGGTGCTGCAAGGTGGGTGGGAATCTGGACCGTTCGAAAGCCGAGCGGGAGATCCTCGACGCGGGGCGGCGCGCGGGGATGCCGGATGGAGGGCGCCACGTCGTTTTCCTCAGCGCTCCGGAGCGCCATCTGAATCCCTCGCAATGGAACTATAACCGGGCCGGTATCGACGATTCTCCCATCGTCTGGGCGGCGGACCTCGGGACGCAAAAGAACGAGGAACTGCTCCGCTACTATCCGGATCGAAAGCCGTGGCGCGTATTTGGCGACCTGAATGGCTATATCCTGCTGCCCTACGAGCAGCCGTTTCCCGATCTCCGGCCCCGCCTGGAACGGCTGGACGCCCAATTCGGTAAGCTTGGCGGCGAGGAGGGGGAAAGCGCCCGCCGGGCGCAAGCTCCCTGATCGAATCGATTCCACTTGGAGCGGAGTCCCGCCTCGCCGTGTCTTTTTCTTTCTATCCGCGCGGTTCGCCTAAAATTCAGAGAATCCGATCTTTAATTTCTATGCGGATTCCGTTACGCTAGGGTTAGCACCCAAAATGCACCGAACGGTATGAAAAGGAGTGAATCATGATCCGAACCGCCCCCTCCGGACAAGAAGTCAGGAACACTCAGATTCCGTTTCGTCGGTTTCCGGGCATCGCCTCCGTTGCGGACGGCGCAGGCGCCGCCGTTTGGGTGGAAAGCCACATCGCGCAGGCCGCTTCGAGCTATCCCGTGCACCCCGCCCGCGCCATGGCGGAAGCATTTGAAGATTTGGTGGGGCGGGGAGTCCGCAATCTTTGGCAGCAGCCGCTGGAGACGCTCCGCGCCGAGTCTCCGCAGGATGCGGCTTCCATCTGCGAAGGATACGCGCTCACCGGTGGCCGCGCCGTGAGTTTTGCATCCGGCCAGGCCCTACCCGCGATGAACGAAGCGCTCCGCACCATTGCCGGGAAACGGCTGCCGATGGTCTTCCATGCCGGGGCGCGCGCGCTGCAGTCCCAGGCTCTCGCCACCCGCACGGGCCATGACGATATCTTCTCCGTTGACGATTGCGGTTGGGGCATCGTGTTTGCTTGCGACGCGCAGGAAGTGGCGGATCTCGCCCTCATCTGCCGCCGCGCCGCCGAGTATGCGGAAACCCCCTTCTTCGTCGTGCAGGATGCCTACGCCACCACCCACCAGATCCAGGACGTGCTGCTGCCGGAGCCGGATCTGATGCGCCTGTTCGTGGGGGAGGCCGAGGAGAAACTCCGCAACTACTTCAACCCCCGGCGTCCAACCATGCTCAGTCCCGTCCAGGAGGAAGCCGACTATGCCGCGGCGCGCTTGGCGCAGCGTGGTTTCCTGGGCCGCGCCGCCGCGGCCTTCCAGGCGTCGATCGACGAGTACGCGCGTCTCACGGGGCGTCTGGTCGCGGGAGCCGAAGGCTATCTGCTCGATGACGCGGAACACGTGCTGCTCGGCTGCGGTTCCATGATGGAGGATGCCCGCCGCGCGGTGGACGGGTTGCGGGCGAGAGGTGTCCTGGCCGGAGCCGTGACGATTCGCGCATTTCGCCCGTTCCCTGCGGACGCCCTTCGCGAGATGCTGGCGAACGCACTTACCGTGAGCGTGCTGGAACGTACGGATATACCGCTATCTCCCGCGAATCCCCTGACCCTCGCGGTATCGGCCTCTCTCGGCGTGAGTCCTCTGGTTCCGTCCGCTCGCGGCGCTGGTCTCCGGCTCTTCACGAGAGCCGTGGGCATCGGCGCCACCCGCGTGCCGGAACGGGAGTTCGTCGATGCTGTCGAGCATGCGATCGCCGCCGTCGTTCTCCCCGCATCCGTCGTCCGGCCGGATGGGTTGCCGCCTGCGTTCGCTACTTCTCCCGAGCATCGCGTGACTTCCAGCCCCGGTGCGGTCGCGCCCCACACCGGCCTCGCCCTTGTCCGCGCGGGAGGCGGCGGAGCGGCTAACGCAATCCGGATGATCGCCGCGATCTCGCGTGCGCTCTTCGGCTTACGGATCGATGCGGAGGGTGACGCCGGCACGGAGAAGGTGGGCAAGCCCATCACGCTCCGGCTGGCCGCCGCGTCCAGCGGTCCGCGGCCCAGCGCGCGCGAAACCAAAGCCAAGCTTGTCGTGGTGGAATCCGCCGGATTGCTCCATGCGGGGAATCCGGTCTCGCTGGTGATGGATGGTGGCGTGCTCTTCTGCCCCTTCGCCCGTTCGATTGAGGATCTCTGGCGCATCCTGCCCGCAAGCGGGAAGCGGGAGATTCAGGAACGCGGCATCCGCGTTTCCGGCCTTGACCGCGCGCGCGTCTCCAACCCCGCCACGGCCATCGACGCCGTGGGCGCCTGGGGAGACTTGGTGGCGCTCGGCGCCTGGCTCCGCATCAGTTCCTTTTTCAAGGAAAGCAAACTAGCCGAGCAGGAAGTCTATCACCTCATGATCGAATGCCTCGGGCGCCTCTACCCCCAGGCGAGCGATGCCGCGATTGACGCAAGCTACGACGTCGTGAAGAAGGCATACCTCTCCATGCTCCGGTTCACGGTTCCAGCGGACAAAGTGGAGATCCCGGTGAGTACCGGCCTGCCGGTGATCGGCGCGCCCATGGCCACGGGACCGAATGGAGTTGTGGCGTCCGCGGGGGCGGTCATCGAACTCGACGCAAACTTCTGCGAGCAGATTATCGGCGCCGGCGCTTGCCCCAACCGCTCCAGCGCGGAGGCGGCCGATGCCGCGGCGAGGGCCAGCGCGCTGCCCGCGACGGATCTCATTCGAAGCCTGCGCCACGATGCGCCGGAAATTCCGGTGATCGATATGGAGCGCTGCGTCGGCTGCATGGAATGCGTCGTCGTGTGCCCGGATGTCGCCATCGTCGGGCGCGTGGTGGAGCCGGAGGAAGTCACGCGCGCTCTTGGCGCGATCGAAGATACCGAACTGCGCGGCCGCATGGCCGGATCCTTCGGAAAAACACGGCGCTACTGGGAAGCTTTTCTGGAGCGTAAGGAGAAGGGCGGCATGCTGGCGCTCTTCGTCGATCCCGACCGTTGCAAAGGTTGCGCCGAGTGCGTGGACGCTTGCGGGATGCACGAAGCGATCGCGATGAAACCGAAATCCAGCCTCGACCTTGCAATGGTTGACCGTGGGATGGAACTGTTCCGAAACCTTCCCGATACGCCGGAGCGTTTCCTTTCCGAGCGCTCTCTCGGCGATATCCTGTTGAGCGCCCGCGCGCAGCTCGCCGCCGGCGGCACTTCCAGTTGCTCCGGTTGCGGACAATCCACCGCCGTTCGTCTGCTGCTTGCTTCCACGGGCTTCCAGTACGGAGCGGATCATGTCGGCGTGGTCGCCGCTTCGGGCTGCGATAGCGTCTATGGCGCCGTCTTCCCCTACAATCCTTACAACGTGCCTTGGACCAACACCCTCTCCGGCAACGCGCCCGCCGATGCCTTGGGGATCCGCCGGAGTTGGGATCGCGAAGGCAATCAAGGCCGCAAGCTTTGGGTGCTCGGTAGCATGGAGAATTTCGGCGGCGCCGGCCTTTCCGCGCTTACCGTGCTTCTGAGTTCGGGCGAGGATATCAACGTGCTCGTGCTCGATTCGCAGGTGTTCGCCTGCGAGAGCCGCCGCATTCACGGCGCGGCCTTCCACTCGCAAGGCAACGGCGGCGTGGGCGCGCGCGAGGAACTGAGCCTTCAACCCACCACGGACCTGGCGCAGATCGCCATGGCCTTCCCGAATGTGATGGTGGCCCAAACCACCGCTTCTCACCTTAACCATTTCCATCGCGCCATCCGCGCGGCCAACGAGTTCTCCGGCCCGGCCGTGGTGATCTGCTATGCGACTTGCATGGCGGAGGATGGCGTCTCTGAAGAGAAGGCGATGGCCCAGGCGAAGATGGCGGTCGAGAGCCGCACCTTCCCGCTCCTGATGCTCGATCCCAGGGAAGGGAGCTACCTGCGCGAGCAATTGAGTCTTTCCGGCAACCCAGTGCTCCGGCAGGATTGGTACGCGCCGGGGACGGATGCCACGCCCCTCGATTTCATCAGCTTCGCGAGAACCGAAGAACGCTTTGCTCCCTATTTCGGCACGGGCCGGAAGGCGGGCACGGCGCTCGCGGCGGCGAACGAGAATCGCCTCCAGAACTGGCGCCGGTTGCAGGAACTCGCGGGACTGCGCTAATCGGCCCGGTAATCGACCCGAAGCCGGCCCTCCGGGACCGGCCTCGCGAACTCCCAGACGCAAGGAAGGGCCTTGCCATCCGGACGATGGCAAGGCCCTTCCCGCTCTATCTCGCGATCGCTTAGACGCTCACCACCGGGCAGGGGCTTTCGCGGATGATCTCGTAGGCGTGCGCGCGCATCCGGCCGAAGATGCCGGACGCGGTCCCACGCCCGATCACCAGCAGATCGGCCTCCTTGCTCCGCGCCACTCCGCAGATCGCGTCCGCCGGGTCGCCGCCCTCTACCAAAACCTCCGGATTCCCCGGCTTCCCAACGAGGAGCTTCTCGAGATCGGCGGTGACGAGTTGCTTCACTTCCACCTCCCAATCGCGCTCGAAGTACTCGCCCGGGATCCGCTCCAGATGCGGCACGACGTGAATCACCGTGAGGCGCGCGCCGATTTTCTGCGCCACATCCGTAGCCCAGGTTGCCACCCGCTCGCTGGCGTCGCCAAGATCGATGGCGCAAAGGATGTGCCGGATCTCCCGCTGTTCGAGCGCTTGGGCCATGTGCACACCGGTCCAGACCGGTACGTCGGCGTCGTGCAGCACTTTCGCGGTGGTAGAGCCCAAAATGAATCGCCGGAAGCGCCCGTAGCCGTGCGTCGGCATCAGGATGATGCTCGCATTCATTTCGTGCGCCTTCTCGACGATGCGTGTGGCGGGGTCCCCTTCCAGCAGGACCACCTCCAGATTCATGCCGTTAAAATAGTTTGCCGCGAAATCGCGAAGCTGATTCTCGGCCTGCTTCTTCCGTTCAACCACGAGATCGTGGAGCGCAACGCCGCTGAATTCCATGCTGGCGAATTCGTACGGGACGTCTTCGAGCACATGAAGCAGGACAATGCGCGTCCTGGCTTTGTCGGAGAGATAGCGTGCATACTGCGCGCTCGCGCCGCATCGCTCCGAGAAGTTTACCGGCAAGAGAACCGATTCAAGGGAAAGCATGACGGCCTCCTTCGTCTGCAAGCTCTTAATATCTTTATTTTACGATAAAAAAAGCCTATGGGACACATAAATAGGACTTAAAGACCCCGGATTCTCAATGAAAAAACCCGGCGCGGCGAGAGACGCCGGCCGGGTTCTGAATTGCGCTTCGGGAGTCTTCCCTCTACTCCTCTTCTTCCTCCGTTCCGGTTCGGGCGGCCTTCGCCTTGGCGATGACCTTTTCGGCCTCGATTTGAGGCATGAAGTCGTAGTGATCGAACTCCATCGTGAA
Source organism: Bryobacterales bacterium (assembly GCA_020847315.1). GTDB lineage: Bacteria > Acidobacteriota > Terriglobia > Bryobacterales > Bryobacteraceae > JACTMJ01. The sequence continues at coordinate 9,488 of JADLCF010000062.1, read as the reverse complement.
GGTCGCGCGGCCCTGCGTGATGGAGGTGAGCGCGTTCTGGTAGCTCAGCATCTCCGACATTGGCACGGAGGCGTTGATCGTCTGCGTATTGCCCTTGATGTCCATCCCCGCCACGCGGCCCCGGCGGCTGTTCAGATCGCCCATGATGTCGCCTGCGTATTCCTGTGGCGCATCGATCCGCACGGCCATGATCGGTTCAAGGAGAGCCGGTTTCGCGGTGGCCATCGCCGCCTTGAACGCCTTCCTCCCCGCCAGCTTGAACGCCATTTCCGACGAATCGACGTCATGATAGCTGCCGTCGTAGAGAGTCACCTTGAAATCCACCACCGGGAAGCCGGCCAGGTACCCCAGGGAAGCCGCTTCAAGCACGCCCTTTTCCACGGCCGGGATGTAGGTCTTTGGAATAGAGCCGCCGAAAATCGCATTCACGAACTCGAATTCCTTGCCCCGCTCGAGCGGCTCCATCTTGATCTTGCAATCGCCGAACTGGCCGTGTCCGCCGGTTTGCTTCTTGTGCCGCCCCTGCACGTCGGCGAAGCCCCGTATGGTCTCCCGGTACGGCACTTGCGGTTCCTTCAGGTTGAGGTTCACCCCGTAGCGGCGCGCGAGTTTGCTCACCACGATCTCCACGTGCTGTTGGCCGGAACCCGCCAGCAAAAACTGTTGCGTGTGCGGATCGCGGTAGAAGCGCAGGCAGGGATCTTCTTCAAGAATGCGCGCGATGGCGTTGCCCATCCGGTCTTCATCCTGCCGCGATACGGCTTCGATCGCGAAGGCGATCTGCGGTTCGGGCAGCTTCACCGCGGGGTAGATCACCCCCGCGTTCTTCTCGCTGAGGGTGTGGCCCGTGAGGGTGTCTTTCAGCTTGGAAACAGCGCCAATATCTCCCGCGTGCAGCTCCGGCACCTCGCTGAGCGTCTTGCCGGTGAGCGAACTCAGGTGGCTGAACCGCTCGTCGGCGGAGGTCTCCTGGTTGAACAGGTGCTGGTCGTTCCTGACAACCCCGCTCATCACCTTGAAGCAGGAAATTCGGCCGGCGAACACATCGGCGAGCGTCTTGAACACGAATACCGCGGGCGGTTGATTGTCGCTCATGGGGCGCTCGCTTTCCGCGCCCTGAATCGTGAGCTTGCGCGCGGGCCGCTGCGCCGGCGACGGCATGTATTCCCCCAGGATACTCAGCACTTCGCTCGTGCCGATGTTCTGATAGGCGGAGCCGCACAGCACGGGGAACAGCCTGCGTGCGTGGACCGCTTCCCGCAGCCCCGTCGTCAGGTTCTCCGCGCAAACCGTGCCCGCCGCGAAGAACTCTTCCATTAGTTCTTCGTCGCCTTCGGCCACCATCTCCACGATGCCTTCGTGCAACTCCTCCGCGCGCGCCAGAAGCTCCGCCGGAATCTCGGCCATCTTGCCAATGCCCTTGCCGTTCGGCTCAAAGAGGTATGCCCTCATGCAGATGAGGTCGATCACGCCGCGGAAATCCTTCTCGCTTCCAATCGGCATCTGCACCGCTACCGCTTCCCGCCCGAACACTTCATGAAGCTGCTCGAGCCGCTCGTCGAAACCGGCGCGCTCCTTGTCGAGCTTGTTCACCAGGATGGCCGTGGGCAGGTCGAACTCTCCGGCGTAGCCCATGAACTTCTCGGTCTGCGATTGCACCCCGTCGACGCCGTCCACCACCAGCAGCGCGCAATCCGCCGCCGCCATCGCGCTCTTGGCGTCGGCGTTGAAAAGCGGAAAGCCCGGAGTATCGAGCAGATTGAACTTGTGGTTGTTGTACTCGACGGCGGCAAGACCGGTCGAGATTGAGATCTTCCTCTGGATCTCCTCCTCGTCGTAATCGGTGAGGGTATTCCCCTCTTCTACCCGCGTGAGCCGGCTCGTGACGCCCGTCCCCTACAAAATTCCCGCCGTGAGGGTCGTCGTTCCACTGTTTGAGTGGCCGAGTAAGGCTACATTGCGGATGTGCTGGCTATCGTAGACTTTCACAGATTGCAAACTCCCTTATGCGAATTCGGATGTTTTTGTCAGATTTCCTGGTTGCGATCCTAACATAGTCGTAACGCACTTGCCGTCCAGGGCACAAGTGTGCTTCTCTCCCGCCGCGAAACGCGGTTCCGAAACCTCGCGCCCTTCGCTTTCCCCCACCGCTTCGCGAGGGCGATGCGGCTGTGGCGCCTTCCGTTCCCGTTCACAAATGGCCTCAATCTGGCCATAGTATCCTAAGGTAGTTCGAGCTTATGCTCATGATGCCCTCCAGCGCAATTCCCACGTCCCAAGATCCACCAGGAAATCCCCTGCGCGTTCTGCAAGTGGCCGCCATGCTCCGTTCCGGAGGCGTGGAGCGCTGGTTGACTGACCTGTGCCCCGCCGGCAAGGCGGAGAACGTTTCCATGGATATCGCCGTCGTCCATTCCGGCGACGGGCTCTTTGACCGGCGCGCGCGCGAGTTGGGGATCCCGGTACACCATTGCGCCGGATCAGCTAACCCGCTGCGCTTCCTGATGAATCTCCGCGGGATCCTGCGCGATTTCGGGCCGTTTGACGCGGTTCATAGCCATCTTCATGCCTACAGTGGATTCGTCGTACTGGGCGCGTGGCTTTCGGGCGTGCCCGCGCGGGTGGTCCATTCCCATAACGTCGTCGCCAATGATTCCAGACCTCTGCCGCGCCGGCTGTATATCGGCTTGGCGAGAACGTTGATTCGCCTCTTCGCGACCGCGGGGATGGGTCCGTCAATCGCATCCACGGAGGATCTGCTGGGCAAGTCCTGGCGCAAGGACTCCCGCTGGCGCGTGATGCGGTGCGGCATCAACCTCGAACCTTTCGAGACGCCGGTCCCCGCCAACGTCAATCGGACCGCGTTCGGTATCCCCGAAGACTCTCTGGTCTTCGGTAGTATCGGGCGGCTCTGCGCGGAGAAGAATTCGGAGTTCCTCGTCGATGTGCTTGCATCGGCGCTGGCCACGAATCCGAAAACGTATCTGGTGATGATCGGCGAGGGGCCGTTGCGAACGGTGCTCGAAGAGAAGGCGCGCGCTTTGGGCATCAGCGATCAGTTGAAGCTCGCCGGGACCCGGACTGACATCGCGGATGTGCTGCGTGGTGTGATCGATGTCTTCCTGTTCCCCTCGCCCCCGCCGCCGCGAGGCAACGAGGCGCTGCCCATCGCGGTGATTGAGGCCCAGGCCGCTGGGGTCCCCACCGTGATCGGTGATGGCGTCACCACGGAGGCGATCGTGACGGCTCGCCTTGTGAGGCAGGTCTCCGCTGATGCGGGGCCGCGGGCGTGGGCGGATGCGGCCCTCGAGCAAGCGAAACTCGGCAGTGCGGAGAACCGTCGGCTGGCGCTCGCGGAACTGGAAAACTCTGAGTTCAATTGTGCCCGGAATGTGAAACTCCTGGCCCAAATCTATCGGAATCGTTGATCGTCTCGAAATGCTTGGCGATTCTTCCCCACTCGGGGCATCGCACGGTTCCCTTCACCTTGGCGCGCGAATCCCGCGGATCCCTCGCATGCGCGAAACTATAGGAAGGTAGCCGCTTAGAAGGCGGCCCGTCTTCTCCATGACGACTGCTGAACTCCAAGAAAAGATCGCGGAAATCGGGCCGTGGTTTTATTCCTTCTCCTTGCCCGGCGGCATTTCCACGGAATCGAAGATCCCGCTGGAAGTCCAGGCCATCTTTGAGACCCGCAGGCGGATGATGGAATCCGCGCTGCGAGAGCACTTCGGGCCAAGGCTCTCCGGCGTGCGGGCCGTGGACGTTGGCTGCCACGAAGGCTACTACGCGCTGGCGCTGCGCGGCATGGGCGTAGCCGACGTGCTCGGCATCGACTACCGCGAAGAAAATCTGCGCCGCGCCCGCTTCGTCGCCGAGCAGCAGCGCGTCTCCGCGCTTCGCTATTTGCAGGCCGACGTAGAGGAATTGAACCCTGCCTCGCTTGGCGCTTTCGATCTCACGCTCTGTTTCGGCTTGCTTTACCATCTTGAGAATCCCATGCGGGTCCTGCGACGCCTTCACGCGCTCACCGGGGAGATGCTGCTGCTCGAAACGCAGGTGGTGGCGGAAGTGGAAGGCGTTGCCGAGTGGGGAAGCCGCGAATGGACCCGGCCCTTCCAAGGCATCCTGGCCGTGATCGACGAGACGGGCGAGTATGCGCAGGGCAACCAGGAAACGGGTTCCACTCCGGTGGTTACCTGCCCATCTCCCAAGGCGCTGCGTTTTCTGTTGCATGCGGCCGGCTTCCGGGATGTGACCTTCCTCGATCCACCGCCCGGCGCGTATGAGCAGTTGGAGCGCCGCCAGCGCGTGATCGTGAAAGCGCTGCGCTAGACGCCGGAATTTCTCCCGGGTTGCCGGGAGCCGCGAACGCGAGTCCGACCCATGCACATCCGTATGCATCGCAAGGTAACCTTTCCCAAAGGGATCCGCGTGTCTTGGGTGCTTCCTCGTCTTCCGGCGGCATCGATCCTGCTTCTGTGGATGCTCTGGCCCGCGGCAACCGCCGCGCGAAGCGTCTGCCCCCCGGCGCCGAACGCGTCGGCTTGCATCCAGGCCGCGCTTGACCGTTTACCGCCCGGCGAGGCGCTGCGCCTCGAAGCGGGCGATTATGGCATCGATAAGCCTTTGCAGTTCAACCGCGCCGGAATCTCCCTGGAAGGTGTGGGCGCCGCAACGCGGCTCTATCGTGTAGCCCAGGTGGCCGGGGGCGAAGGCGTCCTCAACCTCCGTGGAGCCGGCCAGGCGCTGCGGCATTTCCGTTTCGATGGCGGCATCACCGAGCCACGCCGCATTCCCTACGTCGATCCAGCGGGCGGTCCCTCCGTTTTCGGTGCGCCGATTTATGGAGACCCGATGCACGCCGATCTTCTGGCGAACACCTCCATCACCGTCCACCGGGGCGCGAGCGGCGTGCTCATGGAGGGGGTCGCCATCGAATACACCGGCGGGTACGCGGTTCTCGTGGACGCCCGCTACGGAGACATCCGCGACGTCACCATCCGCAAATGCACGCTGCGCAACAACCGCCCGCACCTGTTCGGCGTCGCAGCCGGCGCGGCACAGCCGGCGGACCTCCGCTACGGTGCATGGACGGGTGGCATCCACTACCAGAACGACGGCCGGGATCTCGATTTCGCCCGCTTCGCCTTGCGCGGCCTGCTGATCGAAGATTGCGATTTCGAACGCATCGACGGGCATGCAATCTGGGGCCACGGTTATGGCTTTCAAACGCTCAACGAAGATATCACCGTGCGTGGGAACCGCTTCGAAGATATCGGCCTCGATGCGGTTCAGATCGGCAATACGCGCCGCGCGCTCGTGGCCGCGAACTGGATGCACCGGATCGGCTACATCACGGAGACTGACCGGGATTCGCCCCGCCCCGCCTGGTATCCGGGAATCCGCGAAGGCATGGCCGATAACATCTCGCCCGTGGGTATCGACACGACGGGCCTCGTGATCGATTCGGTCTACCGGGATAACACCCTCCTCAGTGTGAACGGCACGGCCATTGACCTCGACGGCTTCACCGAAGGCGAAGTGCTCCGCAATGAGATTCGCATTCCCGGCCGCGCGGATGCCTACCACATGGTGCTTGACCGCGTGGCCGAGTTCGGCCCTTACACCGGCGGCGATCGCGCCCACGCGCCGGGCAATCTCACCAAGGGCATCAATCTCAGTAACACTTCGGCGAACGTCCCCACGCGCCATGTCCGCATTGCGGAGAACCGCTTGTTCAACCTGGGCGGCTACGCGATGCTCCTCATGGATAGCCGGGAATCCATCGTCGAGCGCAACGAAATCCGCCACTCCAGCATCGTGAATGGGCCTATCGTGCTTGCCAACACGCTACGCGAGCCGCGGGCACAGCATAGTTCCTCGAACAATATCGTCCGTGATAATCGCATCTACTTCCCCTGGGACGCCAGTTGCATTACGGAAGGGGACAATATCGGCGCGGGCGATCGTCCGGTTGCGGGTCCGAATTTCGTCTACGGGAACGCCTGCAACGGAAAGTTCGGCGAGTTGGCGGTGGGCCGCGAGAGCCATACCGTGAATGGGCCGCCCCCCGCGGAGCCGTAGAAACCGACATCCGGCTCGCACTCCCCGCGTACGGGAGCAATCCATGGTTAGACTAGCTATGTGCTCTCCCGCTTCAACCGCGGCGGAACTTCCGTGTTGTCATGTCTATTTCGAAAGAAGCTCTACGCGTCCTCGACTACCTCGCCAAGCGGAGAACCGTGCCGCTTGACGAGTTGACGGTGGAGGAGGCGCGCGCGCAATCGAGCGAGACCGCGAAGCTGAACGGAGAGCCGCAACCGGTCGCCCGCTGGGAAGACCGTGCCGTGCCCGGTCCGGCGGGCGAGATCCCCATCCGGATCTACTGGCCGCGTCCGCTTCGCGAGGTAGAGCGCATTCCGGTGACGTTGTTTCTGCACGGCGGAGGGTGGGTGCTGGGCAACGCCTCGACGTACGACACCCATTGCCGCCGCCTAACGAACGCCGCGCAATCGATTGTTGTCTTCGTGGAGTATCGCCTCGCGCCGGAGCACCCGTTCCCCGCCGCCGTGGACGATGCGTACGCGGTGCTTCGTTGGCTCAAGGAGAATGCACCCCATCTTGGTGGAGACCGGCGCAGGATCGCGGTGGCGGGCGATAGCGCGGGCGGAAACCTCGGCACGGTGCTCTGCCTCAAATCCCGCGACCTCAACGGACCGCCCATCTGCGCCCAAGCCCTCATTTACCCCGTAACGGACCATTGGGATTCCGGCTTCCTCAGCTACAGCGAGAACGCGGAAAACTACGGCCTCACCCGGGACATGATGAAGTGGTTCTGGGCGCGCTACCTCGGGCCGGAGGGAGACCGCCGCCATCCGTATGCAGCGCCGCTCCGCGCCGGCTTTGTCGCGAACCTGCCGCCCGCCTTGGTGATCACCGCCGGTTACGATCCCCTGCGCGATGAGGCCCTCGCCTACGCAGACCGCCTCGAAGAAGCCGGCAATATCGTCCAGCGCAAGCACTATGAAGGCCAGATCCACGGCTTTTTCGGCTATTCCACCATGACGCCGGACGCCGATGACGCCATGCAAGCCGTGGCCGCGTTTCTTAACCGGGTATGGAAGGTGCTCTAGGAGATTCTGCCGCGTCGCGGCCAATGGCGCGCCGGTTCGAAAGGGAAGGGAGTTGGGGAGCGAATGCTGTTGCTGGAAGGCCGCGTGCAGCACTACGAATGGGGTGGCTTTGCGTTCATCCCCGCGCTTTTGGGCCGTAAGGGCAAGGCGCGCAAGCCGCATGCGGAATACTGGCTGGGCTCCCATCCGAATGCCCCCGCCATTGCGCGCGGAGAGAGCGGGCGCGTGCCCCTCATCGAAATCGCACCGGACCTGCCCTATCTGCTGAAGGTGCTTGATGCCCGCGAGATGCTAAGCATCCAGGCGCATCCAAGTCAGGCGTTGGCGCGCCGTGGCTTCGCGGCGGAAAACGCAGCCGGCATCCCGATCAGCGCCCCCACCCGCAATTACAAGGACGCGAATCATAAGCCGGAGGTCCACGTCGCGCTCACGCCCTTCTGGATGCTAAACGGCTTCCGGCCTTGGCCGCAAATCGTGAACATTCTCGAAGGGGTCCCGGAGTTCCGCCCGCTGCGGAGCGCGAGGACGCTGAAGGCGCTCGTGCGCCGAATTCTCACCCTGCCGGAGCCCGCCCGCATGCTGCGGCCCCTGCTCGCGCGGCTGCGGAGCGAAAGCGCCCCCTCCAGGAAAGATCCCGCCTTTTGGGTGCTCCGCGCGGCCCAAATCTTTCCGGACGCCGCCCAGGACCGGGGATTGTTCTTTCTCTATCTGCTCAATCTGGTTGTGCTCCAGCCCGGCGAGGGAACCTATCAACCGGCGGGAGTCCTGCATGCCTATCTCGAAGGCAGCACCGTTGAGCTGATGGCCAATTCCGATAACGTCCTGCGCGCCGGGCTCACCTCGAAGCACGTCGATACCGGGGAATTGCTCCGCGCTATCTCCTATGCCGCTGAAGCGCCTCCCATCCTCAAGGGCGAATCTGCCGGCCGCGGCATCCGTGTCTATCGCACCCCGTCCACGGAGTTCGAACTCACCCGCATCCATCTCTCTCCATCGGCTGCGCGCCGCCGCGTGGCTCTGGGGCCGGTAATCCTCCTGCTCACGGAGGGCGAGGCGCGCATCGGCGGCATCCCCCTGCATCGCGGCCAGGCGGTCTTCGCGCGCGACGAGGCGTATTCCATTGAGGCGGGGCCGTCGAAGGTGGAGATATTTGAGGCGAGCGTCCCCGCGCCTTGAGCGCGAGTCGGCCCGTTACCCCAGCGGATCGCCCTGCACGGCCTTCTTCAGCGAATCGGATTCCATGTAGATTTGCTTGATATCGGGATGCGCGCTGCGAATGCCCAATTCGATGCGGTCGATCGTTGCTTCCGTCTGCTGAGGCGTCAGGCCCGCCTTGAACTCCACGTTCATCACAAGCAGCGCGTGATGCGGGCCGAAATACATCGTCAGCGGACGATCCATCGCCACGATGTTTTCATCGGCCGCGATCAGCGCGCGGATGCTCGCCAGCATCTTCGGGTTGGCGCCTTCCCCCACCAGCAGGCCCTTGGTCTCTACCACCAAAAACCCTGCTACCACGGTGAGAATCACCCCGATCAGGATAGAAGCGGAGCCGTCCGCCCAGGTCCATCCAAACGTGGAGCCGAGGAAGACCCCGATGAACGCCACCACGATCCCGGCCAGCGCGGCGCTGTCTTCGAATAGTACGGTGATTACGGTTGGGTCTTTACTCTCCCGCACCGCTTGCCAGATACTCATATCACCGCGAATTTGATTCAGTTCCTTGAGCGCCAGCACCAGGGCGACGCACTCGAACACGGTGGCTACCGCCAGCACGAGGTAATTCACCAGCGGGTTGCTGATCGGCTCCGGGTGCTGGAGATGCTTTATGCCCTCGTAAATGGAGATGCCGCCCCCGAGGGCGAAAATCAGAATGGCGACGACAAGGCTCCAGAAATAGAGTTCCTTGCCGTAGCCGAACGGATGGTGGTCGTCCGCCGGACGGTTGCTCCGGTTGACGCCGTAGAGCAGTAGAATGCCGTTGCCGGAATCCACGGCGGAATGGATTCCTTCGGAAAGCATCGCCGAACTCCCCGTGAAGGCGGCGGCGACGAACTTCGCGGCGGCAATGCCGAGGTTTGCCGCGATCGCGGCGTAGATGACAGTCTTGGATCCGCTGGCCATACTGGGAAAGAGGGCGGCTTGCGGAAAAGCTATTTTTCCGGCAAGGCCGATTTTGCAGCGTAACACAGCCAGGGCGGCGGAGAAACCGCCGAAGCGAAGGCACCGCCCCGAGCGGGAAACGCTCCGGATGGCGCTTTAGTAGCTAGGAGAATTGCGATGGTGACGGCGAAGCTTCGCGATGCTTCCATCCGGCGCCTTCCCCAACTGGGAACGCTCGGCCGTTCCATT
>JADLCF010000061.1 GCA_020847315.1 Bryobacterales bacterium | reverse complement strand
GAATCGCCGCGGCGTGGCGAGGGGGACGGGCGCTCGCGCGGGCGGCGCGGGGCTCGAATCAGCGGCCATAGATCATCCAGGGTTTAGCCCCCGCTTCTTGGCGCACCGTCGCTCTCACATCGAAGATCCGCTCGATCAGATTCTCAGTGAAGATCTCTCCCGGGCTGCCGTCCGCTGCCAGCCGCCCGTTTTCCAAGACGAGGATGCGATCCGCGAACCCGGCGGCGAGGTTCAGGTCATGCGTCACCATCACGACGAGCAACCCCTCGCTGCGAAGCCGGCTCAGCACCCGGTGAATCTCCACCTGGTGGCGGAGATCGAGCCAGGTGGTCGGTTCGTCGAGCAAGAGAATACAAGGCCGCTGCGCCAGCGCCGACGCGAGAATCGCCCGCTGCCGCTCCCCGCCGCTGAGCGAGCGAAAATCGCGGTGACGGAAGGCGGCGCAATCGGCCAGGCGCATCGCGTCTTCCACCGCCGCCCAATCTTCCGCCGTTTCGAATACGCCCGTGGCATGAGCGTGGCGGCCCATCGCCACGACCTCTTCGACGCGGAAGGGGAACTCCATGTGAATGCTCTGCGGGATGAAGCCGACGGCGCGGGCGAAATCCCGGCGGGGCCAGCGCTTCACCTCCACGTGGTTCAACTGGCAGGAGCCGAGATGGCCCGGCAGCAAGCCCGCGAGAATTTGCAACAAGGTGGATTTCCCGGCGCCGTTCGGGCCCACGATGGAGACGGCTTCGCCGGAGTGCAGGCGCAGCGTCACATCCCGCAAGACGGTGTTCTCGCCGTAGCGCATGCCGACGCCGCGCAGCGAATAGAGAGCCTGCCGCCCTGGTGCGGCGCCGGGGGCTTCGCTCCGGGATACGGTTAACGTCTTCACAGCCCTGCCTCGGGATGAATAAAGCGGGCAAGCGCGCGCGCCGCATCCACCATTCGAGGTCCGGGCACTACCCAATAGTCGTCGGACACGGGATAGACGCGGCCGTGCTTCACCGCATCCACACTCCCCAGCGATTGCCAGAGAGCCTTCACGGCGGCCTCATGCGCGGCGCTCTGCTTGCTTTCCTGCGCCATGTCGCCGCGATCGACGATCACTTCCGGGTTACGGCTCAACACGGTTTCCAGGCTCACATTCGGATATGCGGGTCCGGCATCCCCGACCGCGTTGACGCCGCCGGCGATGCGGATGAGTTCGCCGATATACGTGCCGCCGCCCACAGCGATCATCCCTTGCAGCGTGCCGGGATTACGACCGACTAAAAAGAGCACGCGCCGTCTTGGGAGCGTGCGGGTGCGCGCTTCGATGCGCGCGAGCTCCTCGCGGAGCCGCCGCTCGAGCGTCACCCCGGCAGCGGGCTCACCGGCCGCGGCAGCAATGGTCTCAATGGACTTGTAAATATCGGCGATTCCGCGGTGCCGCAACTCCACCTTGCGGAACCCCACCGCGGGCAGCGCGGCCAGGGCGCGGGAACTCACTTCTTCCACGAAGACGACGTCCGGACGCATTGAGAGGATTACCTCTGGATTCGGCGCAAGATAACTGCCGATCCTCGGTTTGCGGCGGGCCGCTTCGGGATAGCGGCAATACTCGCTGACGCCCACCACGCGATCCCCCAGGCCTAACGCAAAGAGAATCTCCGTGATACTGGGCGCCGTGGAGACCAACCGGCGAGGGACTTCGCCCGCAAAGGCAGCGGCGATCAGGGCAAGGAACAGCATGCCCCGGGTGCGGAGCCGCCACGGCCGCGCGCCGGACCGCAAATTCGCTTGTGAAAAGACTGGACCCACCTTGGCCTCCCCCTCGGGGCACTTGGATCGCGGAACGACGATCGCGCAAGGGTTCGGTAGCGCAATCCTGATCACGCGGTGCGGCAGGTCTTCGGGCTTTGAAGGCTCTTCCGGTGTGCTCTTGCGCCCGTAACAGCGCGGCAGCGCACTTGCTTCCTACTAGCCGCCGCTTCCCAACTTCCCGGCCCGGCTCAGTTGCCGGAGCAGGGAAGCCAGTGCGATCCTGCGGCGTTCGTTCCTTCTTACCGCTGCGGGGCAGCCCCGGATTCTCGCCGGGTTCCCTTTTCAACGCGCCTACCCGCGGGGCGGAGCGCGTACCAGCACGCTTTCACGATAGCGAGTTCGCGCGAAGGGCGTCAATACAGGCATGGATCGCGCCGCTTCACGGTGGGGCGTAGTGGCCGGTGCGGCGATAATGTGGTTGGTGGCCACGGGAGCGGCGCGTGAGAGGCCCGGCAGTGTTTGCAGCGGAGGAAACGATGACGCCAGAACGCATGGTGGAATGTGTGCCCAATTTTTCCGAGGGGCGAGACCCGGACGTAATCCGGGCCATCACGGCGGCGATCAACTCCGTGCCGGGGGTGTATCTTCTCGATGAAGAGCACGATGCGGATCATCACCGTGCCGTAATGACGATGGCGGGTGAGCCGGATGCCGTTCTCGAGGCCACCCTTCGCTCCATGGCGGTGGCGGTGGAACGGATCGATCTGAACCGCCATCATGGCGTTCATCCCCGCATCGGCGCGCTGGATGTACTGCCGTTTGTGCCCGTGGCGGGGATTTCGATGGAAGAGTGCGCGCAATTGGCGCGGGAGGCCGCGGAACGGATCTGGAACCGTTTTCGGGTGCCTTGTTACCTCTATGAGGCTGCCGCGCAAGGCACGGCCAGACGAAATCTCGAAGTTGTTCGCAAGGGGCAATTCGAGCAGTTGCGCGAGGCCGTGAAGATGGACCCCACCCGGCGGCCAGACGTGGGCGGGCCGGAACTGCACCCCACGGCGGGCGCCACCGCGGTGAGCGCGCGGAAGTTCCTGATTGCCTGGAATGTGTGGCTGCGCACGGAGGACCTCACGGTGTCACAGCAGATCGCGAAGGTCATTCGGCAATCGTCGGGGGGATTCCCGTGCGTGAAGGCGCTGGGATTGCCGCTCGCCAGCCGCGGGCTCACTCAAGTCTCCCTCAACCTGACTGACTTCGAGAAGACACCCCCAGGTCTGGTTTTTGACGCTATTGCGGCTGAAGCCAGCCGGCGCCATGTGGAGGTGCTGGGCAGTGAACTTATCGGGCTGGTTCCGCGCAGCGCCGTCGATGGGGAATTCAGGGAGAAGCTTCGATGGATGAACTTCCGCGAAAGCTCCATACTTGAAAACCGGATCGATGCGAAGGCCGCGCAGCGGCAGAGGGAACAAGCGGCAACCGCATCCACTCCCGAACGGCGCGTTGGCTACTGACCGCGCAGGCGCAGCAATTCCTGCCGGGCGCGATACCAATCCGCTTCAGGCGAGCCCCCCTGGAAGCCTCTGGCCTCCGCGTAGGAATACGCCAAGCGGGCGATTTCTTCATCCTGAATCGGAGGGGGGGCCGCCACGGGGGTTGAGGCTTTGGAAACCTGCGCCGCCTTGGGAGCGACGGGCGGAGCAACTTCTGCCACGGGGGCCGATTTCGCCGGTGCAGACTTTTTCACGGCCTTTCGTGCCGCCGGCTTCGCTTCGGCAGCCTTCGCGGCGGTCTTCCTGGCGGGTTTGGAACTGACCGGCGTGGCGGATTTCGCAGTGCTTGCCGCACTCGCGACTTCAACCGTCTTCGGGGCAGCGGCCTTGGCCGAAGATTTCCCGGCCTTCGCCACCTTTCCGGTCTCCTGGGGAACTGCACTCTGCGCGTCGGTGTTCGTCTTCTTGCTCATAACTCAGGTTCCACAAATATCTCAAAGATCCAGCAAATTCTAGGGTAACAGACCTCATTCATAGCGCGAATACGAAAAGATTGATCCACCTCATAAGCGGGCATTCCCGCCGTGTTGCAGCGCATCCGTTTACCATGCGCGTGCCTACGGGTGTGTTCGATTTTCAGAAACTATACGAGGGAGTAAATTAAACCTATCTTTATTGATTAACCTGATTGTCTGTTGGCGTTGAATACGGGGAGACGCTGTGCGTCCGTATCGGGTGGGGGCGCTCAATCGCATTCGAGCGCCTATTGGCCGCCGGGCGGGAGAGGGCAAATCTTAATGTCTTTGAACCAGACCAGATCATGATGATGTTGCAGCGCAATATGGCCGCCCTCACGGCTGAGGAAACCGGGGATGATGGAGTACTTCGTCCTGGCCACGGCTTCGGCCAGCTTGGGGTCCTTGAGGCTGTACTCAAGCACTTTCCTGCCGTTTAGCCAATGCTCCACGTGATCGCCGCGTACTACGACGCGACCTTCGTTGAAGCGTTCATCATGGTAGAGTTCCTTATCGTGGGAAGCTTCGAGGAGGATGTAAAGTGAAGCTGCGCTCGACTTGGGATTTGACTTGGGCTCGGCGTTGTCGAAATCGTCGAGGACCTGATATTCCAGCCCCACCGCGGAATGCCGTAATGCCGCGATTTGATCGAAGTAGGCTCGCGTCCCTTTGATGAGAGAGTAGCCGCAGATTACTACCACCGCGATCGCCAGGATCCGCACGGCGAGCAAACGAGTGAGTGGCCGCCTTCTCACCAGCAAATAGATCGCCGCAGCCATCCCCAGCAAATAGAGAACGAGACGTGGGATCTGCTGTCGCCGGACGTCCGGGATGTTTGGTTCCGGACGGCCCTCCGCAACCAAATACTTGACACCCGAATTGCCGCCTCTTTCAATCCGCCATGAAAACCGCAGATCGAAATCGCGATAAACGCCGGTCGTAATGATGTCGCCGGAGGGTCCGGGCGTGATTGTGCGGATATACCCGTTTTCGACGGCCCAGCCGTTATGGGGAAAGTCCGGCGTATTGACGCCTTTCCATCCATTCACGGTCTCCCCGTCGAAAAGTAACACCCACCCCTGCTCCTTCTCCGCATCGCTGAGCGCCGGCTTCGGAGCGGGGGCAGGCGCGGCCGTTTCCGCCGCCATCCGGAACCCAACGCCCGTGAGAAGCAGCACAACCGCCAGGAGCGGCAACCATTGGCGACGCCCGCTTGTAGCGCCCGGGCCGTGGGAATGCAAAAACCGGTGGAGCACCGGAGCCTCCTGTTACGCTTCCGAGATGGTGACCGACGTGAGCGTATCGCCCTGCGCGGTTGCGTTGACGATCTCCTGTCCGCTCAAGACCTGGCCGAATACGGTGTGCTTGCCGTTGAGCCAGTCCGTCGCGATGTGCGTGATGAAGAACTGGCTGCCGTTCGTATTCGGGCCGGCGTTCGCCATGGAGAGCGAACCCACCTTGTGCATGTGGGGATTTCCTTCGAACTCATCCTCGAAACGGTAGCCCGGCCCGCCGCGGCCCGTGGCGGTGGGGTCTCCGCCCTGAATCATAAAATCGGCGATCACCCGATGGAACGTGGTGCCGTCGTAAAAGCCTTCCTTCGCGAGGAAGACGAAATTGTTCACCGTGCGGGGCGCCTCTTTGGCGAATAATTCGCAAACGACCTGGCCTCGTGAAGTCGTGAAGGTTGCGGTGTATTTCTTTTCCGGGTCGATCGCCATCGCGGGCGCCGTGCTATAAGACTGTGCCAATGTTCCTTCTCCTTGCGTAGCCATGAAGCGGGATGAGCCGCTTTGGCCAATGGTTTAAGTGTACCGGATTCATCCGAGGAGACCCGCTTCAGAACTCCAGGATCACGGGCAGCACCAGCGGACGCCGCGAAGTCTTCTTCGTGAGGAAGCGCCGCAAGTCCACGCGGATCTTCTCCTGGATCACACCCAAATCCCCTTTTTCCTCCGCGGTAGAGCCGCTAAGCGTGTTTGCTACCACCTGCCGCGCTTCCTTCATGATCGAGGCGCCGTCTTCTCCCGAGATGAACCCCCTGGAGACGACTTCCGGCAACCCGTCTGAGTGGCCGCTCAAGTGATCGATGGCGATGATCGGGATCACAAAGCCGTCCTCGGAGAGGTTGCGCCTGTCCCGGATGACGAGTTCTTCCACCACTTCGTCCACGGTCCCGGAATCGATGCAGATACGCCCAACAGGGACGGGTTCCGCCCGATAGGCGCCGCGCTCGTCCACTTCGAGGCAATCGCCGGTCTCAAGGATGAAGGTTCTCTCGAGCGAAGAGTCTGACAGGTGCGAAGCGAGCGATGCGTGCTGCGACAATTGTCGATGTTCGCCATGAATCGGTACGAAATATCGCGGTCGCACGAGGTTCAGGATCAGGCGAAGTTCTTCGGCGCTCCCATGCCCGGAGACGTGAACCGGCGGCGACATGGATCCATAGACGGTCTGCGCACCGCGGCGGGAGATGTGGTTGATCATCCGGAAGATGCCCTTCTCGTTTCCCGGAATGATGCGGGCGCTCATGACGACCATGTCGTCGCCGCCCAACTTCAAGTGCTTGTGGCTATCCACCGCCACTCTGGCCAACGCGGACATCGGCTCACCCTGGGTGCCGGAGGCCACCACCAGAACACGGGAGGGTTCCGTGGTCATAATGTCCTGTGGACGCAACAAGATGCCGTCAGGGATCTCGAGTAATCCGTGTCCGTGAGCGATCTCCAGAACCTGGTTTACGCTGCGCCCGAGAAATGCCACTTTCCGCCGGAACTCCGCCGCCACATTCAGCAAAATCTGAACTCGGTGGACGGAGGAACTGAAGCACGAAACCACCACTCGGCCATCGGCCCGGTGAAGGAGTTCCTCGAACCGGGGAATGACCGATAATTCGCTCTCCGAGAATCCGGGGCGGTCGGAGTTTGTAGAATCCGACAATAGTAGGAGTACGCCCTTCTTTCCATACTCGGCGAACTTGTGGAGATCGAATGGGATGCGATCAGGAGGGGTGGGATCCACTTTGAAATCGCCGGTATGGATGATCACGCCGAGAGGGGTAGTGATGGCGAGCGCGACGGCGCTCGGAATGGAGTGGGTGACGTGAATGAACTCCACTTTGAACGGGCCGATCTCGACGATATCTCCCGCCGAGACTTCGTGAAAGTCGGCCTCCTCGGTCATTTCATGCTCATCCAGGCGGCGTTCCACCAGAGAGAGCGTGAACGGAGTCCCGTAGACCGGCAGAGGCAGCTTGGAGAGCAGAAACGGGAGCCCACCGATGTGGTCTTCATGCCCGTGCGTGAGGACGACGGCGCGAACATGCTCTCGGTTCGCAAGCAAGTACTTGAAGTCGGGAGCGACGATGTCTACCCCGAACATCTCGTCTTCCGGAAACATCATTCCGGCGTCGATCACGAGGATATCGTCCCCGTAGCGCAATGCGGTGCAGTTCATTCCGAACTCACCGAGCCCTCCGAGAGGGATTACCTGAAGCTTGGCGTCTGGCATGGAGCTTAACCTCGATTATAGGAAACTCGACCGGGTCCCGAACGCGCAGGCGTGCAAATATCCGTGGGATGCAAGTTCATTTCATCGAAAAACTTTGTGGAATCAATGAGTTACGCAGAGGTGTAAGCTGTGAAGATTTTGAGTTCTCGCAAAAGAGAAACGGGGAGTCCCAGCCATTTCGGCGGAACTCCCCGTCACACACTACCATTGCTGGTATTCGTTTGGGAGAATCGGTTTCGACGAAAACTTTAGACCGTCAAAACCCTTTGGTTGGATCTTATGACCCTCCACGAATGAAGTCAAGTG
>JADLCF010000060.1 GCA_020847315.1 Bryobacterales bacterium | reverse complement strand
CCCGTTGAATTTGTCACCAAACTGGATTGGCAGCCAGACCGCCCCGCCGAAGAGATCGGACGGGAATTGATCGCTCAGAAAGGGATCCATCCGCCCGTAGACTGCGCGGGGTGCCACCGATGATCGTCAACATTCAAAACATTCAGAAGGCTCAGCCGGAGAAAGCGTATTGGCGGAGCGCCAGCCAACTGGCGGGCACCGCGAAGTTTCAGGAATGGGCGCACCGCGAGTTTCCGGAAGGTGCTTCTGAGCTACCCGAAGGCGCATCCCGGCGCACGCTGCTCAAGTTCATGGGGGCGACGCTGGCGCTTGCCGGGCTTACTGCCTGCCGCCGCCCGGAGGAGTATATTCTCCCGCTGGCAAATGGCTCCGAGGACCTGGTCCCAGGCAAGCCGGTGTTTTACAACAGTATCTACACGCTGAATGGCATTTCGACCGGCGTGATGGTGGAAACCCACGATGGGCGGCCGACCAAGATTGAAGGCAATCCGCTGCATCCGCACAGCTTGGGCGCGGCTTCCGCGTTCGCGCAAGCCTCCATTCTCGGCCTCTACGATCCGGACCGGATCGCCCAGCACACACACGATGGCAATGCGGTGAAGTGGGAGGAGTTCGTTGCCGCCGCGCCCACCCTCTTCCAGGGCGATGGGACAAGTCTTCGATTCCTGAGCCAGCGCACCGGTTCGCCCACCTATCTGCGGCTGAAGGCGGAAACGCTTGCGAAGTTCCCCGGCGCGAAGTGGGTGGAATACGAGGCCGTGCCCGTGGACAGTGCAAGGGAAGGGGCGCAGATCGCATTTGGCCGTCCCGTCCAGGTGAACTACGATTTTTCGAAGGCGCACGTGATCCTGGCGCTGGATTTCGATTTCCTAGGGCTTGACGCCTCGACGATTCTGAACATGCGGCAGTGGGCCGATGGCCGCCGCGTTCGCGGACGCGAGGACGGCATGAACCGGGTTTACGCGGTCGAGAGCCAGTATTCGATTACCGGCGCGATGGCGGACCACCGGCTGCGGATGCGCGCAAGCGACGCGATGGCGGTGCTAGAGGCGCTGGCCGTCCGGTTGGGCGTGCTGCCCGCGGCAAGCCGGAAGTTCCCCGCTTCCGAGAGGGCTTCCAAGTTCATCGAAGTTCTGGCCAAGGACTTGGGCGCCAACAAAGGGAAGTGCGTTCTCGCGGTGGGGCCGCGGCAACCCGCCGCCGTCCATGCGCTGGCGCATTTAGTGAACGAGGCGCTGGGCAATCTCGGATCCACGGTGACGCTTCTGCCCGCGCCCGAAGCCGCCGGTGAGATCGGCGCGATCAAGCAGCTTGCCGCGGACTTGAACTCCGGCGCAGTGGAGACGCTGGTGACTTTGGGTGGGAACCCCGCCTACGACGCGCCCGCCGATACGAAGTTTGCCGAAGCGATGGCGAAGGCAAAGACGCGCATCTATCTGGGTGAAGACGCGAACGAGACGGCTGCCGCCTCGAACTGGGTGCTGCAAGGCGCGAATTATCTCGAAGCGTGGGGAGACGGGCGCAGCTTCGACGGCACGGCCTCCATCCAGCAGCCGATGATTCAGCCGCTTTTCGACGGCAAGAGCCAGATTGAGTTTCTTGCCACGATTCTTGGGGCGCCGGCGACGCGCGGATACGCGTTGGTTCGCGATACCTGGAAAGCACAGCTCGCGGATGAAAAGGCTTGGCGGAAAGCGGTCCACGACGGCATCATCGCGGGCGCTGCTACCGTGCCCGTTGCCGCCACAGTCAATAAGCCGGCAGTTACGGACGCGGTGAGCCGCGCTGCGAGCGGTCCTGGAGACGAAGAGATCGAATTGGTTTTCGTTCCCAGCAGCCATGCCTACGATGGCCGGTTCAACAACAACGCTTGGTTGCTTGAAGCGCCGGATCCGATCACGAAGATCACGTGGGATAACGTTGCGTTGCTGAGCCAGGCTACGGCGGCCAAGCTGGGCCTGCGCACGGCGGTGAGCCAGATCAATATCTCGGATTCATCCTATGAGGCCGAGTTTCTCAGCATCAAGCGCAACGGCGCGGAAGTGAAGATTCCCGCTGTGGTGCAGCCGGGCCATGCAGACAACTCGATCACGCTCGCGATGGGTTTCGGCCGCGCGAAGACCGGCCAGGTTGGGGAAGGGGCGGGCTTTAATGTCTTTCCGCTGCTCACTTCCGAGGCGCCGGCAATCGCACTGGGCGCAAGCGTCGCCAAGACGGCGGGAAGCATTGAGATCGCATCCACGCAGGACCACGGCACCCTGACCGACGCGCTTCGCACCCGGAGCGAGATCGTCCGGGAGGTGACGCTCGAAGAGTTTCAGAAAGACTCCCACGCGATTCAGGAAATCGCTCACAAGGTTCCGGAGTTCAGCCTTTATCAGAATCCCGAATATACGAGTGAGTACCAGTGGGGGATGACGGTTGACCTTAACGTCTGCACTGGCTGCAATGCGTGTCTGGTCGCCTGCCAGAGCGAGAATAATATCGCAACCGTGGGTAAGGAGCAGGTGCTGCACGGGCGCGAAATGCACTGGATCCGGCTTGATCGCTATTACTCCGGCTCCGTCGAAGAGGCGGAACTGGTCTATCAACCGATGGCCTGCGTGCATTGTGAGAACGCGCCCTGCGAGAACGTCTGCCCGGTGGCGGCCACGGTTCACGGTCCCGAGGGGCTTAACGAGATGGTCTACAACCGCTGCGTGGGCACCCGCTATTGCTCGAATAACTGCCCGTACAAGGTGCGCCGCTTCAACTTCTTTAACTATCACGATAAGCGCCTGGGCTGGATGTCGCTTGGCAACAAAGCTCCCGAGATTGCCACGCTGCAATACAACCCGGATGTCACGGTCCGGATGCGCGGCATTATGGAAAAATGCACCTATTGCGTGCAGCGGATCTCCCACGCCCGCATTCAGGCCAAGACTGAATCGCGCTCCATCCGCGATGGTGAAGTGCTCACAGCTTGCCAGCAAACGTGCCCGACGAACGCCATCACATTCGGCAACGTGCGCGACCCCAATAGCGCGGTCAGCAAGGCGAAAGCGCTCGAAACCAACTACGGCGTTCTTCAGGAATTGAACGTAAAGCCCCGGACTACCTATCTGGGCAAATTGAGAAACCCCCATCCGGAGCTTGTGTAACCGATGGCAGACCTTGCAATCAAACCGAATACGCAGCTCGATCTGTTGAGTACGACGATCGATCAGCCCCTCGTTACGGGCGAGCCGACTTACAACTCCATCACGGAGTCGGTATCGCGAGTCGTTGAGAATCCGCCCTCGAAGTTCTGGTTCGGGCTGCTCGCGATCACATCTAGCATCATGCTGATGCTCTTCGTGATGCTGGGCTACCTGGTGGCGACCGGCATTGGGGTTTGGGGCAACAATATCCCCGTCGGCTGGGCTTGGGATATCACGAACTTCGTCTGGTGGATCGGCATCGGCCACGCAGGCACGCTGATCTCCGCAATTCTGTTTTTGCTGCGGCAACGCTGGCGGACGGGCATCAACCGCGCCGCGGAAGCAATGACGCTATTTGCCGTGCTCTGCGCCGGCATCTACCCGCTCTTCCATACGGGCCGCCCCTGGCGCGCCATCTATTGGCTGATCCCGTATCCCAACACGATGCAGATTTGGCCGAACTTCAAGAGCCCTCTCGAATGGGACGTGTTCGCGGTTAGTACCTACCTGACGGTGAGCGTGCTCTTCTGGTTTGTGGGCCTGCTGCCCGATTTGGCCACCATCCGTGACCGCGCGACGGGCTTCCGGCGCAAGATATACGGTTTCTTCAGCTTGGGCTGGCGTGGCTCCGCGCGCCACTGGAAGCATTATGAACTCGCGTATCTCGTGCTCGCGGGCCTCTCGACGCCTCTCGTTCTTTCCGTGCACTCGATCGTCAGCTTCGACTTCGCTGTATCGATTCTGCCCGGATGGCACACCACGATCTTCCCGCCCTACTTCGTGGCGGGCGCGGTCTTCAGTGGATTCGGGATGGTGCTTACCTTGCTCATCATCACGCGCAAAGCTCTCAACATCGAGCACCTGATCACGCTCAAGCATATCGATTACATGTGCAAGGTGATGCTCTCGATGTCGATGATTGTCGGCTACAGCTACGCATCGGAGTATTTCATCGCTTGGTTCAGCGTCGTTGACGGGGAGCGCTTCGCGTTTTACAACCGGATCACCGGTCCTTACGCTTGGGCGGCGTGGACGATGATTTTCTGCAACGTAATCTCGCCCATTCCGCTTTGGTGGCAGTCTGTCCGCCGGAATATCACGGCGGTCTTCATCATCACGATCTTCGTCAATATCGGCATGTGGTATGAGCGCTTCGTGATCATCGTGATCTCGCTTCACCGCGATTTTCTGCCTTCAAGCTGGGATTACTTTCATCCCACATACGTCGATATCTGCACGTTCATTGGCAGTATGGGGTTGTTCCTCACGCTTTACCTTCTCTTTATCAAGTTCGTGCCGATGATCGCCATCGCGGAAGTGAAGCACGCGATCGCTCAGGACATTGAGAAAGGCGCGCACCACTAGGGGAATACCATGGCGACTACAACCACGAATCCGCAAGAATCGTTCCCCGCCGAACACGGTAGACCGTACGCGGTTGCGACGACGTTCCAGACGACGCACGAGCTTCTGAGCGCCATCCGGGGCATTCGCAAGAAGGGTTACCGCAAGCTCGACGCCTATACGCCGTTCCCCGTCCACGGCATCGATGAAGCGCTCGGCGAGCGGCGCTCAAAGCTGGGATTTGTGATCGCCGGGGGGGCGTTGGCGGGGATCCTCACGGCGTTGGGATTGCAGTGGTGGACGGCGGCCGTCGACTATCCCATTATCATCGGCGGCAAGCCATTTTTCGCGATTGAATACGCGGTGCCCATCACGTTCGAACTGATGGTCTTGTTCGCTTCTTTCGCGGCGGTATTCGGCATGCTGGCTTTCAATGGCTTGCCACGCTTCAATCATCCGATTTTCAATTATGAAAACTACGCCCGCGTAACTGACGACGGATTCGTTCTGGTGGTGGAACGCGACGGGAACCATTTTGAGCCGGTTGCCATCGTCGAACTGCTGAATGAACTGGGCGGAAAGAATACGGAGGTTGTGCATGAAGATGCGTAACCAGCGCCAGACACCTGGAACCCGAAACCACGGCGCTCTTGCGCTCTGCGCCTCGCTCCTGTTGCTCACGCTGGCGGGTTGTGGCACGCGCTATTCGAGCGCTCCACCGGTGGAATTCTGGGGCTTCGATATGGCGCGCCAACCCAAGGTGGGAACGCAAGAGAAGAGTGCGTTCTTCCCGAACCACAGCGGGACGCGCCTGCCCGTGCCCGGAACGGTTGCGGTTGGATTTCTCAAGGAAGACGATGCCTTCTATACCGGACAGCAGGGCGGATTCTATGTCAACAATCCCCTTCCCGTCACTGCGGAGCTGATGGCCCACGGGCAGGAGCGCTACGACATTTATTGCACGCCTTGCCATGACCGCACGGGTTCGGGCCGCGGCATTGTCGGCATACGCACCCAGGGTTGGGTGGCCAATAGCCTGATCGATGAACGGATCTCGGGATACTCCGACGGCGAGATTTTCTATGTGATCTCGAACGGACGCCGATCCATGCCGGGCTACCGATGGCAGATTCCCGAGAAGGACCGATGGGCGATCGTCGCATACACTCGCGCTCTTCAGCGCGCGGCCGCCGGCAAGATCAATGATGTCCCCACTGAGTTAAGGAGCGAGCTGAGATAGCCATGGCCGACAACGCTTCCCATTCCACTCAAATTTATACTGGCGACGCCTTCCGCCTCAGTGAGGCTGCGTACAACAAGGTGCGCGTCATCCTGATGGGCCTGGCCGCCGTTGGCTGGGTATTGCTCATCGCCGGCTACTTTGCCGATCATGAGCGCTTCTTCCGATCCTACCTGCTCAACTATGTCTATTGCGTGACGTTTGTGGTTGGGGCGCTTTTCTTCGTCATGGTGGAACACGCGAGCGGCGCCACGTGGAGCGTGGTGCTTCGACGCATCAGCGAATGCATCATGATGGTGATTCCCATCGCTGCGCTGTTCTTTGTTCCACTGCTGTTCGACCTGCATGCGCTCTATGAATGGACGCATGAGGCGGTGGTGGCGAAGGACCCGTACTTGTTCGAGAAGGCGGCGTATCTCAACGTGCCGTTCTTCATCGCTCGCGCCGTGATCTACTTCGCTATTTGGAGTTTCCTCGCCTACAAACTGTGGGGCTGGAGCACCGCCCAGGATACGGATCGCGATTTCGCATACACGGCGAAGAGCCGCCGATTGAGCGCCTTCGGTCTTCTGCTGCTCACCTTTACCTTCAGCCTCGCGGCCGTGGATTGGGTGATGTCTCTGATGCCGCATTGGTTCTCCACCATGTTTGGCCTTTATATGTATGCGGGCAGCGCGACGGGATTCACCGGCTTACTCATCCTCATCGCCCTTGCCTTCCGTTCCAATGGAATCCTCGATCGAGCGATTACCGAAGAGCACTACCACGACTTGGGCAAATGGCTGTATGCATTCAATATCTTCTGGGCCTACTGCGCGTTTTCTCAATACATGCTGATCTGGTACGGCAACCTCACGGAAGAGACCATCTTTTTTCAGCATCGCTTTCAAGGCTCCTGGGAGTATGTATCGAAGGCTCTGATTTTCGGGCACTTTCTGATTCCCTTCGCCCTGCTGGTTACGCTCTGGGCGAAGCGGAATCTGGCGGTGTTGGGCTCCATGGCGGCTTTGCTTGTGATCATGCACTATGTGGATGTCTACTGGCTGATCATGGGCAGTTTCTATCTTGACGGTGTACAGTTCCACTGGCTGGACGCCGCGGGATTGTTGGCGTTAGCGCCCACTTTCGGGCTGTTTTTCTGGATGCGTCTCGCGAAGCAGCATATCGTTCCCGTGGGGGATCTGCGCTTCGAACGCTCACTGAATTTCCACCAGGTTTAGCTGGTGCGCGATTTAACAAAACGGGGATAACGATCCAATGTCGGACCAATATCACAAGCCAGCCGGATTTGAACAATCGGTGGAAAAGGGCTACGAACAGACGGATGTGCGTATCGGCTTCATTGCGTGGTCCGGCGTTGCAATTGTCGTGTTTCTTATCGTGACGCTGCTCGCCGTCCAATCGTACTTTGACTCCGTGCAACAGCGGGAGGAGTTCACGAAGATTCTGGAGCCGGTGAGCGAAGATTACCGGAACCTGCGCGCGCGTGAAGACGCGGAGTTGTACTCCTACAAATTCGTCGACCGGGAGAAAGGGATCGTTCGTCTTCCGATTCAGCGAGCGATGGATCTGGTGATTGCCGAAGCGAAGGCCGGTGCTCCCGCGCACCCCACCGTCCGCCAGCCGGTAAAAGAAATATTTTCCGTTGTGCCGAACCCGAAGTCCATGGGAGGAGTGAATGAGGCTGCCGCGCAAGCACCTGCCGCGCCTGCTGGTAAGTAGCCTGGCGGCCGTGGCGCTCGTGTTCGTTACCGTACCCGCACTGCGTGCGCAGGCCAATATACCGCTTGCGATGCACGAAGGCGTGGGCGTGGACGAGAAGGCGGGGGAATCCATTGATCTGGATCTCACCTTTATCAACGAAACCGGCCAGAAGGTACCGCTGCGGCAGTATTTTTCGGAGGGAAAGCCGGTTCTTCTGAACCTGGTCTATTACCGCTGCCCGATGCTCTGCAACCTGGTGCTGAACGGCCAGACTGAAACGATGCGAAAGGTCCCGTGGGAACCCGGCGCCGACTATACCGTTCTGACGATCAGCATCGATCCCACCGAGACGTCGCAACTCGCGCGGGAGAAGCGGGCGGTGTATTTGAGCAGCTATGGCAAACCCGCGCCGGGCTGGCATTTTTTCTCGGACGATAACGGCAATGCGAAGAAGCTGGCGGAGCAGATCGGCTTCAAATACAAGTACGACCCGCGCATCGAGCAGTATTCGCATCCGTCTGTAATTACGATCCTGACGCCACATGGCAAGGTCTCGCGCTACCTGTATGGGATTCAGTACAAGCCACTTGATCTTCGGCTTGCTCTGGCGGAAGCGAAGCAGGAGCATTTTTCGTTCAGCGCGGAGCAGTTGCTGCTGCTCTGCTATCACTATGACCCCGCGGCGGGGTCCTACGTCGTGTTCGCCATGACGTTTATGCGTATCGGAGCTCTGTTGATCGTCATTTTGATTGCCTTTATGATCTACAGACTGCGCCGTCAGGAAAAGGCAAGAGGGAAGCTCTCGAATCAGGAACTGGTGACCACGCGATGAATTGGCTTCGAGAATTAATGATGCCCGTGACGCAGGCATCGGACTATGCGCGCGAAGTGGATAACATCTATATGTTCATCACTTACTTCGGCATCTTCTTCTACGCGGTTATTGTGTTCGGCGTAGGGTATTTTGTCTACAAGTATCGCCGCCGCCGGCAGAATGAAGAGACGCCCGATATCACGCATAACACAGCGCTGGAGATCATCTGGACTGTGATCCCCAGCATCCCGCTTGTGGTGATGGCGTTCTGGGGCTTCAACACGTACATGCAGGCGCGGGTGGCCCCGGCGGACGCACTCGAGATCAAGGTGATCGCCAAGAAGTGGGCCTGGGAGTTCACCTACCCTAACGGCATGAGCTTCGGCCAGGAAATGCACGTCCCCGCCGGACGTCCCGTGAAACTGGTGATGATCTCGCAGGACGTGATTCACGACTTTTATCTACCCGATTTCCGGATCAAGGCCGATATCGTTCCCAACCGTTATACCCAGTTATGGTTCAACGCGGATGAGCCGGGCGAACATCAGGTCTTTTGCGCCGAGTATTGCGGGCGGGATCATTCGAATATGCTGGCGAAAGTCGTGGTCGATACGGAAGAGCAATATCAGCAATGGCTGGAGCAGAAGGCGGAGGAAGCGATGAATATGCCGCTTCCGGAGCTTGGGAAACTGCTCTATGTGAACAAGGGCTGCAACACGTGCCACTCGATCGACGGCACGCGGATTCAAGGGCCTTCGTTCAAAGGAATCTGGGGCCAGACGCACCAGTTCAGCAATGCAGCACCCGCCGTTGTCGACGAAAACTACATCAGGGAATCTCTCCTTCAGCCGACCGCCAGAGTTCGCGCCGGTTATGAAGCCATCATGCCCTCGTTTCAGGGTTTGCTTCGGGAGCGCGAAATCCAGGCGCTCGCGGAGTACGTGAAATCGTTGAAGTAATCGGGAAAGAGAAGGAAAGCCATGGCGGAAGTCTTAATGCAACGAACCCCGGCCGCGCTCCATGAGCCGGAGGGGAATTTCCTCACGGAGAACCCGGGACTGAAAAACTGGCTGTTTACGGTGGACCACAAGCGCATCGGGTTGATGTACTTCTGGACCATCATGACCATGTTCTTCGTGGGCGGCGTGCTTGCGCTCGTTCTTCGAACGGAGTTGCTCACGCCGAAAACCACGATCGTCAGCGCGGAGGTTTATAACCAACTGTTCACCCTGCATGGCGTGATCATGACCTTTCTGGTGCTCGTGCCGGTGATTCCCGCGACCCTGGGCAATTTTGTTCTCCCGATGATGCTTGGGGCGAAGGACGTTGCGTTTCCACGCTTAAATCTCCTGAGCTACTATCTCTATGTTTTCGGCGCGCTGCTCGCCGTGGGCGCGATCATCGGCGGCGGCCTCGATACAGGCTGGACGTTCTATACGCCCTACAGTTCGACGATCAGCGGCGGCGTAAGCATCATGACGATGGGTGCGTTCGTGCTTGGCTTCTCCTCGATTCTGACCGGCGTTAACTTCATCGCGACGATTCATAAGCTGCGAGCGCCGGGACTCTCCTGGTACAACATGCCACTCTTTATTTGGGGTATGTACGCTACCGCGGTCATCCAGGTGCTTGCCACGCCGGTGATCGGCATCACGATGGTGCTGCTGCTGATGGAACGGCTCTTCCAGGTGGGAATTTTCGACGCCAGCCTGGGCGGGGACCCCGTGCTCTTCCAGCATTTCTTCTGGTTCTATTCGCACCCGGTGGTGTACATCATGATCCTTCCGGGCATGGCATGCATCTCCGAAGTGATTCCCACCTTTTCTCATAAGCCGATTTTCGGCTATAAGGCCATTGCCTGGTCGAGCGTCGGCATCGCCGTGGTGAGCTTTTTCGTGTGGGGCCACCACATGTTCGTGAGCGGCCAGAGCGAGTTCGCCGGCGCGATCTTCTCCTTCCTTACTTTCGTGGTTGCCATCCCGTCGGGTGTGAAGGTGTTTAATTGGCTGGCTACCATGTACCGCGGGTCCATTAGCCTTGGTGCGCCGATGCTCTATGCCATCTCGTTCCTGCTTCTTTTCGGCATCGGCGGGCTAACGGGCCTCTTCCTGGGCACCGTGGCCGTGGATGTTCACCTCCACGATACCTACTTCATCGTTGCCCACTTCCATTACGTGATGATGGGCGGAACGCTGATTGCGTTTTTCGCCGGCCTTCATTACTGGTGGCCGAAGATGTACGGCCGCATGTACAACGAATTCTGGGCCGCGATCGGCTGCCTATTTGTCTTTCTTGGATTCAACGGCACGTTTATCCCTCAGTTCCTGTTGGGGTCTCGCGGCATGCCCCGCCGCTACTACAACTACCTGGATCAATTCCAATTTCTGCATGTGGCGTCCACCATCGGAAGCTATCTGCTGGGAGTTGGCCTGGTGATCATGGCCGTGACGCTGATTGTGCCTCTATTCCGGAAACGCTACGATGCGCCGAACAACCCATGGGGCGCGGCCTCCCTTGAGTGGACGGTCTCGTCGCCCCCACCGACGCACAACTTCCATCACGTCCCGGTGGTTACGCACGGGCCGTACGACTTCAAAGCCGCTCGCAGACTTGAACAAATGGAGTCCCATTCATGAGTGATATCGCAATCCCAGCCGGAGGGCAGGCGCACGCGCACGCGTCCCCCCACTCGAGGCATCTGCAGCACCACTTTCATAATTCGGCGCAACAGTTTGAAGCCTCGAAGATCGGGATGTGGCTCTTCCTGGTGACGGAGATCCTGTTGTTCTCCGGGTTGTTTCTGGCCTACTTCATGCTGCAAACCCGGCACCCGCAGGCCTTCATCGAGGCTCACCATCACCTCGACCGCAGCCTCGGCGTCCTCAATACACTCGTATTGCTGGTTAGCAGTTTCACGATGGTGATGGCCGTGCAGAGCGCCGCTCTCAACCGCATCAAGGCCACCTTGATCTATCTCTACGCGACGTTCGGCCTTGGCGGCGTCTTCCTTTTCGTGAAGTACATCGAGTACAGCCATAAGTTCCATGACGGCTTGCTGCTCGGCAATTTGTTTAGCTACAAAGGCGCCAATGTACCGGGTGAATACCTGTTCTTCAGCATGTATTTTGTGATGACGGGGATTCACGGTATCCATATCCTGGTTGGCATGGGTGTGATTGCCTATCTCATCTGGCGCACGCATCAGAGAGTGTTCTCGAGTGCGTACTATACGCCTATCGACCTTACCGGGCTCTATTGGCACTTGGTTGATTTAATCTGGATTTTCCTATTCCCACTCCTGTATCTGGTGAGCTAATCGAAAGGATTTGCAATGAGCGTTGAAAACGAAGCCATGGAAAGTATCCCCCACCACGGGGAAGAAGTTCATACTCACAACCACACCAAGTGGTACGTTGCAAATATCCTCGCGCTTTTCGTGCTTACCGGGATTACCGTCCTCGCGGCCGGGATTAATTTCGGTTCAAACACCGTGAACCTGATGATTGCCATGGCGATCGCCACGGTAAAGGCCGGCCTCGTCGCTCTGATCTTCATGCACCTATTGTGGGAGAAGGGAATGAATGCCGTGATCTTCCTTTCATCGCTCTTCTTCGTCGCCCTCTTCATGAGCTTCACGTTTTTCGATGTGGAGACCAGAGCGAAGATCGAACCGGCTACTCCGTCGGAACCGGGTGTATCGGCGGGCTATCAACCCGCCCCGCTTCCGCTGTACGTGGTTGCCCCCAAGGGCGGGGCGGCTTCGGAGCATGGAGAGGCTGCAAAGCCCGCCGGAGGCCAGGCGGCTCACTAACGCACCCCGAAGTCCCGCGTTGCCAGAAGAGCGCGCCGCCAAGGCGCGCTTTTTTCACGCTTGCAAAGATACCCTAGGGGGGTATACAATCAAGACTGGAGGTAGACAGCATGGAATCACCATCGGAACGAATCCGGCTGCGAATTGAAGGCATGCACTGTGATGGTTGCGTTCGTCGTGTCCGCAAGCTTCTGGAAATGGCGGGGGTGCGCGAGGTGTACAGCGTGGAGATTGGTTCCGCTGAGTTTAGCGCGTCGCCGGACGGCCCCTCCGCCGGCACAATCGTGAAAGCCCTTGAGGAAGCGGGCTTTCAAGCCACCGTTCTAACGTAACCGATTCTGAGGTCAGTATGTCTGAGAAGGATGCCCGCCCCATTTCGGAAGCCTCGTCTCCTCCCGCTCAAGTTCAACTCGATGTGGGGGGGATGACGTGTGCTGCCTGCCAATCGGCGGTGCAGCGCGCCTTGGAACGGACTCCCGGTGTAACGAAGGCAACGGTCAGCCTGATGACAAACCGGGCGGAAGTCCAATACCATCCGGGCGATGTTTCGCCGGAGATGCTGGCGCAAGCGGTTCGTAACACGGGATACGAAGCGGAAT
>JADLCF010000059.1 GCA_020847315.1 Bryobacterales bacterium | reverse complement strand
TCTTCGTCCAGTGCCAGTAAAGGTCCCAGGTCTCCTGCTTCTCGATATCCCAGATCGCGTGCGTGGGAAGTTGATACCCGGTCTTCTGGTCGGTGATCAGCGGGAAATCCGGGCGGCTGCGATAGAGCGCGGAGGGCGTGTGGGAATACCAGTGCGTCATGGTGCCCGTATCCTCCGGGTGCAGCAATCCACGATCCGCCGCGTACTCAAGTACTTTGCGCCGCAACTCGCCCCGGTATTTCAGCGGCCAGAACGACGTGCGGTCGTTGTAGCTCCGATCGACGCCGTCGGGGTCTTTGCCGTCCTCCGGAGGATAAGGAACCTCGCCGGGGAAGGCGCGCTGGAACAGGTCATCGATGCCGGTCCGCAGCATGAAGAGGTTGAAGCGCTTCTTCACGAGCCAATCGATCTCGCGCTTCCAATCCTCCAGGTCCCAATGTTCCGCCTGGAAGCGATGCAGACCGCGATGGGCAAAATAGCGCAGCCCTCGATATTCGAAGCGCGGCTTCTCCGTGACGTCGAGGCCTGCCACGTCGATGGATGTCCGTTTGGGAAGGATGTCGCCATCCCAGAAATACTCAGCGTCCGCCCGGCGGCGGAAGAAGTCGTAGACGGCGTAGAGCGTGGAACGGCCGGAGCCTCCGGCCAGCACCAACATGCTCCGCCCCTCTTCGGGAACCGAGAGAAGGCGGTAGCCATCGCCCCCATACTCGATGCCAAGCGAGCGCGTTCTTCCCTGCTGAATGAGCTGATGCACCAGAGGGTTCACGGAATCGGAGCCGATCAGAATGAGGTCCCCCGGAGGAGGGCTCGTACGAAATGGCAGGATGTATTCAACAACGGCGGGGCGGGTTCCCGTAACCTGCTCCCAGAGCGAGGCGAAGGTCTCGCCCGCGATGGCGTAGGCTTTCTCTCCCCGCAGCGGAGTCACCACCGTGACGGCGCGGGATTGGCCCGCGGCGCAAACGGTGAAGACCGAGAGCAGAAGGAGCGCGCATGGCAGAAAGGAACCCGCTCTCATTCGATCTACCTCCCCGCTCCCAAGGTGTTCTCTAGTTTCGGCAGCGCCGTGATGGGCAGTTGACGGATCGGGTTCAGGAAGCCTCCGTCGTAAGGAATGGCGTCAATGCTGAAGCCCGGTTCGCTCCAGGCCACGACGCCCGCTTCCCCCACCGTGGGCAGCGTCACATCGAGCGAATCCCAGGTTGTTTGCATCATGCCCATGATGCCCAGCTTCTTCGAGGTCTCCACCATTTGGACGGCATTCTTTCTCACCTTCCACGGGCAGGCAACTACCGGGAACCCCTTCTCCTGGAAGTACTGCATGACAGGCCACTCCTGGGTGACGCTGTAATTCCAGGCAGCCATGATGACGTTCTTCGGCAGTTCTTCGAGAACCAGGTGGCTGTTGAATGGCGGGATGCTGTTGGCGGGCGAGAGCCTTCCGAGTGTGGGGTGATCCCGTTGGATGAACATGTCATGCCACATGAAGACCTGGATGTTGCGTTCGCTGAAATAGCCCACGATCTTCTTGAGGTGAGCCGTGAGCGTTGCGCGCGGATTCTCGCCGCGGCAGCGGTTGCTTTCCATGAGGCCCCGATGGCCCCAGGCCTCGTCGAGGCCGAGGTGGAAGTATTTGGGATTCTCGAATAGAGCGAGCAATTCCCCGTACCGGTCAAACAGTTGCCCGTAGATCGCGGGGTTGGTAAGGCAGAAGGACCAGCCATCCTCTTCATAAAGCGGCTTGAATTGAGGGAACCTGTCGAGCACCACGTGCTGCGAGGAGCCGCCCCGCATGCCGCTCGCATGGCCCCAGGAGTTCAGCATCGGGATCATCTCCATCTGGAGGGCTTTCCCCAGATGGATGAGGGGCCGGATTTGATCTGGAGTGTACGTGTGCTCGTAGGCCGTTTCGGGATGGCTGGCGGATTTGAGAGACGCCCAGGGTTCAAGTACGATGGCGTTGTACTTGTAGCGCGCGGCAAGCAGAATCGCCTGGCGGACGCCTTCCAACTCCGTGTTCGGGAAGATGCAGATGTGCAGGCTGCGGAAGCCAAGCTGAGGGTAATCCACGATCGCTGCCCCGGCGATCTCCGCGCGGCCGCTGGCCTTTGAGACCATCTGCAGCAAAGTCATTCCGCCGTAGAGCAACCCTCGCGGAGTTTCGGCGACGACCACCACGCGATTGGCGCCGGTCTCGAGAAGGTACTTCTCGTCTCCCGGCGCGGCCATATACCGCGCTGCCTGGCTGCTGGCTTCGAGATGGGCTTTTCCGCGCGGGCTGCCGGCGAGCGCGAGCACCACTTCCAGGGCGCTCTTCGTCCCCTTGGCTCCCGCAATGCCATGGAGCCGACGGAACTCCTGCTCCAGGACGCGGCCGATTTGCCTCTCTTCCGGACTGGCGGCGCTGATCGCGAGCCCGCGCCCCACCGGGACGGCGGCTGGCGCCCACTCCACGTGCCGCGGCGGTGGGGTGATGAGAGGCGCGGCCAGGGATGCCTGTGCCGCGAGAATCAGGATGGAGGCGATGGTGGAGAAAAGGAATTTTCGGTTCATCAGTGACTTCCATTTGTGTGACGGGAGACATCCGGTCTGGTTCCGCCACTAGTTTCGTTGATCTGGGGTGAATCCGCTTGACCGGGGATTCGCGATTGGCGAATGATCGGCTTATGGAACTTCGGGAGATTCGGAGCTTCGTCGTTCTGAGCGATCTGCAGAACATCACACGCGCGGCGGAGGTGCTTCATCTGAGCCCTGCCGCCGTGCACAAGCAGATTAAGATGCTGGAGCAGGAGCTTGGAGCAAGGCTCTATGAGAAGGCCGGGCGGCGGTTGCGCTTGACGCAAGCCGGAGAGACGCTGCTGCCCTTTGCGCGGGACCTGATGGTGCGCTACCGGGAGACCGTTGCCGCATTCGACGAGTGGAAGGAGATGAAGCGGGGCCTGCTGCGGCTGGGGAGTGGAGCGGGCATCAGCGTGATCGTTCTTCCGCGGCTGCTGAGTATCTTCCGGTCGCGTTATCCGGATATCGAGGTGACGGTCGATACGGGCAGCACGGCGAGTTTGATCCACGCGCTCGGCGAGGCGGCGCTCGATGCCGCGATGTTCGTCGCGCCGGAAGCGATGGATGCTTCGGGGCCGGATATCGTTGCCTCCTGGCCGTACCGGATCGTTGCCGTGGCGGCGCGGGAGTTCGGCGGCGGCGAGCGGATGATCGGCGATCCGCGCGAACAGCCGTTCGTGCTGTTCAAGGAGGGCTCGCAGATCGAGCACGCCATTGACGCGCATTTCCTGCGCCTTGGCGTGCGGCCCCGTGTGGTAATGCGCTTCGATCATGCGGAGGCAATCAAGTCCATGGTTCGGATCGGCGTGGGCATCGGCATGCTCCCCGGATGGTCCGTGAGTGCGGAACTGGCATCGGGGGAACTCGTGGAAATGAAGTTCGCCGATGCCCCACCGCTGAAATCGAGAATCGTGCTGGCAGTACGGCGCGCTGGCATTCTGCCGCCGGCCGTGCGCGGCTTAGTCGAGATTGCCCGCCAGAAAGAGGACCTGCTCGACCTGGAGTGAACGGCGCCTCAGGTCACAGACGCTTGTGCCGTTCAAAGACGGCCACCGGGTCTTCGCCACGTGTGAACTCCACTCTGGCCAAGTCCTCAATGCCTTTCACGCGCTCGCATTCCTCAAGTACCGCCACCGTTAGCTCACGCGGAACCACCAGCACGCCGTCGTAATCGCCGAAGATGAAATCCCCTGGATTCACTTGCACGGCGGCGGTAAGTTCGCCGCTGATCAGCACGGGAACCTGATACTCGAGCAGCGCCCAGCGCCCGAACGCTTCCACCGGGTTCCTGGACGTCGAGAACACGGGAAAGTCCATCGCGAGGAGGTGCGTGGTGTCGCGGACGGCGCCATCGACAAGAGCGCCGGTGGCCCCGTGAGCGCGAGCGCTGCTTGCGCTAAGTTCTCCATAGAGCGCTACGGGAAAGGGAGTGCCGCGATCCCGCACCTCGATGCAAGGGTACTGCATCTGCCGGATCATCTCCAGCCGCTTGTAGCGCTTGCTTTCATCGCGGACGCAGCTCATGGTGCCTTTCACGGTGAAGGCCGGTCCGGCGAGCCGGGAGTTTGGATCGAGCGGCGTGATCGTGTGCGAGAGTACCTGATGAGGCCGCCCGAAATGTTCCAGAACGTCGTAGATCAATCCGCCGTATAACTGCCGGTATCGATCGCAGATGTCTTCCACGTTCACTTCGTGGTCCGTCAAATAGTCTAAGTGCGTTGACAAGGTGTCCCCTTTGCCTCGGCGAATCCCTGGAGCTTACGTGATTCGAGGGAGCCGCCGTGGTTCTCCTTCGTTTGCTAGAACTCCAGCCGCAGGCCGAAGCGGAACTGCCGCTGTCCGCCCGCGCTCAGCACCTTCATGAAGTTGGCGCTGGAGGCATCGGTGTTCGGCCCTCCGAACTGCGGGGTGTTGGTAAGGTTAAACGATTCCGCGCGGAACTCCCCGAGGAGGCGTTCCGTAATCCGGAATCTGCGGTAGATGCTGGCATCGATGCCGGCGACGCCAGGGGCGCGGAGGATGTTGCGGCCGCTGGTTCCAAAACGAACATCCGTGACGGTCTTGAATGCCGCCGGATCGTAATAATGTCCTCCGGGCCCAACCTGGTTCAATTTCTCGACGGTGGACTTCACCTGATCCGCGGTCTGCGAGTTCGAAACGGCGTTGAGCGACGTGCCCGGCGCGGACACCGTGAACGGCCTTCCCTTGAAGGCATAGAAAATGCCGTTCGCCTGCCATCCGCCGAGAACGACGGAAGCCAAACCGCTGGACAGGAATTGCTTCCCTTTCCCGAATGGCAGTTCGTAGGCGAAACCCATCTGGAGATTATGCGGGATGTCAAAGCCGGCACGGGCGTAGTTGCGGCCGATCACCGGCGCCCAGTTCCAAAGCAGCCCGCCCCAACCATCGTCGTCCTGCATGTCCATTGCTTTCGACCATGTGTAAGCGCCCTTCAGCATTAGGCCGCCGCGGAAGGCGCGGTTCAAGGTGGTTTGCAGCGAATGGTAGTTGCCTCCCGCCCAGCCATTCATGAACAGGGTGGATGCGGTGCGGCCGAACTTCTGGTTGAAGGGCTGCCCGGCTCGGCCGGTGCCCGGAGGCGCGTTGTTCGCTTCCCAATCGACGAAGCTCTTCACGGTCTTCGTGGCGACGTAGCCCGCGCTCGCCACGAACCCGCCCGGCAATTCGCGCTCTAGGATAAGGTTCCAGGATTGGATATAGCCCCGGTCCACGCGGCGCTCACCATCCGGCCGCCAGAGGGTGCGGATGCTGAAGCGCGTGGGCAATTGGTAAGAGCCCGCCGTGGGGTCCTCGCCCGTGAAGAGCGGAATGCCCTGATCCAGGGCTGCGAAGGATTGGTAGCTGTTGGGCGCAGTGAACGAGGCGTCAATCGTCATCGGGTAGCTGCCCCGGAACGGACGGCTGAGCACCATCGGATTGTAGGTGAGGCCGTAGCCTGCGCGAATGACGGTCTTCGGCGTGATGCGATGTGTGATGCCGAGCCGGGGGGCGAAGAGCTTCTTGCTCGTGCCGATGCCGAGATCCGTCGGGTTGCCGCCGAGCCCGCCGCGGTACTGGATGTTCGTCTCCGGATCGTAGAACTCGATGCCCGTGTGCGCTCTCGAAAGCAGCGGGAACAACTCGTAGCGCAGACCCGCGACAAGGGTGGTGCGGGAGGTGACCTGCCAGCGGTCGCGCACATAGAAGCCCAACTGCCACTCGTGCGTGTTCATGCTCTCCCACTGCACGCTCTTTGACGCGGCAGTGGAGAGGCCCAGCAGGAAGGTGGCATAGCTGTTGAATTGGTTCGTGGCCGCACCTCCGTTCAGGGCGGTGGGTCCAGCGCCAAAGGTGAGGCCGCCGCGCGGCCCGGAGCCAAGCTCCGGCTGCCAGTGGTTCAGGTAGTGCCGCACGCCGTCGAAGCCAAAGCGGATATCGTGCTTGCCTCGAAGCCAGCCAACGTTGGTCGTGATGTTGTAGTTCTGATCGCGCTGGAAGGCGGGGTTCCAACTGTCGGTGTCTCCAAGCGAGGTGTAGCCGCCAATGGCGATGATCGGCATGCCGCTCTGCCGGATATCGGGGCCATTGGTCCCCGGGATCCCCCAGGTCTCCAGGCCGATATTCTTGCCATAGTTGGGCGGAGTCACGTCGATGAGATTGCGCGTGAAACCGACGACGCCATCCACGACAAGCGTGGAACTCGCCACCCAGGTGTGCCCGATTGAGGCGAGTTGGGCGCGGTTGTATCCGGTGCCGGAACCCGTATCGCACAAGCCGGATCCTCCCGCGGAACCAAGCGACGGGTTGCAATGGCCGATGCCGCGCATGAAGCTGTATTTCGCCCATAGGCTATGGCTGGCCGTCCGGTTCCAGTTTGTCTTGATGTCGAACTGATCCCGGTCGAGCTTCTGGTTATCGGAATTGTAGAAGTTGGCGGCTACACCGCCCTGCGTCGGGGCGGGGACCAAGCTTATGATCTTCTGGGAGATGGCGCTCTGACGCCCTTTCGGAATGATGTTTCCGGCGAACAATTGCCGCCCTTTCCCGTCAGGACTTCCCGATGCCGGGTCATAAATCTTCGTGTTGTAGGCGCTGAAATTGCCCTCGCGTTGGTCGGCGGTCGGGACGGTGAAGAGACCATAGCGGTTGACGCGCTCTCGTGTCGATTCCCAATCGCCGAAGAAGAAAAGCTTGTCTCTCTTGATGGGGCCGCCGAGCGTGAAGCCATCGATGTTCCGGATGCTCTTGGGCTTGTTGGGCGTCCGGGTCTCGAAGAAGCCCCAGGCGCGCAGATGCTGATTGTCGTGATAGCCGTAGAGAGAGCCGTGCAGATCGTTCGTTCCGGACTTCGTTACCACGGTCACCGCCGCGCCGCCGGCCAAGCCTTGCTCGGCGTCGAAATTGT
>JADLCF010000058.1 GCA_020847315.1 Bryobacterales bacterium | reverse complement strand
GGTCGATGACGGGCAGCATCTGCATGCCGGCGCGTGCGTAATCTTCGCGATATAGCCAGGCAATCGCGTAGAAGTGGGGGAATTGCCAGAGAAAAAGGATCGCATAGAGCGCCCAAGCCTGCGCGTTCAATTCACCGTGGGAAGCGGCGAAGCCCATGAGAGTGGGCATCGCACCCGGGAAAGCGCCGATTGTCGTGGCCCACCAAGTCTTTCGTTTCAGCGGGGTATACAGGAAAAGATAACTCGCGAGTGTCGCGAAACCCAGGTTCGCGGCAAGCCAATTGGCGCCAAAACCCAGCTCCAGATAGCCTCCGATGGAAAGCGCGACGGCAAAAAGCGCGGCGGGTAGGGGTTTCAGTTCTCCGGTCACCAACGGACGGAGGCGAGTCCGTTTCATCTGGGCGTCGTACTTATACTCCATCCATTGATTGAGCGCCGCGGTTCCTGAGGCAATCAGCCCCGTGCCCAAAATCGTGTGAAGCAGCGTGAGCCAGTTCCAGGAGCCATTGACCCCAAAGTAGTAGCCGATCGCCGTGCTCATCAGGATAAGCCAGGTGATTCTGGGCTTGGTAAGTGCAATATAGGGCCGCATGGTAGATCGTTCTCAGTTCAGCTCTGTCCCTAACGTCGATGCGGATCCCGCTTGCTGCCGGTCTCTTGCAGCCAGAGGTGCTTCGGGACGCACGTATTTCCGAATTTCAATCGCCATCCAAATCGTGGCTGCGAGAGTGAATGAGCCGAGCACGACATGGCCCACCGTGAAGAGTACCAGCCAGGAAGCGGGGGCGTTCGCGGCATCGGGCGAAGCCGCTTGCACGCGATAGAATAATGCGATCAAGCCTAGCACGATCTGCGCGAGCGTGAACCAGACCACGGTGAACGCCACCTTCTTCAGCGGACGATGGGTTGGGTACGTCGTCGCTACGAGAATGGCCAGAAACGCCAACGCTCCCGCAGTGAGAAATGCCAGAGACAGGTGTGGAATGACGCCCATGATTCCGTGACGATACGCGGAGCCGAGCAATATCTGCGCCACAACAAACACGGAAGGCCACCAGGCAATCGAGCGCAATGAGGGCTGAAGTTCGTCCTCCACCTGCTCTACTTCCTCAGCGAAGCTTCGGGAGGAGACAAAAAACAGAATCGCGGCCAGCGTAAGCAATGCG
This sequence comes from Bryobacterales bacterium, assembly GCA_020847315.1. Lineage (GTDB taxonomy): Bacteria > Acidobacteriota > Terriglobia > Bryobacterales > Bryobacteraceae > JACTMJ01. Next base: position 4,638 of record JADLCF010000058.1, on the reverse strand, counting down.
TGCGTCAGCATCGCCTGCAACACGCTCACGGAGGGCATTGCGCCCTTTCGAGCCAGACTCATCCCAATTCCGGCCTGCGCCACAACGATCAACACAACGGGAACGGACAGCCGCTTCAGCCAGGACCATTGCCTTGCGCGCCAGCACGAGGCAAGCACCAGAATGGAGAGAAGCGCCACCACTCCAGCCAGCACCCGGTGCAGCACCTGCCCGCCCTCCGCCCAGCCCGGTATCGGCAATCCTGTGCTCGCGCTCACCATGAACCCGCTTACGACAAGAAGGAGCAGGGTCGAAAACGCCAGCAGAGCGGACAAGCGATGAATGGAACGGGTTTGCATGCGATCGGATTCAAAATGCCGTGAAGCGCCAAGGTCCCAGAGCGATCCAGCCCCGGATTCGCCTACTGTGGGATAGATTCAAATTCTTGCCTAAGTGTTGCAATTTTCTGTGAAACCGTAATTTTGTACGAATTTGGCCGCTTTCCGGCGAAACGAATGCCCCTTGCTCTCGTCACTCGCGCGATCCCGCGCGCCCGGAAGATCCTGTCCCGTTTCCTTCAATCGGCGTCTGCTAAGCTTGAGGAGGAACCTCCCCCCTGGAATCGTATGAGTACTCATTCTCCCGTCCAAGAAATCGTTTGCGCGCACTCGCCGGATTCGGATGATGCGTTCATGTTTTACGCATTGGCGACCCGTAAGATCCGTTCGCAGATCGCCACGTTCCGACACGTCCTCTCCGACATCCAAACGCTGAATCAGAAGGCGCTTGAAGGGGAATACGAACTCTCCGCGATTTCCTATCACGCATACCCGTATGTAGCGGATAAGTACCAAATCCTCGCCAGCGGTTCGAGTGTAGGGGATAACTATGGGCCCATACTGGCCTCTCTCCGCCACGTTCCCGCGGGAGAAATCAAAGGCAAGCGGATTGCAGTTCCGGGCAAGCTTACAACGGCGTACCTGGCACTTCGGCTCTACGAACCGGATTTCGAAGAAGTCGTGATGCCGTTTGACGAGATTCTGGAGGCCGTGGCCACCAAGAGCGTGGATTTTGGGCTGGTGATCCACGAAGGGCAACTCACCTACGGGAATCTCGGCCTGCAGAACGTGCTCGATCTCGGTAAGTGGTGGCGTGCAAAGTACGATCTGCCGTTGCCTCTTGGAGCCAATGTCTTGCGCCGGGACCTCTCCCCGGAGATCAAGAGTGAGTGCGCGCGGCTGATGCGCGAGAGCATCCAGTATGCGCTCGACCATCGGGAAGAGGCTCTCAACTACGCCATGCAGTTCGCCCGTGACACGGAGCCGTCCCTGGCGGACAAGTTCGTCGGGATGTACGTGAATCACCACACGGCGGATTGCGGAGAGGATGTTCCCAAAGCCGCCCAGTTGATTCTGGATCTCGGCTATGAAGCCGGCATCCTGCCGCACAAGGTGGAACTCGATATCCTTCGCTAAGAATGGATGGACCTGCCGCCGATTTAGCGAGCGGGGGGCTGATCCATCGGGCCGCACCAGGCTTCATAAGCCACGGTGACGCTTTGCCGCGCGGGAATCCAGCGCGTCGTCGACGTTCCGAACAGCGGTCCGCGTTCGAGCATCGCCCTTCGACTTTCGGGGAAGGGAGAAACGCCGAATTCCATTCCTCGCGTGATGGTCTGCCCGTTCCACGGCGCCTGTTGACGGGCACGATTCTCCTCCCAGATTCCGAGCCACGGGAAGTCCTTGGGATCCCATCGGTAGCCGCATCCAATCTGCAAATCCGGGTGCCAGGCGGCGAACCACGCCGGTGCGTCCGATGCTCCCATTAGATGCGCCGAATAGGCTGCCGACACTTCGAGATTCGGGTAGACCTGCATGTCCCGCGTGCCGCCATTGAGATCCGGCACGTGCGGCCAATCGAATTCGGCGCCGATCCGCATATAGCCTTTACCTCCGCTAAAATCGGATTCCACCACCTTGGATCGCGTCGCGTTCGAGCGGAATACGGTCTTGCCGGGTTCCACGAAAGGGGGCCCCAGCGTGACGTGCTGCGTCCAGCCCACCGCACGATCCGCCGCATTCAAATTCGTTACCGTTTCCGTGATGGTTACTGCGTGCGACCCTGCCGGCAGATGCAGACGCCGCTCAAATGCGAGTTGCGCCACCGGAAGCGTTGCGCTCACAACCAGAGCGTCCTCCATCTCCTTGAAACCATAGACCGCCACTGGGGCTTCCCCATGCACCACCTGTCCCGCGGCAGCCTCACTCTCCGTAGGAGGGCCAAACCGGTCCAGACAGAGGTTGTGGCCGAGAATTCCGGCAAGCAATCGGCTCTCCGCGTCGTTGCCATAAATGGCGGCATGGCTGGTGGGGTCATAAGCCGAAGGTTCGATGGTTGGCCAAGGCGGGGTCCAGAGCGGATTCACTCCCGAGGCTTTGTCGATGAGCGCGGCGAGATGCCCGCCCTCCACCGTGACGATAACTCGTAGAAACTCGTTCTCGAGAGCATAGGCTCGACGATTCAAATATCGGACTTCCGGCATAGGGACGTTATATCGTATCGGATGCCGCTTCGCCAATGCGTTCAGGCGGCGGAGCGAGTGCCGTGAGATGAAGCATCATTGCCGGTGCGTTGAGGTCTTCGCAACGGAAACGTTCGATTCCGTTGCTTTCGACTTGCAAACGGAGCACTCGGTTATATGATGCAAGTGTCTGCGATTCCCGCGCCGAGGGGGCGCGGCTCTGACCCATGTCGACGCGGCTATCTAGACTGTTGGTTGAGGTACGGCTATACGTCTGCCTGCTGGGCGGCATGCTTGTGCTCCACCCATGGCTCCCCCTCGTTGCGGTGGGTTGCCTTCTCGCCCTGTTGGTTGCAGCCGCGATGGGTATCGCCTATTCGGGGTCCATCGCCGGGGCGATTCTCGTTCTGGTCGCAAGCGCGCCTCTTTGGCTTGCCCGCTCGGATTACAAATCTGCTTATCCCCCGCTTGCCGAGGCGGATGAGGAATCGCTCGATCTGTATCCGCGGTTGAAGGACATTGCCAGGCAAACCGCGGTGGACTTAGGCAGGACACCGCCGAGCCGTGTTCTTTTCCGGCTTAGCCCCATCTTTCGACACTGGGGCGCACCGGAAGATCCGGATGATCGCGCGCTAGGCAGCCGTACCCTGCGCGTGGATATTTCCCGAGCGGCTGTGTGTTCGAATTTTGAGCTTCGCTGCGATCTTGCCAAAGCCATTCTCCAGCCCAGGATGCCTGGCTGGCTGGCGAGTCGCGTGCTCGCTCAAATCGACTTGCTGGCCGATTGGTTCAACCGCGGCGCGTCGGGATTCGGCGCGGCGAGGCGCTTGTTATGGGCGAATCAGTTGCGGGAGCTCGAGTTGGACGCCCTGCGTACCTGGCGGTTGTTCGCTGAAATGGAAACAGACCGCGCCCTCGCGACCCTCTTCGGCAAACGCTGCGTCGCCTCGTGGATTGAAAAGAGCTGGTTTGCGGAGTGGGTTTTCCCCGTATATCAGCAAATCTGGCTGGAGCCCGCCTGGCAGCGTGGCTATCTGCCCCCCACCATGGCCGGTTTCCGCCGACTCCATGAGGAAACCGGGGCGGAGTGGCTGATGGATACCGACGCGGACCGACCGGTGAATCTGGAATCCAAATATGAACTCGGCGAAATCGCCCGCTGGCAACCGCACCGGATGCGGCTGCTGGCGCTGGATGCCGCCGAGGAAGTCACCGCTACCGTGTGGGATTCCCGCCCGGCCGCTCTTCTGTTCGACGATGGGGGCGCTGAGGAGAAGGTCATTCGCCGCACTTTGGCCTCTGGGATGACGCCGGCTTTCGGGATGGCGCCGCGCAATGAGGAACCGCTCACCCGTATTTCCTGGGAAAACTACCCCAGCGCCGTTATCCTTGCTGAAATTGACGACATGCTGCACGAGGGCGCGGAGCTCTTCGCAGGCCGCACGCTCAGGGATCTCCCCGATATCGTGCAGGAGGCGAGCCACCTCGTCTACGAAGAGGTGCACATGCCCTTCCTCCCGCCACAGTTCGAGAACCGTCTCGCCTCCATGCCGAATTCACTTTCCGGGTTCCTGATCAAGAACCTGCTGGCGCGCAACTGGGACATGCGATTTGACCTCGCGAAGGGGGTGACGCTCTCTCAATCGGACTCCGGCAAGCTCATCGATCCGAACGATCTCGTCCATGGCCTCGCCGACGGGTCCGTGACGGTGGAGGATTTCGAGAGGCTGGTGGGGTTGGGCAGGTTGGCTACTTGAGCGGGAACCCGCTCAAGCCGGCTTCCGGCTCCCGGCTTCCGGCGGTTAGTTGGGCTCGCGGACTCGCCGCGAAGTGGAGGGATTGAGCGGATGGGAGATGTGAAGAGCTATAGGGATTTGCGAGTCTGGCAGCAGGGCATCCAGATAGTAAAAGAAGTGTATCGCTTGGTCAAGAAGCTTCCGAAAGAAGAAACCTACGCGCTCAGCGATCAATTGCGGAGAGCCGCAGTTTCAATCCCCGCCAATATTGCCGAAGGGCAGGCCAAGCAGCATACCCGCGACTACCGCAGACACCTCACCATCGCCAAAGGCAGTTTGGCCGAAGTGGATACGCTTTTCGTGATCGCCGGAGAATTGGGTTACATCCAACAGGACGAAATC
>JADLCF010000057.1 GCA_020847315.1 Bryobacterales bacterium | reverse complement strand
TGATGGTGACGGTGGAGCAGGTCAGAAGCAAGAAGTATACGATCACCGGCGAGGTGGGGCGCCCCGGTTCCTATCCGCTGCTGAGCACAACCACCGTGCTCGATGCACTTACGAACTCCGGCGGCTTTCGCGACTTCGCGAACAAAAAGAAAATCACGATTATCCGCGGAGAAGAGCGATTTCGCTTTAACTATAATGACGTGATCGAAGGCAAACACATGGAACAGAACATCGAATTGCAGAACGGCGATTTGATTGTCGTTCCCTAACGTGCCGATGGATGCGCCCTGACGAAGGAACCGGGGAGATGCGCTGGCAGCGTCCCGTTCCGGGGAGGGAGTAGCGATTGGGCTTCCAGGGCGCGCCGGCCAGGAAGCGGCGTTCAGGAAATAGACCGGCAATAGGCTGGGAAAAAGTGAAGGTACTATGATCGATCAGCTCCCGCCATCGGGATTCACTAACGTTTCGGGGACCCCGGACAGCTACAATATCGCGCGGCGCCCCCTGGACGTGGCGGACTATTTGGACATCGCCCGCCGACATCTGAACTGGGTGCTGGCCCCCGCCTTCGCCGCGCTGGTGGTGGCGGTGATCGTCGCTTATCTTTGGCCGGACACCTATGTCTCCGAAGCATCGATGCGCATCACTCCTCCGCAGGTGCCTCAAAGTCTGATTCCGAGTGGCTCCAGCAGCCAGATGGTAGGCCGCATCAACGCGATTCAGCAGGAAGTGCTCAGCCGCGACGGTCTGATGGAAATTATCCGCAGCCTGAACTTGTACCCGGACGAAGTCAAGAAGAAGCCGATGGAAGATGTGGTTGAGACGATGCGGAAGGCCGTCCGGATCAACCAGGTTCGGTTTGCCGGCGGCGCCCCGAATGAAGATTCCGTGGCATTCCAGATCTCGTACTCATATCATGACCGCTACACCACGCAAAAAGTGGTGCGGGAGATTGTGGAGAAGTTCATCCGGCTCACCAACCAGGGCCAGTTTGACCGATCGTCCTCCACGACGCAGTTCCTCGACGATCAGGTGAACGGCGCCAAGGCGGACCTCGACCGAATCGAAGGCGCGTTGACGCAGTTCCGCCTCGCGAATCAGGGCCGGCTGCCGGATCAGGTTGCCTCGAATCTCGCGCAGCAGCGGGTCTACCAATCCAATCTGGAAGCGGTGGCGGACCGGTTGAGCCGCTATGGCACGGAGAAGATGTACCTCGAAAGCCAGTTGGCCTTGCTCAAAGAGCAGGCGCGCCGCCCCGGCGCATCCCAGGAGGCCTCGATCAAGACGCGCGCCAAGAGTGAACGTCTCATGCAGGCCGAGAAAGAACTGCTGCAAATGGAAGCGGGACTAAGCGCGCTTCTGCAGCGCTACACGGACTCCCATCCGGATGTGCGCCGCCTGAAGAGCCAGATCGAAGTGATGAGGAAAACCCGGGACGATCTGGTGAAAGAAGAAGCTGCCGCCGAAACCGCAAAAGCAACTGAGCCTGCACCGAGCAAGCCGGTGCGGCTCGACGCCGCGGCGGAACGGCAGATCGCGGAGATGGAAGCGCGCATTCAGGCGATCGGCGCCGCTACCGAACGGGACACCAACCAGCAAGCCAAACTGCAGGAGATGGTTTCGAACTATTCCCGCCGGATTGAATCCAGCCCGCTCATGGAACAGGAGTATGTGAAGCTGACGCGGGATTATGATCTGGCGAAGTCTCGTTACGACGACTTGAACCGCCGCCGATCAATGTCCGAGATGCAAACGAATCTTGAGAACCGGAAACAGTCTGAACTTCTGGTGATGCTGGATCAACCGAGTCTCCCGGAAAAACCCTCCGAACCGAACCGGCTGATTATTGTGGCGACCGGGCTGGCCATGGGAGTGTTCCTCGGTTTTTGTCTTGCGGGCGCAAGAGAACTGAAGGATGCCTCTCTCAAGAACTTGAAGGACGTTCGCTTGTATTCCAACCTGCCGGTGCTGGGCAGCGTGCCCCTCCTGGAAAACGATGCGATCGTCCGCCGCAAGCGGCGCATCGTCTTTCTGGCCTGGGCGACTGCAATTTTTCTTGGGATCGGCGCGATGAGCGCATCGATGTATTACTACTACTTTTTGCTGCGAAGATAGGGTTCTGCGAAAGCGTTCGCTCGATGGGAAGCGCAGTAGCTTGATTCGCAAGACGCCGGCGCCCTCCCGGGCGAAGTGGGGTAGGGTGGACGGAAACGAAGAGATAGAGCGTCTGCTGGCAAGTTTTCGGGCAACGCCAAGAGGCGCGATCTGAGCTGGAACGAACTGGACCGCGAAAGGACGAGATGAGCCGAGTACATGACGCGCTGAAGAAGGCGGAGCAGCAAGGGTTTGTTGCCAGTCCACAAGCTCCAAATACCGACATGACCGCGCCGCTAGCGGAAGAGACGCCCATATCGGTAAGCGTTGCTCCGCCCCCGCCGAGCGCATCCGAACCCGCGCTGTCACATCCGTCCGGTATTCATCTCGGGTCCATGGGCGATCTGCTCCGCCAAGTGGAAGAGATCCAGTTTTCGCCATCGGCCGCATCCTGTCTAATTGACCGGGCGCAGCCGACCATGCCCCCCAGCGAAGAGTTCCGCACGCTGCGCACGCGGCTAAACCACATTCAGAGCCTGGAGCCGATTCACTCCGTCGTGATCACCAGCCCGTCCCCCGCCGAAGGGAAATCCTTCACTGCGGCGAATCTGGCGCTGGCGCAATCACACTTGGCGGACAACTACACCCTGCTCTGCGACTTCGACTTCCGGCGCCCCACAATCCACAATCTGTTCCAGATCCCGCGCGTGCCGGGGTCGACGGATTTTCTGTTGGGCGAAGCCACCTTGCCGCAAGTGATCAAACGCGTGGCCGGAACGAATCTCTTCGTGATGCCGGCGGGCACCTTGGTACACAATCCGCTCGAGTTGCTGAATCTCAAGGAAGTGAAGAATCTGATTCAGGAATTGCCCAAGATCTTCAACTGGGTAATCCTCGATACTCCGCCACTTCTCTTCTCCGCCGATGCGAATCTGCTCTCGACGTTATGCGACGGTACGTTGATCGTCGTTCGCATCGGACAGACGAGCTATGAACAAATCGGGCGCGCCGTGCAATCCCTGTGCGAGAACAATGTGCTGGGTATTGTGGCCAACGGCGCGCACAGCGGCGAACTGTACAGCAAGTATACGTACTACTATTCGCGCTCGGAAGAGCACTAGCACGGACCTTCTGTATGTCTCCGGCAGGATACCCCTGCTCCGAGGGAACGGCGTGCTTCTTCTACACTATTCTCATGCGTGAGAGCCGAACTTTCGTTTTACTGGCCGCTGCCGTCTGCATGTTCAGCGTCTCCTGCTCCAGCCTGTACTACTCCTCAATGGAGAAGCTGGGGAAAGAGAAACGGGACATCCTGGTAAGCCGCGTGAAAAGCGTCCGGGAGGATCAGGAAAAGGCGAAAGAGCAATTCAAGACCACCCTCGAAGCCTTCCAGGCCGTGACGGGCTTCGACGGCGGCGATCTCGAAAAGACGTACAAGAAGCTGAATGGGGAGTTTGAGGACGCCGAGTCCCGCGCGAAGAAAGTGCGCGAGCGGGTAGATTCCGTGGAGAAGGTCGCCAAGGACCTGTTCGCGGAATGGGAGGGGGAGGTCGGCTCCATTCACGATCCCCAACTGAAGTCAAAGAGCCGGCGGCTCTTGCTGGATACACGGAAGCGATATGCTGCGCTAATCAATAAAATGCGCGCGGCGGAGAAGCGCATGGAACCCGTGCTGTCGGCATTCCGGGATCAGGTGCTCTTTCTGAAGCACAACCTGAATGCGCGAGCGATTCAATCCCTCAAGGAAACCACGATCGAAATCGACGCAGAGGTGACGCGGCTCGTGCAGGATCTTGAATCGTCAATTCAGGAAGCGGACGCATTCATCGCGGCAATGGCGGAATGAGAACGGTTGCGGCGCCCCAGGCCGTGATAGGCCTGTTCCCGAATGGGGCAATCGAACTCAATCTGCCGCGCACGCGGCGCCACAAACTCAGCGGGCGTGTTTATAGATCAGTTGAAGCAGTTCCTCAGCCATTGCTTGACGTTCTTCCGCGCTGCCGTGCCGGAAAGTGGTTGCGGCGCAGTGCTCGAGGTGATTCTTCATCAACCCGCGTCCCACCGCCCTGAGCGCCTCCTGCACGGCGGAGATCTGGACGAGAATGTCGGCGCAGTACTGGTCCCCCTCCACCATGCGCTGCAGGCCGCGAACCTGCCCCTCGATGCGTCGCAAGCGGCGGAGATTTGCGGCCTTGATCTCCGGATCGACATCGAGAGCCTTTCGGCCCGGTTCCAGAGCGCAACCACAAGGCGAGGACGTGTGAGCGGCTTCGAGTTTCGATTCTGACATTCCGGTTCTTCCTCCGAATCGTGGACTGGAACAGGCTAGACGAGCCGGGCGTGCTTCAGCCGCAAACTGTTCGCGACAACGCTGACCGAACTGAAGGCCATGGCCGCGCCGGCGAGAATCGGGCTGAGCAGAATGCCCCACGCCGGATAGAGCACCCCCGCCGCAACCGGAATGGCAATCACATTGTAGAAAAAGGCCCAGAACAGATTCTGCCGCATCACCCGCATCGCAACTCGGGAGAGTGCAATCGCATCGACGACGGCGCGGGGATCGCTGCGCATCAGGCTTACGTCGGCCGCTTCCCCGGCAATATCGGCGCCACTCCCCATCGCAACGCCCACGTCCGCCTGCGCGAGCGCGGGGGCGTCGTTGACTCCATCACCCACCATCACCACGGTCTCCTCGCGGGCCTGGATGTCCTGAATCGCCCGGCGTTTCGCATCGGGCAACACTTCCGCGGCCACGCGATCAATCCCCAATTGGGCGGCGATCGCTTCCGCGGTGGCCCGCCGGTCTCCGGTGAGCATCACCACGGTGAGCCCGCGGCGGTGCAGGCGTTCGATGGCTTCCCTGGCTTGCGGCCGCGGCGCGTCGGCAAGCGCCAGCACCGCGGAGAGTTCGGAATCGAAACCTACGAATAGAGGCGTCTTCCCCTGGGCGGCGAAGGCTTGCGCAGCGCCTTCGCCGCGCTCCGTTTCCACCCCGGAATTCTTCAGCCAAATGGCGGTTCCCACACGAACCGTGCGCCCATTCACGAGGGCCTGCACACCCCGGCCGGGCAGCGCTTCAAACGCGCCTATCTCGGGCAAGGCGACCTCCCGTTCCGCCGCATGGCGTACAATCGCGTCCGCGAGAGGGTGTTCCGAATGCTGCTCCACGGCAGCGACGGCGGCGAGCAGTTCCGTCTCCTGGATGGAGCCCAGAATCTCGATGTCGGTCACGGACGGATGGCCCTCCGTAAGGGTGCCGGTCTTGTCGAAAACCACGGTGCGCGCATCGCCCAGGCGTTCCAAAGGTTCCCCTCCCTTGATCAGAATACCCATCTCCGCACCACGCCCCGTGGCAACCATCACGGCGGTGGGAACGGCCAAGCCCATGGCGCAAGGGCAGGCAATGATCAGAACCGAGAGGGCCGCCGAAAATGCGAGAACCAGCGAGGGTTCCCGCGGAATCAGCATCCAGGCGAGGAATACGAGCAGGGAGAGAACCATCACTGAGGGAACGAACACCGCGCTGACGCGATCCGCCAGCCGCTGCACCGGCGCTTGAGAACTCTGCGCGTCCCGCACCATTTGCACGATGCGGGAGAGCGTGCTTTCCGCCCCCACGCGGGTAACCCGGTAGCGCAACGTGCGCGCGCGATCTCCCGCCAGTTTGACAGTGCCCCCCAGCACCGCATCGCCGGTCTGTTTCTCGACCGGAAGGCTCTCGCCCGTGAGCATGGATTCATCGAACGCGCTCTCGCCTTCAATCACCTCGCCATCGACAGGCGCGCGCTCCCCTGGGCGCAACAGGACAACATCCCCGGGAATGAGTTCCGGTACCGGAAGGTCCACGATGGCTCCACCGCGCTCAGCCCGCGCCACGCGGGGTTGAAGATCAACAAGCTTGCGCAGCGCGGATGAGGTCCGGCGCTTGGCGCGCTTCTCAAACGTGTTCCCCAGCAGCACGAGCGCAATGATGAAGACGATCGGCTCATAGTAGACGCCGGCTGTCGCGCCCGCGGCCACGAACATATCCGGGGCCATCGTGACAGCCAGGGAGTAGAGAAAAGCGGCGCCGGTGCCTATGGCAATGAGCGTGTTCATGTCGGAAGAGCGATGCAATGCGACCTTCCAGGCGCGCACGTAGAAATCCCGCCCTGCCCATGCCATGGCCCAGAGTGCGATAGCAGCCGAGATCCAACTCAACACAGGCAGCGGAATCCGGTAGAGCCAGGGCATCGCATGCTGAAGCGGCGCATCCAGCCATGCGGACATCCAGCGCATCAACGGATCGAGCGCGGCCTCGCCGCCATGGATTCCAGGCGCGGAATGCCCTCCCATCAGCGGCATCCCAAGCAGCGCCGCCAGCACGGCGCCCACCAATGCCCAGGTGGTCTTTCGCTTCGTGGAGCGATAGTCCGCTTCCGCGGCTCGGTCCGCCGCATCCTGCTCTTCAAACGCCGTGATCGCGGCGGACCGCAATTCCGCTTCGTATCCCGTGTTACGAACCGCTTGCGCCAGCATCTCCGGCGAAACATCGCCCG
>JADLCF010000056.1 GCA_020847315.1 Bryobacterales bacterium | reverse complement strand
GGCTCTACGGGTTTAATGCGCTCGAGAGATCGCTTCTTGGAGGAAATGGCGGCTAACCATGGGCCTCGATCTTGCGAACTATGAGATCAAAGCGCGTGAAGCCACGATGTCTTTCTGGAGGAGCCGCACGAAGGCCCGGCAGAAGCAAATTGAGGCCGGAACGTTCGACCAAGGCGAGCGTGCAAGCGTCACGGCCGGGAAGAATATGGACGGTTTCATCGCTCTTGCGATTGACATCATAAGAGCGAACGGACTTGAACATGTGGCGATTCACCAAAATCGCGCCGTTCTGACGCTTCCGGGATATTTTAGGCCGACGAAGCTCTGGGATCTTCTTGTCACGAATGACGGCCGCCTGGTTGCCGCGATCGAACTGAAGAGCCATGTGGGACCGTCTTTCGGCAACAACTTCAATAACCGGGCCGAAGAGGCCATCGAGACGGCACATGATCTGTGGACTGCTTACCGCGAGGGTGCATTCGGCAAACAATCCAGGCCGTTCGTTGCCTGGCTGATGATGGTGGAGGACGCGCCTGGTTCGCGATCGCCAGTCCGAGACGCATCGCCGCATTTTCCGCTATTTCCCGAATTCCAGGAAACTTCCTACCTGGAACGCTATGATCTCTTAGGCCAACGGTTGATCCAGGAGCGACTGTATACGGCGGCTTGTGTAATTACGTCCCCACGAAGAGCGGCCGAATCCGGCGAGTTCGGCGAGATGTCCGGGATGACCGGGCTGAAGTCGTTCGTAGCATCCCTTGCCGGGCATTGCGCGGCGGAAGCGGCCAAGTAACCAATCGACTTCGCGATAGTGAGACCTTGAACCTTCGCGGGTTTTCGCTATCGGCTTCCCGTTCCCGGCGGATGGGGCCGGCGCGCGAATCTGTAGATTCCTTCGATTGCGCCGCCGGTTTTATGCGGAGCGCTGGGGAACGTTGCCGATGCCCGGGCTCTCCTGCCGGAACAAGCGCGCAGTTAGGAGCGCCAAAGTTGGGGAGATCACACATCCTGCGATGGGTGTGGGTGGGGCGGCGGCATCTGGTAATCTGGAGTTTCTGGGGAGAGCGATGTCGAACGAACTTTCTGTGTTGCGGGCGGATGTGAACCTGTTCGAGAGGATTGACCAGGACATCACCGATATCGTCAAGGAAAGCGTGCTGTTGACGACGCTCGATTCCGCGGTGAATTGGGCGCGGAGCAACAGCATCTGGCCGATGTTGTTCGGGCTGGCGTGCTGCGCGATTGAAATGATGGCGATGTCGGCATCGCGCTTTGACATCGCACGTTTCGGAGCCGAGGTGTTTCGCGGATCGCCGCGGCAGGCGGATATGATGATCATCGCCGGGCGCGTTTCGAATAAGATGGCTCCCGTTATCCGGCAGCTTTACCAGCAGATGCCGGAGCCGAAGTGGGTGATCTCGATGGGCGCTTGCGCTACGTCGACCGGCGTATTCAATAACTATGCGCTGGTGCCGGTGAACCAGATTATTCCGGTGGATGTGTATGTGCCCGGCTGCCCGCCGCGGCCGGAACAGTTGATCTACGGCATCATGATGCTGCAGAAAAAGATCCAGAACGAGCGCGGCACGGTGCGCAGGGTGCTGAATATCGATTAGCGGCCGCATCGCAGCAGGGCGGGCTAGGGCTCGGGACTCCGCGCCTGAGGTTCGGCTTCGCCGAAGCGGATGCTGGTTTCGGCGGTGAAGCGCCGGTAGCGGGTGAATTCCACGGTGAGGCGGACGCGCCGCCGGCCCGTTTGGAAGGGGAGTTCATCGTCGGCGAAGGTGAGTGCCGGCATCCAGTGGCCATCAATCTTCTCCCGCTGCGTGGTGAAGTGGGGGAAGAGGTTTTCCTCCTTCGCGGTGTGAATTTCCGGGACGGCCTTGCCGCTTGCGCGGACAATCTCCTCCTCTGCCTTGCTCACCCAGAGCAACCCTTCAAAGAAGCGCATGCCTTCGAGTTCCGTGCGCGGGCTGACTTCAAGCACCCAACAATCCACCCCATCGATTTGCTCCGCGCCGCGAGGGCGGATGCGATAGAGCCAGAGTACGTCTTCGGTAAAGAGAAAGTTCTGGATCTTGCGGACGTCCTCGAAATCCTCTTCGGTGAGACGAATGTGGGCGAGGGTGTTGACGGGTGGAGCGGCCAGAACTTCCGCGCGGCCCTTACCGGGGGTGAAGACGACGTCGCGGGTTTCCCGGTAGAGGCCTGCACTCCGGCCGTTGGCGGCGATTTCTTCGAAGCGGAAGTGCTGGCGAAAGGTGTATTGATCCCGCAATTCGCGGATGAGGCTCTCATTGCGCGCGACGCGGCGCGCGAGGCCACGCGGGGCGGCTTGGCCGGATTCGCCGGAGCCGGGTGGGGACGCGAAGGCGCAGGCGAACGCCAATGCTAAGATAGGCGCGTACTTCCGCATGAAGGTACCCATAGCGATTCCCGTGAGCCTGCGCGTGACGCTGGCGGCTGTCTGGACGGCGGCCGCGGCGGCGGCGTGGCTGCTTTTGCCCAAGGATATCTCTCTTCCCGTGCGATTGCCATTTCTGTTTGCGGCTTGCGTGGAAATCGCCTGCTATCTCGCGCCGGGCTGGGAGGCGCTGCGGGAGAGCCTGGGGAAGCGCTTCCCGGCGTGGCAATTGGCGGGCGGGCTGTGGCTTTCAGCGGTGGTCCCTTACGCAATCTACGCAGTGGGCACGGGGACGGGCAGCCTCGCGGGAACGTTGGCGCTCGTGGGGCTGACGGGCGCGGCGTCAGGCTGGTATGCGCTGTTTCGGCGACGGAGCGGAGCGGCGGGAGCGTTGATGGACCTGGGCTTTCTGGCGCTGATGGGCGCGGTGATGCTGGGGGGCGTGTTCGGCTGGATCTACCCGGATGCGGCGGAGCGGTTGCAGGCGGAATTTCTGGGACGGGTGATGTGGATCCGTCTGGGGGTGCTGGCGGCGCTGCTTCTGCGAAGGATGGAGGGAACGGGTTTCGGGTTCTGGCCATCGGCGCGCGAGTGGCGGGTGGGGGTACTGGGGTTTCTGCTGCTGATGCCGGTGCTGCTTGGGATGGGCTGGGCGCTCGACTTCTTCACGATTCGCGAGTGGACACGGCCGGCGTGGCAGATGGGGCTGATCGCCGGGGGAAGCTTTCTCGGTTTCCTGTGGGTGGTGGCGCTTTCAGAGGAGTTTTTTCTGCGGGGATTGTTGCAGCAATGGGCGACGGCCTGGACGGGTTCGGGCTGGTGGGGCTTGGCTTTGACGGTGCTGGTGAGCGGGGCCGTGCATTTACCGTTTGGGGGTCGTTTTCCGAACTGGAAGTTCGCGGCGCTGGCGGCTGTGGCGCACCTGGGGTACGGCATCGTGTTCCAGCGGGGGCGCGGGGTGCGGGCGGCGATGGTGACACATGCGTTGGTGGTGACAGTGTGGCGGGCGTTTCTGAGATAGCGGAGGGACCTGCGCGGCGCCCGCGTGAGCGCCACAGTGGCGGCGGGCCGGGAAAAGGATTGAACGCGTATTTCCGCATCCGATTATACTGACGTGATGGAACTGCTGCTTGAAATGGAGATCACGGGGCGCCTGCACGGCCACTTCACGCAACGGGACCAGACAACGAGCATCAGCGCCTACGATGGCCATGCCGCGCTAGCTTCGCTAAGTAAGGCGACGGACGATTTGCTGCAATATGGCCGCGGTGAGTGTTTCTGGGAGATGGCGACGGGCTGCTATCGATTGCTCTTTCGCCACGCGGAGGACGATACGGTACGGATCGCCGTGCTGTGGGCGAATGGGATCGTGACCGGCTGGGAACACATCCTGTGGAGCGAATGCCCCGCCGCGGAGTGGACGATGACGGTGCGGAGCGCGCTGGAGGCGGTTGGTGGGGATTTCGCTTCCGGTCTGCGGGACGCCACGAGCGGATGATGCGCGCGCGAGTTCGATAGACTCGGGGTTCCACGCAACCCGCGTGGACACAGAGATAGAGGAAGTCATGAATTTGAAATCGATGAGCCGGAGAAACATTCTGGCTTCCAGTCTTGGTGCGCCCGCGCTTGCGCTATCGGCTTCGGGCGGGGCATCCGCGGCGACGGGAACCGGTTCCGCGAGGCGCTTTGCGGTGGTGGCGCCGGGGACGCATCCGGGGATTATTTTTAGCGCGGAAGAGCTTCCGGCGCTGCGGCGCCGCGCGCAGGGGACGGGGCTGGCGGCGGAGGCATACCAGAGAGTCCGCGCGATGGCGAACGAGACTCCGGAGCCGGAGCTGGATTTGAAGAGCCTCGTTGGGAGGCGCGGGAATGCGCTTTCCGCCTCGCTCGAGGCAATGTCGCTGGTTTATCAGATCGAAGAGGATCGGGATGCCGCCGGGAAGGCTATCGCGATCTTTGAAAAAATCGCCCTCGGCGTCGATCCCACGGCATTCTTCAAGGAAGTAGACAGCGACTTTTTCGCGACCGAGCATTGGCCCAAGGCCCTCGCCTTCGCGTGGGACTGGCTTTATCCGGCGATTTCCGAGGAGCGGCGTGCGCCGCTGTTGGCGGGGCTGGAGGCGTGGTCCGCCGCACTCTTCGCGCATACGAATGCGTGGTGGTGGCGGGATGCAACTTACAACTGCGGGGCCATCCCCGTGGGCGCGCACGGGCTGCTGCTGATGGCCATTCGCGGCGAGAGCAGACATCCGTCGTTCGAGCACTGGTTCGCGGAAGCGCTGCGGAAGATGAGCCGGAACTATTTCCCGCTCACATGGCGCGATAACGGCTTGTGCAATGAGGGGCCGGGCTATGCGCACTATCACAAGAACTGCACGCAGTTCGCGGATGCGCTGCGCCGCACGGGCGGCCCGGATTGGATCGCAACTTCCGGCGCGGTGAATGCCATGCACTATCTGCGCCACCAATGGATGCCGCAAGGCCGCTGCGCGACGGTGGGTGACAACACGGAGTATGGCCGCCGCGTGTTCCAGGCGATCTACCTGCTGGGTATCCGCGAGATGCAGGATGCGGCGGGGCTGTGGACCTTTGAGAAGTATGCGGATCGCCGGCGTACGGAAGCGTTTCTGCAATTCCTCTATTACCCCGATGGGCTGAAGCCAGTTTCGCCCGCGGCGCTCCAGCTTCCCACTTCGCACTACTTCGAGTTCGACAGGAACCGCGCGGGCTATCTGTTCGCGCGCAGTGAATGGGAGAACGAGCGCGCCCACTGGTTCGCTTTTTCGACCCGCTACGAGAACGCCAATCACGCGCACTATGACATGAACAGCTTTGTGTTCACGGCGTTCGGCGAGGAATTCGCGGCGCATTCGAACATCTATCCCTACACCCATCCGCTGCATGGGGCGGATCTTGAACACAACATCGTGATCATCGACGAAGGCGGCATGGCCGTGGCGGATAATCCGGGTTCGGCGGGCGACGATGGGTCCATCCTGGGTTATCTCACGGGCTGCGGCACGGGGGAGTTCGCGGATTACGTGCGCGGAGATGCGCGGCGTTCCTATGCGGACCGCTCCGTGCGCACGGACAAGCCGGCGGTGCAGGCCGATCGCGCGGCGGTGTTCGTGAAGGAGGGGCCGAACCCCTACGTCGTGCTGGCCGACAATATCCGCAAGGACGATGCGGAGCACGACTACCGCTGGCAGTGGTACACGATGGCGCACGAGATCGAGGGCGAAGGCACCGTGGCGAAGCCCTTCCGCATCCGGGGGAAGCACGCGCAGTGCAAGATCGTGTTTCTCGCGCCGGAGCGTCCGAGCCATGTGTTCGAGGTGGTGCGCAACCAGGAGCCGCGGCGCACGGACCAATGGGGCTTGCTGCGCGTCCATTTGCGCTCAATTTCGGCGCACTTCTTCGCAATGGGGATCGCGTGGGATGAGGGCGCGCCGGAGCCTACGGTGGAGGCCGGGCCGTTGGTTTCGGGAGCGGTAGGGGCGAAGAGCCTGCTCGTGAAGGGAGATGGATTCGAGGATTTGATTGTGTGGCAGCCGGGCTCGGACGGTAAGCTTCTCCGATGCGGAGACCTTGAAACGGACGGGCTGATGGCGGTGCTTCGAAGCGCTCGCAACGGATCGTCCACGGCCTACCTGTTGGGGGATGGCACGGTGCTGCGCGCGGGGGGACGCTCCCTGGTGGACGCTGCCGGCCGGTGTTCCGTGAGCGCGAACCGCCAACGCATAGTTGTTTCGCCGGCACGCCGGGCGGAATCGGGCGAGGAGCCGGTTCGAGCGGCGGGAGGGTTCTGGAAGCCCGTGCCGGAAGCGGAAATCTGGGATGAGTGGGGTCCGCTTCCCCGGCGCGGATGATGAGCGGGAACTACCCCGCGGGCGGGCCTCCATCGCCGTCTTCTTTCGCCCCGGCGCAATCGTCTGAATCGGCTTCTTCGTCTCCCTCGTCCGCCAGGTAGAGACGCCGCATAAAGGCCTCCGCGAGCGATTCGGCGCGGGCCGAGGCCAGTGGGTTTACCCGGTCCCACGCGGGGCATTCCGGGCAGGAAGTGCCTTCGGCATAGTCGATGCCTTCTTCATGCGGGCATCCCAGGATCGCGTGCGTCATGGCGACAGAGGCCGCGGCCTGTTCCTCCATGTGGGCTGCCACTCGCTTGCGGATGGAGAGATCGTAGCGCGCATCGGAGCCGGTGGTGAACATGCGTTCGAGGACCTCCGCATCGCCGTTTTCCTCGCGGACGAGACCCACCGCTACTTTGGTCGCGCGAGTGTCGTCGGGCCCGTAGTAGCCGACGGTGAGGACCGGGTAACCGCGAAAGCCACGCTTCGACTTCTTCCAAACAGGGTCTTGGGTCTTCTTTCGAATGCGCATGTTCCTTCTTTACCACTCTGCCGGTTGGAGATGGAAGGGAATTCAAACCGGATTATCGCTCGAGATCTCGCCTTCGATCCGCCAGAATCCGGCCTGCGCGCGCGATCGCCACGCGAACGGTCGCGCAGATATTGTCTGGACCAACGGTTGCCTGGAAGTTCGCGTTGTCCATGAGTTCGAGTGGCTGCGGGCGCATCCCGCACAAGAGCATCACTCTGCCGGATTCGCGCAGCAATTGCGCCAGACGAGTGATGGCATGGATGCCCGTGGCGTCAAGCGCCGTCATGTTTCGAAGGCGAATGATCACAACGTGCGGCAAGCCGGGGAGGTCCCGTTCCACGACGGCGAGCTTTGCGGTGGAGCCGAACAGGAACGGTCCGTGAATCCGGTAAAGAGCTACGTCCTCGGGGATCTCATTCAACTGAAGACTGTGCTGTTCGCCCTCGTAGACGTCATCCGGGGTAATTCGGGAGACGGTCGTGGTTTGCGTAACTCCACGGATAAAAAGCAATACCGCCAACACCATGCCGGCCTCGACGGCAACCGTAAGATCCGCCAGAACGGTGAGGGCGAAGGTGACGGACCAAACGGCGATATCCGTCCAACTAAGCCGAAGGATCGCGCCGATCTCCCGCCACTCCCCCATGTTGAAAGCCACGGTAAACAAGATGGCGGCCAGCAGCGCCAAGGGGATATGCTTCGCGAGGGGAGCGGCGAAGAGCAAGATCGAGAGAATGACCAGAGCGTGAATCATGCCCGCCACGGGAGTTCTCGCGCCGGCCCGGATGTTCGTGGCGGTACGGGCGATAGCCCCGGTTGCCGGCAACCCGCCGGCCAGGGGGGAGACGATATTGGCGAGACCTTGGGCCACCAGTTCGACGTTCGGGTTGTGGCGGTCTCCACTCATCCGGTCTGCTACCACGGCGGAGAGCAAGCTCTCGATCGCGCCCAGCATGGCGACGGTGAGCGCGGGAGAAAGCAGGCCGAGCATCAACTCCGGGCGAAACTGTGGCAGATGGAATTCAGGGAATCCCGAGGGGAACTCTCCAAAGCGGCCGCCGACAGTCTCAATGGGTAACCCGAACGCGAAACTGATCAGGGTTCCCGCGAAGAGCACGACGACAGCGCCAGGGATTCGCGGGGAAGTTTTCCGCATCAACAAGATGGCGGCTAGCGCGGCGATCGCCGTACCGGCGGCCCAAGGGTTGGCTGTATGCCAGGCTTGCGCCAGCGCCCACATGCGGTCAAGGAACCGGTCGGCGGAGGGCGGAGGATCTAGTCCAAAGAAATCCTTGATCTGGGTGCTGGCGATCAGCACGGCGATCCCATTCGTGAAGCCGATCACGACTGGACGGGGGATGTATGCAATCGCCGAGCCCAAGCCCGTGAGGCCGAGGATGAGAAGAATCACTCCGGCCATCAGCGTACACATGTAAAGACCGTCCAGTCCATGGACGGCGACGATCCCCGACACCACCACCACGAAGGCGCCCGTGGGGCCGCCGATCTGTACCTTCGACCCTCCGAGCGCCGAAATCAGAAAGCCTGCCAGGACGGCGCAATAGAGTCCCGATGCCGGGGGTACGCCCGAGGCGATGGCGAAAGCGAGTGCCAGGGGGAGGGCTACCAGGCCAACCGTCAATCCGGCCGTGAGATCGTTCAAAAAGGTGGGAAAGCTATAGTTCGAAAAGAGTTGGATCGATTTCGGGAGCGCGTCTTCCCACAGCCGCAATCGTGAGGCAATCTTGCGAGGATACGACTGCGTGCGAAATCTCCCCTGCGCGCTCATTCGAGACCCACTCACCCCACGAATTCAAAAGATCGAATGTGAGAGCTTCAAAATCTCTCACACGTATCAGGTTGCCACTTCCGAAACCGATCTGTCCAATGAAACGGGAACTGCCCAAAAGCAAAACGCCGGGCGATCTCCTTTGCGGAGGCCGCCCGGCGTTTTGCTTGTTTTGTTCCCGGAAGTGGCGGGGCGCTAGGCCCAGGTCCACCCCTTGCGCGCGACGGGTTTGAGGTATTTGTTGGCGCTATCGTTGTTCGTGAAGCGCATCTTCGCGGGGTCGTATTCGAGCTTACCCTCCGTGCGGATGGCGGCTACTCCGAGCAGCATCCACTCAACGAAGGGAGCGGCAATGTTGAAGTTGGAGCAAGCCTGTTCGCCACCCTTGCAGGCGCGAATCCAATCGTTATAGTGGCCGGGCGAGCGCGTGAGGAATTTCTCCGGGAACTTGTAATCCGCCATCTTCGAGACGGGGATCAGGCGGGTGTCTTCTCCGTACGTTCCCGTGGTGAGCATTCCCTTGTCTCCGATGAACAAACTGCCGTTCGGGGTGGACTTGCGAGCTTCCGGATTCTTCTGGATTGCCTGGAACTTCGCGTAATCGAAGACATCGCCGACATACGGGCTGGGAGCGGACGGCGCGGCGTTTCCGCGAGGCGTGGGCACAGTGGGCAGATCACCGATTAGTTCGCCCGCCGGGACGCCCGGGATTTCCGGTTGCTCCTTCATGCCGTCGTACCAGAAGAGTTTCACGGCGGGCATGGAGCCGCGGGCGGGAAAGTCAAAGCGGGTGATCGACTGGAGCGGGAACTGGAAGCTGCTGACGCCTTCGCGTTTGATGCATTCCACGCTGGTGGGGGAACCGAGTTGGAGCGCCATATTCGGGGCCCCCAGGATGTGGCAGGCCATATCGCCCAGCGCGCCGCAACCGAAATCGAAGAATCCGCGCCAATTGAAGGGGAGGTAAAAACCGAAGGAATTCGGCTTGCCGGTATCCGGGCCGGCGGTGAAGGGACGGTCTTCGGCGAGGCCCAGCCAGAGATCCCAATCGAGCGTGGAGGGCACGGCGGTAGGGGCGGGGATCTGTGTTTCGCCTTGCGGCCAGACGGGGCGATTCGTCCAGGCATGCACCTCCGTGACGTTGCCAATCTCCCCGTTCCAGATCATCTCCGCTGCCTGGCGCGTGCCTTCGTTGGAATAACCCTGGTTGCCCATCTGGGTGGCAACGCCGTACTTGTTCGCGGTCTCGCGTAGGAGGCGTGCTTCCCAGACGGTGCGAGTTAGCGGTTTCTGGGTGTAGACATGCTTTCCGCGCGTCATCGCCCAGTTGGCCGCCATGGCGTGCATGTGGTCCGGCGTGCTAACGATGACGGCATCGATACCGTTGCCTTCCTTGTCGAGCATTTTGCGGAAATCGCGGTATTTCGGGGCCTTCTCGTAGCGTTTGTAAGTCTCCGCCGCGCGCGCATCGTCGGCATCGCACAGAGCGACGATGTTTTCCTCGCGGCAGCCGTAGATATCGCTACGGCCCTTGCCGCCCGAGCCGATCGCCGCGATATTCAATTTCTCGTTGGGGGAACGGTAGCCCAAGCGCTTGAGGGATGCCGAACTGCCGAAACCAGCGAGGGGGACGGCGGCCGCAAAGGCCGAACCGATGAAGAAATACCGCCGATTGAATCTGCCTGCCATGGAACCTCCAATGTTCGTTCCTTATCGTATCGCTTTGAGAGGCGGGAGCGCCGCCGGGTGGCGCGTGCTGCACGGCGTGACCGGAGTCACGGTTCGATTCGCGAGCGGGGTGTAGGCTGGAACCATGCAGGAACTCACCGGGTTTGACGGCCGGGGACAGGCGCAAGGTGGGGCGGAAGGCGCGGCGCAGCCCGCATTCCCCATGCACCCTGGGCCGCGGAGCCACTCGGCCCCCCACGGGGAACCGGCGGCGCAACCGCATTCGCAGGGGCATCCGGGCAGCGCCCGCCCGCATGGGCATCCCGGCGCCGGCGGACCGCTGGGGCGGCCAGGCATGAAGGGCGGACACGGCCACATGGCGAAGCGCGACTATGCCCTGACGCCGCTGAACATTTATTGGGAGATGACACAAGCGTGCGCGCTCGCCTGCCGGCATTGCCGGGCAGAAGCGATGCCGCTGCCGCATCCGAATGAACTTACCTACGCCGAAGGATTGCGGATTCTCGACCAGATCAAGGATTTCGGAGATCCTCTGCCGCACCTGATTCTGACGGGGGGGGATCCGATGAACCGCCCGGATCTCTTCATGCTGATTGATGAGGCGCGGGCGCGGGGCATCGGGATTTCGATTACACCGGCAGCGACAGCGATGCTATCTCGAACATTGTTCGAGAAGCTGAAAGACCATGGGGTGGAAGGGCTGGGGCTGAGCCTTGACGGGTCCGACCCGGCGCATCATGACGCCATTCGCGGGGTGGAGGGCACGTTCGCCCGGACCATGCAGGCGATCGCATGGGGGGAAGAACTCGAAATGCCCATGCAGATCAACACACTGGTTTCGGCGGAGACAGCGGCGGACATTCCCGCGGTGTATGAACGGCTAAAGCCGCACCGGATCTCGCGCTGGAGCTTGTTCTTTCTGATTCCGGTGGGGCGCGGCAAGGTGCTGCAGGCGTTGCCGGCGGAAGAGGCCGAAGAGTTGATGCGCTGGGTCTACAACACCTCAAAGACCGCGCCATTCATCGTGGCCACGACGGAAGCACCTTCTTACCGCCGCGTGGCGCTCGAACAGATGCGGGCGGAGGGGATGACGGGAGACCAGATCAAGCAGAGCGGTTCCGCGCGCGCATTCGGCATTCGCGACGGGCACGGGATCATGTTCGTCTCGAACACGGGCGACATCTGCCCGGCGGGTTTTCTACCCGTGACGGCGGGCAACGTGCGCAGCGATAACGTGGCCGATATCTACCGGAACGCGCCGCTCTTCAAGCAGATGCACGAGCCGCACCATTTCGAGGGCAAGTGCGGGTATTGCGAGTACAGCGCCCTCTGCGGCGGGTCCCGGGCGCGCGCGTTCGCGGTCACGGGCAATCCTCTGGGAACGGATCCGCTTTGCACCTACGAGCCGGCCAAGCCTGACGGCCGGTAGCGACGTTCGCGGCGTGTTGCCTTCCGCAGACACGCCGGATCTGCATGTGCGCTTCGGTATTGCTGCGTGGCGGCGGCGAAGGAACTTGAGCGAGTGGATGTAACCCTTACGAGAACGTCCGCTTTGTGTTGCCGATGTGGCTGCGGGTTCACAGGATGCCTGACAGGTTGATTACGCTCTCCGTCGCCGGCGAATCGCCAGCATCAGAATAGCGCCCGCGCCAACCAGAGCCAGAGAGGACGGTTCCGGAATGGTAGCGGGGGCCTTGTTGCCATGGACTACGGCCATCCCGATGTGCTGAGTGGAATCTGAATCCGCGAATCCGGTGCCGGTGTTGTAGGACCAACTTGCTGGATCGGAACTCCAAACCCGGTAGGCGCCCGCCTGAAGCACCGAGTTTGGAAAAGCCACCCAAAAGATATCCGTCGAAGAGGGATCGGCGGACCACGAAAACACTTCACCGGTCACGACGTTGATGAATCCAATCGGGCCCGGCACGGCGCCCGTGTGATTCGTTCCGTCGTTCTGGTAGGTTTCGACGCTCGTGATAATCCAGGAATCGAGGATTGTGAACTGTGGGCCGACCGTCGTTCCCTGGCAATTCTGGCCGGGTGAGTTGCAATTGGCTACGCCGCCGGCGTTTGTGTTGCCGACCAGTTTCGCCGCGTTTGCAGCAAAGGCCAGCAAGAGGATCAAACCAAGGCATTTCATATTATCGGATTCGAAGCTCCAAAGGCTGAGTATACACGACCAGGCGCCCAAAACAGTTCTGAGACTGTACTGTTTCGGGATAGGTGATATCTCCTATTGCCGATGGGGAGGACGGCTCCAGACGGACAGGCAATCGATTCTCAGCGGACCGCGCCAAGCCATGGAAAGTCGCTGCTTGCGATCCACTTGGGCGACGGCGGCAGCACTCCGTGCCGTCAGAGCCGGCAAGATACGCCATGACAAGGGTAAGCGCGATAGAGGTCCGGTTCAGAGGGAGAGAGCGCTGCTTCGTGGTGGGCGCCGTTCTATCGCTCAAGATTCCTGCGCGTTCCCCACACGCCGGATTCCCGGGAGCGGCAATTCTGCTTCACAATAGAGAGAAACCTTTTCGTTCAAGGAGTGCCCATGCTGATACTTGCATCGGCGTCGCCCCGGCGCCGGGAATTGTTGCTGAATGCGGGCATCCCTTTCGCGGTTCGCGTGCCGAATGTAGATGAGACCGTGCTACCCGGCGAGAACGCCATCGACTATGTGCGTCGCATGGCCGAGCGGAAGGCGTTGACAGTTGCGATCGGCCCGGACGAGATCGCCCTGGCAGCCGACACAACGGTTTGCCTGGGCGGCGCGATTTTGGGCAAGCCCGGTTCGGTGGGCGAGGCGAAGATGATGCTGAAGGTTCTCAGCGGCAAGACGCACGAAGTTCATTCCGGCATTTGCCTGCGCTACGGAAGCCGGACTCTGATTGATTGCGCCACTACGCGGGTGACCTTCGCCACGATGACGGAGGAAGAGATCGAGGAGTATGCGAGCAGCGGCGAACCGCTCGACAAGGCCGGCGCTTATGGCATCCAAGGGCTGGCGTCGCGGTACGTCACCGGCATCGAGGGAGACTACTTTAACGTCGTGGGGCTGCCAGTGTCTCTCGTCTACCGGCGGATGCGGGAGTTGGGCTGGACACCGAGGGAACTGCAGGACGAGGATCTGCCCACGGAAATCTTGGACCGGCTCTAGCGGCGGAACTTCTTCTTGAGCGACGGGCCGAATTCCCGGAGCAAGTTGTTGCAGAAGCGGAAGCCGATTTGGGTGCTGCTGCGGATGAGGATGCTCTCCGCTGTTTGCCGGCTGTCCGGCATCCATTGAGCGCCGACCACACCTGTGGTGTAGGCTCCCGCGAATGCGCCCCATGCAGGCGCCCATGAGCCATTATCGCGGCGAGTCATCCAAGTCTGCTTGAGGGCATTACGAACTTTCGCGCCCACGCCCGGCCGCTCCGCCCGGAAATAGCGCGGGTCTTCGTGGAGCAGTACGGAGCCCACAAGAAATTCCGTGCTCTTATAGACGAGGCGCTGGCCCACGCGGTCCGCGAAGCGCCAGTTGTAGGTTTCGACGGTGCGCGGCCACTCGTTGGGGCTATCGCGAAACGTAGCCAGGCCGGCGGAAATGCCGATGCGCGCCAGGGTTTCCGGCTGAAACGTGCTGAGCAATTGCAGCTTCGCTTTTTCTTTCGTATGGAGCGGGCGGTAGGGAACTCCGGGTGGCACGCTCCGGTGAACGCGGCCGTCGTCCGAGGTCGCGGCAACGGGAAGGAACGGGGCCGGGAGAGCTTCAGCGGTTGCGACGGACGACGGAGCTTCGCCCGCCGCAACCGCCGCCAAGTAGGATGGAATCGAAGCCCGCACCGGTGGCTCTTCGGCCAACGCTCCCGGGCCGCACACGATGGCCACGAGAGCCAGCGACCTGGCCGTTCCGCGAACCGAGGGCGAAAACGCGCGGGTGAAAGTCATGCTCATTCGAAGGCCCGGAGGATCGATACCATCGGCTTCTCCGAGGAGCCGAGTGAAATCATAATACTGCATTTCGCGATTCGGGAATAGCGCAACGGCGCGCCCATGTACATCCATGCGTAACCTCGCCCTGGAATTCCATTTACGAAACGAAGCCGGCGCAATGCGGGACTTGCCGCGAAAGCGCCTCGCCGAGACCCTGGAGCCGCTCCCGGCGTCCGGCGCGGTTTGTCAGGGTTGTGAAAAATGCAGCACCCGTCGGGCGGCGGGGAAGGACTTCCAAACCTTTCTGTATCTATGCGTTAGGGCGCATTTAGCTTCGCGGGGTCTGTCCGGTTTGTCAGGGTATGTCCTGACAAACCGGAAGGGCTTTGAAGCGGGTTAACCATGATCGTCTCGACGTGGCGTTGCCTTTCGCGGGGGCCCGTCTTCGCTGGGTTCTGGCCGTACCGGTAGACCTCGCGTTCGGCGATTCTCTCGATTTCCGCATGGCCCACAGAGACGTATTGGCCTCGATGCAATTGCGAGGATCGGGCCGCTTACCGAGCACACCGGTTGTTTTCTGAAGGATGCCCATCACCCTGCGGTTTTCGATCCGGCCGGTGCGATTGCGAATGGCATTTCTTGAAGTCTTGGACATGCCCGAGTATAGTGCCGACGGTGTTGGAACGACCCCGTGGGCGTCGATCCGGAGAGGCTGGCATGGCGCGCGAGAAGTTTGTAACGCATTGAGCGGAAAGGAAGGAGGTATTGGGGCGTGATAGGAGCAAATTATTCGAAACAGCGGTGACCGGGTAACGCCGCCCCGCAGCCTAGCCCGATTTTTGACAGTCTGGCCAACGAATGATTCGAACCGGGGAGAGAAAAGGCCCGTGGAACGTGCGCGGGGGAAGATCGCAGCAATTTGTGCAGGCGCCGAGTGGCGTGGAAGTGCACGGAGTCGTCACGCCGGCGAAACGGCGCCGTCGCGACAAGGTCTCGCTACGCTCGGACGGAATTGTTGGGAACGGGATGGGCCGGTTTTCCGGCTGACGCGTGTGCGGAAGGGGGAATGGGCCTATTTGTGGATCCGATTGATTGTGGCGGAGGGGATGGCGGACTCGTTCCTTGCGATGGGTTGAGGCCGGAGTTGGGGGCTTCGAGCGCGTGGAAGTGATTGCAGGGGCGATAGTTAGCTAGTTCTGGCCAGGGACGGAAACTTCTTTTGCCTGGTTGTGATTGCTAAAGTTCTCATCGGTCCGGCGCGCGGGAGAGTAGCGCTAGCAGGGGGGGAAGCTGGTTGGATAACCTGCTGCCGCATCGCCGGATCGAAACTTGAGTGCCATCTACATCAGCGAAGATCGGTGATTGAGAAACCTGGTTGCATAATTCTGATCGGAAAAGAAGATGGAGGCGCGGTGATTGCCTCGCTGGGTCACGTGGCGGGGAACGTCAACGGCAACAATACGGGCAATGCGTGGCATATATTGATAAAGTGCGCCGACCAACCGAATCCTCTCAGCAAAAAACTCGGAATCACGGAGGCTGTCCCGGTTGGTCTACATCAGCGACGATCAGTGATTGAATAACCTGATAACGTAACCCCCAAACCCCCAGGAGCCGGGAACGCACTCGGCAAAGCAGTCTCTCTTGCGTGCGAAGCCCGCCCCGCCTTGGCGGCGAGGCGGAGGCTTGCGACAATCGGGGGTACGCGGCGTTCCAGCCATGCTGTCCCGCAGGCTTCG
>JADLCF010000055.1 GCA_020847315.1 Bryobacterales bacterium | reverse complement strand
TGGACGTCTCGATGGAGAAAAGCTTGCGGCTCCCGGCGCTTTCCGAGGAAGTTGAGGATACCATCGACTATGCTGCCGTGCTTACCATGCTCGAAAGCGTGGTGGCAAGCCGGGAGTGGGTGCTCGTCGAAACCCTGGCCGAGGCGATTTGCGCTGCCGTGCTGGCGGAATTTCCGGCCGATAGTGTGCGCATCCTGCTCCGCAAGCCCGCCGCGCTTCGAGAACGGGGCGTCGGCGCCGCGGGCGTCGAAATGGAGCGGAGGCGATGAGCGCGGCGCCCTCTAATGCGGAGGCGGCCGTCTATCTCGGCCTCGGTTCGAACATGGGAGACAAGGCGGCCCATCTGCGCGAAGCGGTCCGCCGGCTCGAAAGCCTGGGCGTCGTGGAAGCGCTTTCGAGCCTCTACCGTACGGAACCCGTGGGCTTCGCGGATCAGGATTGGTTTCTGAACGCCGCCGCATGTTTGCGCACCAGCCGTTCCCCGCGAGAGGTGCTCGAAGAAGCTCTCCAAATCGAGCACGCGATGGGGCGCGTCCGCACAATCAAGAACGGCCCGCGCACCATTGACATCGATCTGCTGTTGTATGGCGAGGAGATTCGGAACGAACCTGGCCTCTGCCTGCCCCATCCCCGCATTAGCGAGCGCCTCTTCGTCCTCGTGCCGCTGGCCGAGATCGCACCCCATTTGCGTCACCCCGCGTTGAACCGCACCATCGCGGCCTTGCGCGATGCCCGGGCCGGGGAAGGCGGCGTGGAATGGGTCGGCGCCTTTGCGCCGGAGGGTGTGGGCTGAGCGGTTTTCAGGGCCCGGAAATTGCCTGTCCGGCACAGATTCTCCCGCGGGATTCCCGTCAGCCGGTAGATTTCCGCCCGGAGCAGCCTCGGGATCTGGTATTTTGGTAACTTGGGCTTAAAGTAATGCGAACAACTGACTTAATCCACCAGAAGCGCGAGGGTGAAGAACTCAGCGCCGAAGAAATCGTATATATGGTGGACGGCTATAGCCGCGGTGAGATTCCGGACTTCCAAATGGCCGCATTCCTGATGGCCGTTTATTTCAGCGGAATGAGTGAAGACGAAGCCACTGCGATGACGGATTACCTGGTCCGCAGCGGCGATTCCCTCGATCTTTCCGATATCCCCGGCGTGAAGGTGGAAAAATACTCCACCGGCGGCGTGGGCGATAAGACCACCCTGATTGCCGCGCCCATCGCCGCCGCCGCCGGCGTGGTGGTGCCCATCATCGCCTCCCGCACCAGCGGCTTCATGGGGAACACGCTCGATAAAATCGGCTCCATTCCCGGTTTCCGCACCGATCTGAGCCTGGAGGATTTCAAGGCCGTGCTCAAGGCGCATGGGCTCGCCTTCATGCAGCAGAATCAGGATATCGCGCCTGCCGATGAGCGCGTCTATGCCCTGCGCGATCTTTCGAGCACCGTGGATTCGATTCCCCTGATGGCTTCCTCCATCATGTCGAAGAAGCTTGCCGCCGGCGTGGATGCGGTGATCTTCGATGTGAAGGTGGGCGCGGGCGCTCACATGAAGAAGCAGCTCGATGCGCGGCGTCTGGCACAGATGATGATCACCATCGGCCGCCGCGCCGATAAGCGCATCCAGGCCCTCATCACCGACATGAATCAGCCGATCGGCTTCGCCATCGGCAACGCCCTCGAAATCATGGAGGTCTCGCAGACGCTCCAGAACATGGGCCCGAGCGACCTCACGCGGATCTCGCTCGAACTCGCCGCCCGGATGATCCATTTCGGCAAGGTCACCAAGACCCTTGACGAAGCCCGCGAAATCGCCCAGAACAAGCTGATCGACCTTTCCGGTTACCGCAAGTTCAAGGAAGTCATCACCGCGCAGGGCGGCAACCCGCAGGTGATGGATCGTTTCGAACTTCTCCCCAACGCCATGGGCGCGCGCGAGATCTTCTCACCCCGCGGCGGCTTTGTTTCCGCCATCAATGCCGAAGACATCGGGCGCGCCGCGGCCATGATCGGTGGCGGCCGTGAGATTTTCTCCGATGAAGTCGACCCCGCCGTGGGCGTCATCCTGGAAGTGAAGACAGGAGCCCGAGTGGATTCCGGTTCAGTCCTCGCACGCCTCTATTACACGAACGAAGAGCGCGTGGAAGAGGCTGCGGAGATGGTGGAAGACGCCTTCCGCATCTCGAATTCGGAACCCGAGAGCCGCGAGCTGATTCTCGAAGTGGTAGGCTAAGCCCTTCGGGGGCGGGCTCGCAGCGAGTCTTTGCAGGCTCCCCGCTCACCGCCCCGAATTCGCTGAACATCCGGAGAGGGAATGGAGCGCTTTACCGGTCTCTTGGGCCTCGCAGTGATCCTCGGGGTTGCCTGGGCTTTTTCGAGAGATCGCAAGCGCATCCGCCCCTCCCTGCTGCTCTGGGGCCTGGGGCTGCAACTGAGCTTCGCCTGTCTCGTCCTGCTCACCGATTTCGGCAAAGTCTTCGAATACGCCAGCGTCGCCGTGAACGCCATGTTCGGCTTCGTCGAAGCGGGTAGCGGCTTTGTCTTCGGCGAAGCCCTGGGTACCAAAGCCGGCCCCTACGGCGTGCTTTTCGCCTTTCAGGTTCTCCCCATCATCATCTTCATTGCGTCGTTCTTTTCCATCCTCTACTACTTCGGAGTAATGCAAGTGCTCGTGCGTGCGATGGCGCGCGTGATGCAGCGCGTAATGGGCGCGAGCGGCGCGGAGGCCACCAATGTTGCCGCCAGCATCTTCATGGGGCAGACCGAAGCGCCGCTCACCATCCGACCCTTTCTCCCGAGACTCACGGAGAGCGAACTCTTCACTGTCATGACCTGCGGCATGGCTCACGTGTCCGGCGCGGTGATGGCTGCCTACGTGAAACTGGCCGGGGTGGATATCAAGCACCTGTTGACCGCCGTCGTGATGACGGCCCCCGCCACCATCCTGATCGCCAAAATGCTGGTGCCGGAGACGGATCACCCGGAGACGCTCGGCAAAGTGGATATCGAAGTGGAGAAGCCCGGCGTGAACGTCATCGACGCGGCGGCGCGCGGCGCCGGCGACGGCTTGCAATTGAGCCTGAACATCGCCGGCATGCTGATTGCGTTTCTTGCTCTAATCGCCATGTGCAATGGCTTCTTCGGCTGGGTTCATGGCTGGCCCGGCATGTCGTGGTTTCCCGAAACCATGCAAGGTCTGTTCGGGGCAATGTTCGCGCCCGTGGCCTGGCTGCTCGGCGTCGCTTGGGCGGATGCGCAAGCCGTCGGGAATCTGCTCGGCACGCGCCTGGTGCTCAACGAGTTCGTCGCCTTCCTGCAATTGGGTCCTCTCAAGGAATCGCTTTCTCCCCGCTCCTTCACCATCGCCACCTACGCGCTCTGCGGCTTTGCGAATTTCTCCTCGATCGCCATCCAGGTGGGCGGCATCGGCGCGCTCGCGCCCACCCGCAAGTCAGACCTTGCCCGCCTCGGCTTGCGTGCCGTTGCCGCGGGAACGATGGCCAATTTCATGTCGGCCTGCATCGTCGGTATGCTGATTTGAGGGGGAGAGCGGTATGACCCAGTGGGATTTGCTGCAGGAAGCGCTGCGCGTCGTGGAAGCCAGGGGCGCGCGCCATCCGCGTATCGGCATTGTTCTCGGCAGCGGGCTCGGCGCCTTCACCGGCCGCATCCGCAACGCCATCCGCATTCGCTATACCGAAATTCCAGGCTTCCCCATTCCCTCCGCCGAAGGGCATGCCGGGGAACTGGTGCTCGGCGAGGTGGGCGGCGTGGAGGTGGCTTGCCTCGCCGGAAGGGTGCACCAGTACGAGGGCTTTTCCGCGGAGGAAACCGTTTTCGGCGTTCGATTGCTCGGTCTGCTGGGCGTCACCACGCTCGTGCTCACCAACGCTTCCGGCGGCATCGATCCCGGCTATGAACGGGGCCAGTTGGTTCTCATCACGGACCACATCAATTTCCAGGGCACGAACCCCCTCATCGGCCCGAATCTGGATCGCCTTGGCCCGCGCTTTCCGGATATGACCGAAGCCTATTCCGCGCTGCTGCGCCGGATCGCGAAAGAGGTGGCCGCGAACGCCGGCGTCTCTCTGGCGGAGGGCGTCTACATGGCCTTGCTCGGGCCGAGTTTCGAAACTCCGGCGGAGATCCGCGCGTTCCGTGCGCTCGGTGCGGATCTGGTCGGCATGTCCACCGTTCCGGAAGTGATCGCCGCGAACCACATGAGGATCGCCTGCCTCGGAATCTCCTGTGTCACGAACGCCGCGGCGGGCCTCTCCGGCGAGAAACTCAGCCACGAAGAGGTGCTCGAAACCGGGCGCATGGTCCAATCGAAATTGGAGGCGCTGCTCGAAGCATTGCTTCCGCGGCTGGCGTGAGCCGGTTCGCCTCCAGCGCGGAGCGCCGCTTCGCCACATACGGGGAGAGACCGATGAGGCTTATTCAAGTTTTGCTATGGCTGGCTCTTTGCCTCAGCGGGAGCCTTGCCGCCGCGCCCGCGGACATCCTCGTCCGCGCGAAAACCATCGTCACGATGGATGCCGCCCGCCGCGTCATCGAAGATGGGGCCATCGCCATCTCCGGTTCCCGCATCCTTGCCGTCGGGCCGCGCGCCGAACTCGAAGCCG
>JADLCF010000054.1 GCA_020847315.1 Bryobacterales bacterium | reverse complement strand
GTGTTCCGCTCGTTCATCGCCGCCGCCCGTTATGGTTTCTTAATTTTCAGATAATCAGCTACTCGACTCTGATACTCTACTAGATTCTACATCACGAGGATTCGGAGATGCACGATTACCGGTACGAATTCGCATCGG
Organism: Bryobacterales bacterium; assembly: GCA_020847315.1. Classification (GTDB taxonomy): domain Bacteria; phylum Acidobacteriota; class Terriglobia; order Bryobacterales; family Bryobacteraceae; genus JACTMJ01. Next base: position 3,317 of record JADLCF010000054.1, on the reverse strand, counting down.
GAACACTCACAAAACCGGAATCCTCCGGATCCGCCGCAATTTCGAGAGGAATTACGGCCGAAGAGAGGACTTAGAGCGAATGCTAACACAGAACCACTTCCTCCCAACGCTTCGATGGAGCATCTTAGCGGTCTTCTTCCTTGCGCTCGTTTTTCCCCCGGGCGAGGGGAAGGCGCAATCGGCAGCGCCGAAGCAGGCGGCCCCGGACGCCTCCGCGGCGGCCAAGGGTTCCCCCGTTGAAATTCATGGCAGCATCCGCTCCCGCCTCGAGATGTGGGATTGGTTCGGTGGCGGGAAGGCGGGCAGTTACGCCTATTCGGGCAACCTCGTCAAGATCAGCTTCGCGCAGACGGGAAAGCACACGAACTGGAAGGTGGAACTCGCGGCCCCAATCCTGGCCGGCCTACCGGACGACGCGCAAGTCCCCGGGGTGCAGGGCCAACTGGGCCTGGGCGCCTCCTACTACGCGGCGAATGACCGGAGCCGGAGCGCCGCGATGATCTTCCCCAAACAGGCCTATCTCGAGTTTCACCACCTGGGCGCGGGAGAGCGGCACGGCATCAGGATTGGCCGCTTCGAATTTATCGACGGCACGGAACTCACGCCCAAGAACGCCACTCTGGCGGCGCTCAAGCGCACCCGTGTGAACCAGCGCATTCTCGGCACATTTGGCTGGAGCCACGTCGGTCGAAGCTTCGATGGCGCGCACTATAGCTGGAACGGCAAGGCGAGCAACGTGACCGTGATCGGGGCAACGCCCACGCGCGGCGTCTTCCAGGTGGATGGCTGGGGCTGGAACCGGGTGGCGTTCGCCTACGGAGCCTATTCCCACGCCTTCGCGGCGAAGAAGAGCGCCTCGGAAGTCCGCGTATTCAGCATGTTCTACGACGATTTTCGGGAGGCGCTGAAAACGGACAATCGTCCGCCGGCCATCCGGCTGGGGGACCTCGATTCGATTAAAATCGCCAGCTTTGGCGGGCATTTCATCCATGCCGCGGAGACCCCTGCGGGCACGCTCGACCTGCTTGCCTGGGGAGTGGCGCAGACCGGATCCTGGGGACGCCAGGATCACCGGGCAGGCGCCGGCCTGCTGGAGGCGGGCTTTCAACCCAAGGGAATTCCCGCGCTGAAGCCGTGGCTGAGGGCCGGATACTCCCGCACGACGGGCGACGAGAACCCCGCGGACGGCACGCACAACACCTTTTTCCAGTTGATGCCCACGCCGCGCCCGTACGCGAAATTTCCCTTCTATGACATGGTGAACAACGAGGATCGCTACGCTATTCTGACGCTCCGCCCGCATGCCCGGCTGAGCGTGGTGAGCGAGATTCACGCGCTGCGGCTGACCTCCGGCGGCGATCTGTGGTATTCGGGCGGAGGCGTGTTTCAGCCGTGGACCTTCGGCTACGCCGGCCGCGCGGGCGGCGGCGTCCGCAGTCTCGCCACACTGGCCGATATTGGCGCGGTCATCACCCTCCACAAGCAGTTTTCGATTGAGGCCTTTTATGGCCACGCGAATGGCAAGCGGGTGATCTCCGGGATCTATCCGGACGGCAAGAACGGATCCTTCGGGTTCCTCGAAGCTAACTATACGTTCTAGCCGCGCTCCCCGGCCCCGCTTCGGACGGGGGTGGGATCGCGAGTCCATGAGGCTTCGCGCTAGCCTTAGACAATGGCATTAGCTTGCGGAACCCGATGGACCAGTGGACGGCGGTTGCGATTCTGGCGCTCGGCTGCTTGGATTCTCGTTGTGGCGTTTTCAACCGGAACGGCCTTGGCGCAGGCCGCGGCGGACGCCGCTTCGCCCTCGATCGTCGATCCTGTGTTCCCGCCTGACCACAGCTATACGGTCCACCTTCGCTGGCCGCTCGGCGCCAGCCGCATGGGCCTTCCCCAACTGGAAGTGCTCACTCCCACGGGGGCTCGGCTGGTGCAGATCGACCCGGGCATTGCCACGCCATCCCTGCCACCGGCGGCGGAGTTGCGTGTACGCCGTCTGTCGCGCTTCGCGAAGAACAGTGAGTGGAAACCGCTGTACGGGGAGCGTAACCACTATCCCGATGCGTTCCGGGGAATGCTGGTGCAACTCGCTCCGCGCAGAGGCACGCTGCCGATTCTCGAGATCGAAGTGAGAGCGTACAACGAGGGGTTTGCCTGGCGGTTGCAGTTCCCGCAAGGCGGCGTCACGAATTCCGTGCGCGTGGAGAGTGAAACCACGACCTACCGGTTTCCCGAGGGCACGATGGCCTGGAGCACCCCTCGCGCGCAAGCCGAATATAAGCGTGTCCGTGTCGAAGCCATCGAGGAGGGCTGTGAACGGCCGTTGACGGTGGAGTTTCCCGACGGCAGTTTCGGCGCGCTGGCCGAGGCCGGCCTCGACGATTTTGCCCGCATGAAGTTTTCGCCAGTCGCGCCAAAGGATCGGGGTGAGCCCGGCATCCGGGCGGCGCTCGACAGTCCGGCGGAGATCTCCGTTCCGGGCGCCATGCCATGGCGCGTCCTGTTTCTCGGAAGCAGCGCCGGGCAGTTGCTGGAACACAATTACCTGCTGCTCAATCTGAACGAACCGTCGAAAATCGCGAACACCTCCTGGATCAAACCGGGCAAGGTGATGCGTGAAGTCTCCCTATCAACCAAGGGCGGGAAGGCTTTGGTGGATTTTGCCGCCCGGCATCACATCCAGTTCATCGAATACGATGCAGGCTGGTATGGCCACGAATACGACGACGCGCAGGATGCGCGCACGGTCACGCCGGACCCGGACCGCACCGGGAAGATCCCGAATTGGGGCGGCCTGAAACTCCAGGAGGTGATCGATTACGCGAAGTCGAAAGACGTGGGGGTCATCCTTTACGTCAACCGCCGCCACCTTGAAAAACAATTGGACGAGTTGTTGCCGTTGTACAAGAGATGGGGCGTGGCGGGTTTGAAGTATGGCTTCGTGAACGTTGGCAGCCAGCAATGGACCCGCTGGCTTCACGATGCGGTTCGGAAAGCCGCCGCGCATGAACTGATGGTGGATGTTCACGATGAATACCGGCCTACCGGGCTCAGCCGCACCTGGCCCAACCTGATGACGCAGGAGGGGATCCTCGGCAATGAAGCGATGCCGGACGCCACGCACAACGTGACTCTGCCCTTCACACGCGGCTTGGCCGGGGCGGGCGACTATACGATCTGTTACTTCTCACCCCGTATTCGCACGACGCATCCGCACCAACTGGCGCTTGCGGTGATCATGTACAGCCCTTGGCAGTTCGTCTTTTGGTATGACAAACCCTCCGATTTCCAGAATGAACCGGAGATGAAGTTCTTCG
>JADLCF010000053.1 GCA_020847315.1 Bryobacterales bacterium | reverse complement strand
GGACGATATCCTTCCCGATCGTTGTGGCCACAGCGATGCCGGACATCGTTCCGAGGATGTTCATCACTACCGCCATGATAAGTGCGCGGAAAGGTGTCAGGACGCGGGTCGAGACTACGGTCGCGATTGCATTGGGTGCATCGGTCCAACCGTTGACAAACTCAGCAGCCAGAACGAGGGCGAGCACCACAACGGTGGCCAGGGATATCTCCGTCAAATCGGATGCTACCGCTGCCTGTGTTACGGTTGAGTGAATAATACATGAAAGATATGTGACAGACGTTCTGGAGTCCAGTAGCTAACTCCAGGGATTCAATCACTACGAGAATCATTCGTCACGCAACGCCCGCATCGGATCGATCCCGGCGGCACGAGAAGCTGGAACGTAGTTGGACACCAGCATTACGATCAGCAGCGTGGCAAGTACGGTGGCGACTGTAAGAGAATCCGAAGGTGGAACGCCGAACAGGAGCCTTCGCAGAAAGCGTCCGAGCGCGAGTCCTCCTGCAAGCCCAACGACGATGCCCGCAAAACAAAGGATCAAGCCTTGCCACACGAGAGAACGCACAACGTTGGCTGGTTGTGCTCCGAGCGCCATGCGCAGTCCAATCTCCCGGACTCTCATAGACACAGAATAGGACATCAATCCGTACACTCCCAGTGCGGCTAAAGCCAGAGCGAGCACCGCGAAGACCGTCAGCATGAGCATGTTGAAGCGAGCAGGACCAAAAGATCCTGCCAGCACTTTCTCCATAGTCTGGAATCCTGCGGGCGGCTGCGTTGGGTCTGCTTCCAGCACCGCGTGCCGGACGGCTACCACTAGCGCGAGAGGATCTCCGGTTGTGCGAATCACCCATCTGGTGGGTATCTTTCCCAGTGTGATTCGGGTAATTCTATCTGGTGATTGGGCAGCCGGCACGAAGATCACACCAGGGGGAGCGTACATAACGCCTTCCTCGCGCGTGTCCCCAACCACGCCTACAATCATGCGCGGACGCAACTCGTGGGGGTCAGTGAGGTAACCTTCGCCAATGACAAGTGACTTCCCCAGCGCTTCTTGGTTGGGAAACGCCTTCCGAGCCAAAGCACTGTTGATGACAACGACTGGTGCAGAGTTGGCGGAGTCACGCTCATCAAAGGCCCGTCCACGCAGGAGTGGCATGCCCATCGCGAGGAAGAAGTGACTGTTAATAGCACGGTACCAGGCATCCACTTGCTCTCGATTCGCACCACGTTGTGTGGAGGAGGGATCCCCTCCCAGTGGCCTGACTGGAAAATCAAACACAGGTTCAAACGGAAGGGTCGTCGTAGAACTGGCGGCGATAACTCCTGGGATTCTTTCAAGGTTCTGAACAACTCTTTCGTAGTAGGCTGCGGTGCGAAGGCTGTCGGGGTAGCGTATCGAGTCGACACTGATGTTCATAGTCAGTACATGATCGGCCTGAAATCCTGGATCGACAGCACTCAGGTTAGAGAAACTTCGTATAAACAAGATCGCGCCCATCAGCAGGACCGTCGAGAGGGCGACTTGAGAGGTAACAAGGATATTGCGAAGCCTGTTTCCTCCGCGTGCCGTTCCGCCCTGGGCCGTTGCCTGTTTGAGCGGCTCTGTCAGGTTTGTCTTGGCGAGATCGAGGGCTGGGGCAATGCTAGCCAGTAGCCCACACACAACCGCAGCGGCAAAGACAAAACCCAAAGCCACGAAGTCGACTCGGATCAGGTCGAGTTGAGGCAGCCTGTCGGCTGACAGAAGCGGAATAGCTCGAACACCCAAATGGGCCAGGAAGAAGCCTAAAGTTCCTCCAGCGGCAGCAAGGACGAAGCCCTCAGTGAGGAGGCGGGCTACAACTCGCGATCGCGGCGCTCCGAGCGCAACCATCACAGCGATTTCTCGCCGCCTTCCTGCCCCTCGGGCCAAAACCAGGTTGGCCACATTGGAGCAAGCAACCAGTAAGACCAGAACAACAGAGGCAAATAGGACTCTGAGTGCGGGACGTGCCCGTCCTGCTATTTCTTCCCGGATTTCCCGAAGCATAATGCCCTGTGGCATGTTCGTGAGCGACGACTTTTTCGCGTGGTGACGTGCAATTGTATCTATCCCGGCTTCAGATCGAGCGAGTGTGAGCCCCGGCTTCAGGCGGCCAAGCACCTGGAAGCCATTGGTCCGATCGATGCTCTGGGAAGGTATCGGCAAACACAGATAGATGTCCGTCGGCATGAATCCACGCATGTTGTCAGGCGCCACACCGACGATGTTGTAGGCCTCACCGCCGATATTCAACACCCCTCCGACGACGGCTGGGCTCCCGCCGAACCGACGGGTCCAGAGCCCCTCGCTAATTACCGCAAAACGGGGTTGGCCGGGCTCATCATCGCCTTCCGCGAACAATCGGCCCGCGGCCGGTGGAACGCCGAATACCGCGAAATACTGGGCACTCACCCGCATCCCTAAAACTTGTTCCGGCGTTCCACCACTAATGAGGTTGTAGCCCCCAATACCGCTATCCGCAATGGCGAGGGCTGAGAGAGCATCTTTCTGTGCACGAATGGCGAGATAGTCGTGCATGGAAAAGCTGGAGCTGCTTCCAAAATCAGTGCGGCGCCGAACGTGGACGATTTCTTGCGAGTCCTGAAACGGCAGAGGGTGCAGTAAGACAGTGTTTACGATGCTGAAAACCGTTGTATTGGCACCAATCCCTACGCCGAAGACTAACGTGACTGTCAGAGAGAAGACAGGACTCTTGAGCAGACTGCGGAGGCTGTGCCGGAGGTCATAGAAGATGTGCTCGACATAGTTCCACCTCCACACTTCCCTGGTCACCTCCTTAATGAGAGTCACGTTCCCAAAGTCACGGCGGGCGCTAAAGCCCGCCGCTTCGCGCGGTTCTCCGCATTCGATCCTGTCCCGAGTGGCCATGGCCAGATGGGACCGAATCTCTTCATCAAGTTCGTGTTCACGATCAGGCCGTCGCCGAATCCATGACCAGATTTTCATCTCCCCCCTTCCTTGGTCTTCGGTACCATGAGGGCCGCAATCGCACCAGTCAGTTGGAGCCCCCGCGTCCGTGATGCCCGGCGTCCTTTCGACATTTAGGATGTAGGTATTCTACATCCGATGCATGTAGGTTGTCTACCCCCCTATGAATTGCACTTTCACGACCAGATGGCCGGGGAAGGCGGCAGGCTCATGGCCAAACTATAATCTTTGGAGATGTCATTCGACGACAGAGGCGATTTGCGCGATCCGGCGACAACCCGGCTTCTCACGTGGATCGACAGCGTGAGACAGGATGTTGCCTTTGGACTTCGCCTGCTACGCCGGAGTCCAATCATCGGAATTGCATCCGTGTTGTCCCTGGCCCTTGCAGTAGGAGCTTGCCTGGCAGTAGCCAATATCGTCGATGCCGTGTTCCTGAGGAAGTTGCCGGTTCGGAACTCAGAGAGCTTGTTTCAGGTTGTTCGCAACGACTTACATTCCACTGGAGAGGTCTTCTCCTATCCCGTATTCAGCACATTGCGCGACCATAGTCGCGCTACAGCCGATTTGTTCCTAGCCACCTTCGTACGGATCGGGTGGGTTCGTTGGGACGGCGGGGACGGCTCCGAGGAGCGAGTCGAGTTTCAATATATCTCCGGCAACTTCTTCGAAGCGCTTGGAGCCGGTGCCACGCTCGGCCGCGTTTTGACGAAAAACGACGATAAGATTCCCGGGGCGCATCCCGTTGCGGTGATCAGCGAAAACTATTGGGCGCGGCGCTTTGGGCGGTCCCGAGGCG
>JADLCF010000052.1 GCA_020847315.1 Bryobacterales bacterium | reverse complement strand
TGAACGGGAGCACCGCCTTCGTGCATCGATTGGCGCCGAGCAACTGCACTTGCAAGCAGCGGTTCCACTCCTCGTCATCCGCTTCCAGGATGGCGTGGAACTCGCCGAGGTATGCCGCGTTATTGCACAGCACATCAATGCGGCCGGTCCAACACAAAGCAGCTTCGACGGCCCCGGCCACTTCCGCGTTCGACGTGACATCGGTCCGGCGAAACTCCGCGCGTCCACCTTCGGAGCGGATCATATCCGCAAGCGCACCGCCGGCGTCTGCATCGATGTCCGCGATGAGCACCGCGGCTCCTTCTTCGGCGAAGCGCCGGGCAATGGCTCTGCCAATGCCGTGAGACGCGCCGGTCACGATCGCTACCTTCCCGTTGAGACGCATATTCCCCATTCTGCGACAAGGCGCTACGCGTTCCATCATTGGAATCTTGTATGCCGGAAGAAATCCGCGAGAGAGGTTATTGGCCCTCAGTCAGGTGGCGTCCCAGTTCAGACGCCATTTCCTTCACCAGCGCGCCGATCCTCGGCACATCGTCAAGCTGGATGCGCTCCACCGTGCCTGCGACACTCACCGCCGCGGCCACCGCGCCCTTGCTGTCGAGGACAGGCGCGCCGATACAACGCATGCCAACTTCCTCTTCCTCGTTATCCACGGCATACCCCGCCTGCCGCGTTCGCAGCAGCTCTCGCTTCAATTGCGTCAAGGTGCAGATCGTATTCTCGTTGTGGCGCAGCATGCTGTGCCGCCTGACGAGCTTGTCGATCTCCTCGTCCGACAGCCGACTTATCAGCGCCTTGCCGAGGCTTGTGCAGTGATAGTCGATTCGCTTCCCAATCCAGGTTGCGACGGGCTGCATCCCGACCGGTTCCACTTTGGCGACGAGCAAAGCTTCGCTGTCCTCAAGAATCGCGAGATGCGAGGTGAGGCCCGTGCGGCGAGTCAGTTCGCACAGCAAGGTTCCGGCTTTCTGCCGCAGCATGTTGCCGTGCGACGCCGCCGTTGCAATCCGGATCAGGTTCAGCCCGGCTACATAGCGCCCGGACGTGTCCAGCCGATGCAGATAGCCCAAGCGTTCGAAGGTAATGAGGATGCTGTGGATGGAGCTCTTCGGGTAATCCAGCAGACGGACAAGCTGCGAGAACGAGTAGCCATTCTTGGACTTGGCCAGTGTCTCGAGGATCTTCATGCCGCGCTCCAGGGCGGGTACGGTGGGCGTCTTCTCTGCCGGCATCAGTGCAATCCCTCCCTCCTGCAATTAAGGGGATTCTAGCAAACACGGCCGAGCGTTCACTGACAAAAAATGGATGCGGGATCCGCGTCGCGGAGATTCCTGAAAACGGAAGAATCCAATTCCCTGGAATTTTGCTCCGGCATGTGATTGACGTCAAACCCGGCCTCCCGGAAGCTTGACATTAAGGAGTTTCGCTATGCGATTGCCAAGGTTGACTATTTTCTTTCTGGTCCTTTACGCCCTCACCGGGCTTATGTTGAGCGCTCAAAGTGGAACGGAAGGTTCCTTCTTCGGAACCGTCGTGGATGCATCCGGGGGCGTCGTTCCCGGCGCGGAGGTGCGAGCCACCCAGACCGCGACGGGCTTCACGAGGCAGGCCACCACGGATGCCCAGGGGAACTTCAACGTTCCCGCGCTCCCGATTGGCTCCTACAAGATTACCGTTACGGCAAAGGGCTTCAAGACGTGGGAGATCTCCGGCAGTGAGTTGACCGTTGGCGGCCGCAGCCGGTTGTCGCCGGTCCTCTCGGTAGGTGAAGTTACGGAATCCGTATCGGTTACGTCCGACACAGCGCTCCTCCAAACCGAGAAGAGCAGCGCGGAGACGGTGATCCAGGTGGGGCAGATCCGCGAGCTTCCGCTTGCCACGCGCAATCCGCTCAGCTTGGTGTCGCTCGTTCCGGGCATGCAGCACACGTCGACGCAATCCGGTGGAGAACGCGGAACCTTCGTGCAGGGGCAGGGACAACGCAATAACAAGACCGGCTTTCAGTTGGACGGCATGCTCTCGAACGCGCCCATGGACGAAGGCGGCACGGCCATTCCGAACGTCGATACGGTAGCGGAATTTAGCGTGGAAACGCTCAACTTCAGCGCGGAGAACGGCCGCGATCCGATTCTGGTGAAAGTCGCGACGAAGTCCGGCACCAATGAGTTTCATGGCGCGGCATGGGAGTATCTGCAAAACGATGCGCTCAATGCCCGCAATACCTTTGCCACCCGGCGGCCAAGGGTGCGCCGCAATCAATTCGGCGCCGCGGTGGGCGGCCCGGTGATCAAGAACAAGACGTTCTTCTTCGGGAGTTTTGAGGGCACCACGATTCGTAACGCACAGGTCTGGAATTCGCTGGCAGTCACGCCGGCGATGAAGCAGCGGGACTTCTCGGCTCTCTCCAAGACCATCAGCGACCCCCTCACGAAGCTGCCCTTCGCAGGCAATATCATTCCCACGGCGCGCGTCTCCAAGGCTGCCGCTTATTACACTCCGCTGCTCCTCGAAGCGAATTCGGCGGACGGCTTTTTCCGAACCAACACCGCCACTTCGAACAACACGTGGGAAGGCACGGGCAGGATCGATCACAACCTCACGGAATCGCAGCGCCTCTATGGGCGCTACGTCCTCATCCGGCAGCCGAGCCAGCAACTTGGGTACCGGCCGGAAGCGGTCACGAATGACAAGGTCACGCAGCACAATGTCGCCGCGAACTACACCTGGACGCTTTCGAGCAACAGCGTGCTCACCCTGGCCGGTGGCATGATGAGGACCAAGGAGAGCTATACCAACGACGCATTGGGCGTTACGAACGCGGCGGAGGCGGCGGGAATTCAGGGCTTCCCCACCGCCGGCCGGGAGACCTGGATCGGACCTTCCAACATCAACTTCGGCAATGGTTATCAGGGCATCTACTACGCCGGTTGGGGCGCGCCCGGCCGATTGTGGGGAGGCGTTTACAATTCCAAGGTGGATTACCGGTACTTCCGCGGCGCGCATTCACTTTCGGCAGGCTTCGAATATCTGGACGTGCATACGTATGGCGACCACGGCAGTTGCTGTGTCCGCGGGAACTTCAACTTCAGCAACCTTTATTCCAACGACGGATTCGCGGACTTCCTTCTGGGATACACCTCCGGGAGTTCCCGCAACGCGCCGCTGGCCGAGTTCGGTACGAACCGCGCCCCGTACACCGGGTTCTACGTCAACGACAGTTGGCGCGTGCGCCAGAACCTGACGGTGGACGCCGGTCTCCGCTACGAGCGCTGGTATGGACGCCGCAACATGCGCCAGGCTAGCAGTACGTGGGATCCCAACCTGAAATCGGGGCAGTATCCCGGCATGGTGGTCGCGGCGGTGGAAAGCGACGGGGAGATCAATCTCGACGCCTTTCTCAACACGCGCAACGTCGCAGCCGCGACGGCGGGATTGTGGACCACCGCGCGCAAGGCGGGCTACTCAGACAACCTGATGGAGGGCACGGGCAACTGGGCCCCGCGCATCGGTGTTGTCTACAGGCCCTTCGACCAGAGACAGATCGTGCTGCGCGCGGCCTACGGCCTTTTCTACAACAGCTTCACGGGCAATCGCTCCGCCTCTTCGGCGGCGAATCTCCCGTTCTGGGGTGTTGAGTCGCTGGGCTTCGGCCTCTCCCAACTGCAACCCTGGGAGACGGTATGGAGTTCGGACCCCAACGCCTTCGGGGTGTTCGGGATCGGCGAAGCGGTCGATCCGCGGTTGAAGGCGGCGCGCACGCAGAACTGGAATTTCACGGTGCAATCCGCTTTGCCCTGGAAGACGGCGCTCACCGTCAGCTATGTGGGCACGAAGGTGGACGATGACGTTGTGTTCCAGCCGTACAACGCGGCCGCGATCGGTCCGCACACGAACCTCCAGGCGGAAAGACCCAATCCTCTCATCAGTGATGTGCAAAGGATGGAGAATATCGGCCGCAACTGGTACCACGCCCTGCAAACGAAGGTAGAACGCCGCTTCGCCGACGGGGTTTCGTTCACCTTCGCGTACTCGTTCTCCCGCTCGATGGGCGAGCTTTCCAGCGGCAGCGATGAGTACAGTCCACTGATCCCCTACTCGCCGCTCTGGTACAACCGGGGACGCACGAACTTTGATTACCGGCACCTCGCGTCCACGAGTCTCGTTTGGGAAATCCCCGTCGGGAAAGGGCAGCGATATCTTCAGGATCTGAATCCGATTGCCAACGCCCTGATCGGTGGATGGGAGTTCACCTTCACGCAGGCGGCGCGCTCGGGAGCACCGCTCTCGATCAGCGGCGGCTACTCGAATCTCGGGAACGGGTGGGGCACGCGTGCCGACGTCTCCGGTACGCCGACCGTGACTTCTCCCACAACCAGCGTCTGGTTCAACAAAGGGGCATTCACCCGGCCCGCTCTCTATACCTTCGGCAACTCCGGACTCGGCATCCTTGAAGGGCCCGGCATGTTCCAACTCAACACCGCGCTCTCGAAGCGATTCTCCGTCGGGGAGCGCAAAGACTTCCAGCTTCGCTGGGAAGCCTTCAATGCATTCAACACCGTGAACTACGGCAACCCAAGCACCAACGTGGCGAGCTCGGCGTTCGCCAGAATCACGAGCGCCGGGACGGCGCGTTACATGCAAGTCGCACTGCGCTTCAACTTTTGATTTAGTAGTCCGACTTCAATTGAGCCATGGCCGGGCCGGCGATACAGATTCGCCGGCCCGTTTCTTTTCTCCCGATCGGCAAGCCTGCGTGTATCGCCGACTCGCCTGAAGTTCTGCGGTTGATGTCGCCTGAATCTCGCGCTTGCGAAGAGAAGAACGGCATCGTAGTGTGGATTACACGAGAGCCGCGCTTGTCAATGGAAGTTGAATCATCTTCGAATTTTCAGGTTGGGGTTGCCGCGAAGTGAGGTTCCACATGGCGGCAACGGGGTATCAATGACCGAAGCGAATGCGCCTTTTTGGAGCCGCGAGGCGGAGACTGTCATGGATGCCCTGGGTGTATCCTCGGCGGGGCTTAGTTCGGAAGATGCCCGCCGGAGGCTTGCGGAGTTCGGGCCGAATCGTTTACAGGAGCGGCGCAAGGCGGAAGGGATCCGACTCCTGCTTTCTCAGTTTTCGAGCCCCGTCATCTTAATCCTGCTAGCCGCGGCGACGCTGTCAATTTTTTTGCATGACCGCGCCGATGCCACGATCATTCTCTTGATTGTGTTCATCAGCGGCCTGTTGGGGTACTGGCAGGAAAGGGGCGCCGCAAATGCGGTGGAGAAGTTGCTCGAGCTCGTAGAATTGCGCGCCAGGGTCCGGCGCGACGGAGCCGAGAGCGACACGCCAATGGATGAGGTTGTTCCGGGCGACATCATACTGCTTTCCGCGGGTTCCGGCATTCCCGGCGATTGCCTGCTGCTGGAATCGAATGATCTATCGCTGGACCAGGCCGCGTTGACCGGTGAGACATTTCCCGTCGATAAATTTGCTGGGGCCGTGCCCGCGGATACCGAACTCGCGGCGCGCAGTTGCGCCCTCTACATGGGTACCCATGTCGTGAGCGGATCCGGCCGGGCGGTGGTGATTGATACCGGCCGCCGCACGGAGTTCGGCAAGGTGGCTCAGAGCCTACGACTGAGGCCCGCGGAGACGGATTTTGAGCACGGCATACGGAGGTTCGGATACTTCCTCATGCAGGTGACGTTGCTCATGCTGGTGGGCATTTTCGCCATCAATACTTACCTCCATGAATCGGTTCTTGATTCGTTCCTCTTTGCGCTCGCCCTTGCCGTCGGCCTCACTCCACAACTTCTGCCGGCGATTGTCAGCGTGAGCCTTGCCCAAGGCGCAAAGCGCATTGCGAAAAACAAAGCGATCGTCAAGCGGCTCGCCTCCATTGAAAACCTCGGCAGCATTGACATTTTCTGCTCCGACAAGACGGGAACGCTTACCGAAGGCATCGTCCGGATAAAGGCGCAGGATCTGGCGGGCAATGACAGCGACCGTGTGTTGGAGATAGCCTATTTGAACTCGTTTTTTGAGACGGGATTCCCCAACCCGATCGATACCGCCATTCGGGCCACCCGGCAGTTCGATGTATCCAATTGCCAAAAGCTGGACGAGAACCCTTATGATTTCGTACGCAAACGTCTGAGCATGCTCGTTAGCCGGGAAGGCCGGTCTTTGCTGATTACCAAGGGAGCGCTGAACCACGTGCTCGACGTTTGCAGCACAGCGGAACTTCCGGATGGCCGCAAGGTTGAAATTGATGAGGTTCGGGAGCGGCTCGACGAGCGCTACCAATCCTTCAGTTCTCAAGCCTACCGGATGCTGGGGGTTGCCGTGCGTGAGATGGGCGCCGCCACTAGGTGCCTGCGCGAGGACGAGGTAGAGATGTGCCTGATCGGCTACCTTGTTTTCAACGACCCTCCTAAAGCCGGCGTCGCCGCCACGATTACCGAACTTTGCAACCTCGGCGTTTCACTCAAGATGATCACCGGCGACAATCACCTGGTGGCGCAGAGCGTCGGCTCCAGCGTCGGGCTGCAGAACTCCGTGATCCTCACCGGCCCGGAAATGAGAAAGATGAGCGAGAGCGCCCTGATTCAACGGGCGCCCGAAGTGGATATCTTCGCCGAGGTCGAGCCGAACCAGAAAGAGCACATCATCCTCGCGCTCCAGAAGAGCGGGCACGTAGTGGGATATCTGGGGGACGGGATCAATGACGCCCCGGCCCTGCACGCCGCCGATGTCGGCATATCCGTCGATAGCGCGGTGGACGTCGCCAAGGATGCCGCGGACATCGTTCTGCTGGAACACGAACTGGAGGTTGTGGTTCGCGCCGTCCGCGATGGCCGGGCAACCTTTACCAACACACTCAAATACATCTTCATCGCAACGAGCGCAAATTTCGGGAATATGTTCAGCATGGCGGGCGCATCCACGTTCCTGCCATTTCTCCCACTACTGCCCCAGCAGATTCTGCTCACGAATCTCCTGACGGATTTTCCCGCGATGACGATCGCTTCGGACCGGGTGGATGCCGGAATTGTGGAGCGCCCACGCAAATGGGATCTTGGCTTCATCCGGCGTTTCATGATCACTTTCGGCTTGCTCAGCTCCGTTTTCGACTATCTCACCTTCGGGGTTCTGTTACTCCTGTTGAAGGCCGGGCCCGTTGAATTTCGCACGGGCTGGTTCTTGGAATCCGTGGTATCCGCCTGCCTAGTGCTGCTGGTGGTTCGAACACAGTTACCGTTCTACCTAAGCAGGCCTGGACGGCCCTTGTTCTGGACTACATGCCTGGTCGCCGTCATCGCGCTCATTCTTCCCTTTACACCACTGGGCCCAGTACTCGGATTCACTAGAATCCCGGTCGTCTTTCTGCCGTGGCTGGCAGGAATCGTGGTCGCGTATATCGGATGCGCGGAGTTGACGAAACGCTGGTTCTTTCACCGCGAAGCCAGGCGGACCCGGTTGGCGTAAGACCCGGCGACGAAGATCGGCGAGCGCCACGTTGATGCCCGATCTGAAGCCCGTAAGCCGGGCATGCGGCTCCGGCGGGGATATCCCCAGCCTGCCGACCCAATTCTCTTTCCTCCGATCTTGACGTACAACTTCGAGCAAGGTCAGCGCTGCCGCGCGAACTCCGGGAAGTCGTAATAAATTTTGTTCCACTCCACGCGACCGGTGTATTGCTTTCCGTGGTGAAAATTGTTGATGTTCGCCATCGTCCGCTCGGCCAGTTCGAGACCGGTAATCAGGAACAGGTTCGCCCGATAGAGCACGCCCAAATCGGACGTATGGTCTATGTCTTCCGCGAATGTTTCGGTGGTCTTGCGTCCCAGGCGGCGCGCCTCGGCGAACAGCCGCAGGCTTTCATCCAACTTCCGGATGAATTCGGGATCGGCCGGACTCTTGCGCGCGCGGAAGGCTTCGTCAAACACGATATATCCCCGGCGCGCGGCGATCAGAGTTTCAAAGAGCAATACATACGATTGCGTTTTGTTCTTGAGGTAGTTCAGTTCCTCCCGGCCTCGCGGTTCGACGCGCGCGGCGGCTCGATCGAACGACTGAAGAGCGCGGTTGAGCAACACGACACTGTGGGTGAAGTATCGGATCCGATCATGGCTGCCGCTGATGAACCCATCCCAGTTCACCGGCCCATCGAACGGGTTAGGCTGCTTGTACAGGCTGTGCGCCATTGCGACTTCGGGAATGACGCCGCAGCAGCCGAAGTTGCTTCGGCCGGTCCACCCCAGCATCTCTTCGTTCTCCTCCAACGCACGGAAGGCCGCTCGCATGTCTTCGGCAGCGCCCTCACCGAAGACGCGCCGCGCGTAATCGGCGTAAAACTCTTCCGGAGTCAGCTTCGGATTCCAGCTACCGTCCGCCAGATAGAGGTAATTCTGCTCGGTCCCTCTCGGCCGGTTCAGTTGGCCTACAAGACCAGCGACGCCGTTCTCGAGCGAGCCCAGGAGAACACGATCCTTATAGTAAAGGTTGAGATTGAACTGCATTCCGAACATGGAGCTGTCATCGTCCATTCGCGGCACGAGAATCCGCTCCCGTTTGCCCATGCCGCCAAAGTCTTCCATCGGCACTCCGGTGGGAGTCCAGATGGCTCGGGATTCCATGTCGGCGAATGGAATCTCTTTCGCGAATAGCTTATCCATGACGGGAAGCACGAAGGCGCGGCCAATGCCGCCGATTCCCAACTTTGCTTTCGGTGCGATGCGGTCACGGGCGGCAATCAGTTGCTGTGCAATGTGAATCGATCCAATGTTCGAATCGAGGACGACGCCGGGATCGCGCTCGTAGGCGGTAAACGGGGCCCACAGCTTCAATAGACCGTCGTACTTCCCGCGCTGGCTGAGGAGAAAGTTCCGATCCCGCTCGTCCGGGCAGTTCGGGAACATCTCCGGGAGATAGAGGAAATAGCCCTCCGCGTCCGGATAGGTTTCCACGAGCGCCTTGAAGCGGCTCTCGTTTATCTCATGCAGGACGGGGTCGGCGGGGCACATGTGCGCTCCCAGGATCGGATGAAAAGGGATCTCCAGATTGGTAGCGCGCCGGGCGTATCGCGCGAGGTTTCCCGGCAGGGTGGTCGGATCGATACACAACCATACCTTGATCTTCCGGGATTTCGAGTAACGGATGATCTCGTTGAGGAAAGCCTTGGCCGTTGTATACGCTTGCTCGGGCGTTTCTACATCCTGGAATTCGGCGGGCGCGATCTTCTTCTTGCCCTTAAACAGTTCCCTGCCAACGGAAAGGTCTTTGACGAGGTACGACCCGAAATGGTAGCGCCAGGTTAAGTAGCCGGATTCCGGCCCGGTGGCGTCACCGATCAGCTTGTGCTCGCCGTTGTACGTGAAATCAATCCAGGGCTCGTGCTCAAACCAGAAAAACTGTAGATAGTTCATCTTGAGCTTCGCCATCTGGTCAAGCATGGCTTTCACTTCGGCGAGATCCATCATTCCCCGGTTCGGATAGATATTGGAGATGAAGAATCCGCGCTGCGGAAACGGAGTTTGGACTCGGCCGGGCAGCGTGGGAACTCGCAGTTCGGCGCTCCGCTCCGGCAGGATGTCTTTTGTGAGCAGGAACGTGACGCCGAACCGCTCGATCAGTTCGTAGACGGCATACATGGTGGCGGCTTCCTGGTTGCCTCCGGCGATGAGAACATTTCTGCCACTCAGCTTCGTTTGCATGAGTACGTAGCCATCCTGCGTCAGCCCCTCGAAATCAACCAGCTTTTTATCGGCGGCTTCGCGGACCAGGGGGTTCACATCCGGGCCACCAATCGCGATGGTGAGCGCCTCGGACGCGGGCGCGGAGGAATCCGATATTTCGAGGGAAGCCCCGGTGATGGACTTGACGTATCGATACAACTCGTCTCCAACGAAACGGTAGAACGGAGAGCTATCCCGGCCAAGTACGATGACGGCGCCCGGTTTGCCACCCTGCACGAGATAGACAGGCTGCGCTTGCGCGATTACGGACAAGGAGAACACAGCAAACATCGCAAGCAATATCACTGGCCGCATACACCGTTTCCTCCCTGGCAGGGCTTTCTATGATGCCACAACCTTTTCCATGCAATGGTCTTGCGTGGACCGGAGCACCGCGCCCGGCAGCTCGACCGCACGTACTTCAGTGTACGTGGGAGCACGGTTCTCAGACGCCTTCGCTCGGAACCGGGATCATGAAGGCCGCAAGATTTTCGGGAAATCGGGCATAGGAACTATTGGTGCCCGTCAAGGGGCGGCAGAGACTTCCGGAGAATTCCGGCAGCAGAAGGTGTTTGCGATAGAAGCAACTCCGGTGTGACGGTTTGGATTGGGTGGTTCCGAAGGCTGACCGCGTCTCGGCGGCCTGCGATGAGACAGTCGCGTAAAGGCGAGATCCCACCGGCTGCTTCCTCTCGGCTTTTCGGGCTGCCGTCTCTTGCGGGTTTCTCTTTTCGGGCGGCCGTTTCGGAGGATCGCAGAGTTGGGATGCGGGGTTTCGCCCCTAGGCGAAGAAATGGGTTCGTTCCCTGGAGTTTCGCTGGATGTTGTTGATTTTGCGTTTTGCGTGGCGCGATTGTGGCCGGGGCTCGTTGCGGCGGGTGGGGTTGGACTCGGGGCCGGTGGCCCCGGATCTTGCGTGACCGGGCTGGGAGAGGGAGGTTGGGAGTTCGGCGCGGTTCGGGATGCCGGGGTTGCGCGATGGCGCTGGCGGTCCCGGAGGAGTTGCTCCAGGCGGGACTCCCAGTAGGCGAGGTTGCGGCGATGGTTGTTTTCGATGCGGGTGAGCTCGGCGAGGGAACTGCGGGCATTCGTAAGCGTCGCTTCATAGCAGCGGCCGAGGAGGAGGTTGAGGAGATCGTCGGGGATGAGGGTTTCCGGGTTCTCGAGCAGGGGGATGATCTTTTCGAAGAACGGGTCCGGCCTCCCCTTCGCGGCAAGCCAGGCGGCGTTGGTGATTTGCTTGCGCTGCTGGTAGTCGAGGTAGCCGGTTTCGAGGGCGGCGTGGCGGAGGAGGCGGTGGCGCTGCTGGGCTACCATCTCGACGACGTAGCGCTCTTCGGAATCGGCGGGGCGGTAGAAGTCCTGGAGGTCCCGGAGGATGCGGTTGTAATCGCCGTCGTCTTCGATCGAAAGGAGCATGGAACCGCCGTAGAGCCCGTGGCGGCGGGAGTTGGCGGCGGAGGCGGCCTTGCCTTCGAGGGTTTTGGGTCCGGTGCTGTGCCGGGCGTTGCGGCGGTTGGCGGCGCGCTGCTTCTCGGAGGTGGGCGGCGAGGGCGGATTCTCCGGCGGATGCGGCGGGATGCCGTTCGGCGCGGGGTTGGATTCCGGGTGGAGGTGGAGCGAGGCGTACTTGCGCGCCAGGTAGTCCTGGACATCCGAGGCTGGGCGCTTGGGGGCGAGGGAATCGGGATTGAGAACTTTGGGCATGGATGGGCTCCTCCTGATTGCCCGGTAGCTGGGGCAGGCCGGCGGGAGAACTGCGCTGCCCGCCAGGCTGCCTGAGTATAGCGGCGAGGGTGTGGAAAGGGCGTCGGAGAGCCGGGGGATGGGCGAGGATGGCGGAGGTGGGCCAACTGGGAAGTGCTTTGTTGACAGTGAGTTCG
>JADLCF010000051.1 GCA_020847315.1 Bryobacterales bacterium | reverse complement strand
GGATGATGTTGCCCGCGACCTGGGTGCGCAGGCCGTTCGAAGCCGTCGTGAGCGGATCGTAGATGCTGATCGGCGCGCCTTGCGCGGTCTGGAGGCTGGAGAAGTCTCCCGTCCGCCATTCATTGAGCGGCATGGTGACGGTGCCTGGATCAGCGGAACGCTGCCGCATCGCCTCATAGGACAGGGTCCAGAAAAGCCGGTTGCGGCCGTCAAAGAATTTCGGGATGAATACAGGGCCTCCGACGTAGAAGCCGTATGTATTCACATTCATCGGGGGCTTCTTCACGCCTCCCCTGTTCAGTTCGAACTGGTTCGCATTCAGGTCTTCCACCTGTAGATACTCGAACAAGTTGCCGTGGAATGCGTTCGAACCACCCTTTGTAACGATGCTGACGGTACCGCCGCCGGTGCGGCCGTAGGTGGCGTCGTAGCTGTTGGTGATTACCTTGAATTCCTGGATGGCCTCGATCGTCGGAGACGAGATCACGTTGCCGCCGGTGCGGACATTGCTAATGCCGTCGAGCAGCACTTCGTTCTGCTTGTTCAAGCCGCCATTCACCGAAAAATTCGACTGCCCGGCGGTGTCAAAGGCGCGCAGAAAACGCCAATCGCCCTTCTTCACGACGCCGGCGGCGGCCCAGGCAAGTTGGAACGCGCTGCGCCCCTGCGTGGGGACATCGGCGATGATGGCATTGTTGATGGTCTGCGACCGCGAGGCCGTTTCCGATTCGATCATTGACACGCTGTCCGTGACGGTGACCGTTTCGGTGATCTCGCCAAGTTTAAGCTGCACGTCTACGCGGGCGCGGTCCTGCATTTGCAGGATAATGCTCGGACGCACATATTGGTTAAAACCGGGGAAGGTAACCGTCATGCGGTATTCGCCCGGCTGAAGGAGGGGCGTGACGTAATTGCCGGTGGCGTTCGTCACGGTTTCCACGGTGGTGTTCTGTTGCACGTTTGTGACCGCAACTTTCGCGCCCGAAATGGCCGCTCCGGAAGAGTCTTGCACAATCCCCGTGATGCTCGCCCGCACTTCCTGGGCAGAGACATTACTGCCTCCCATGAGTAGGGCGACGACGGCCATCAAGACCGCCCGAGTTACCCAATTTTCAAAAAGTCTATTCATAAAACAAACTCCCACTGAGAGCTCTCAATCAAGCGGAGCCTCCCCGGGAGGGGAAGATCCGTATCCATAGCGTATCACTATTTTGTGGGAAGTACACCCAAGATTGATCTGAATGCGTCGCGCGTTTCAGTTTTTTTGTGTGAAGCTATACTTTTCGTACCGTGGCGTAAAATGCGCCACAAAGATCGGTTCCATCTTGATCCTGGAACCATGCCTGCATGGGGGTACGGGCGCCCTTCTCTAATTTTACCCGCAGGAGTGCGTGCGTGTCTTCGGGCGCGGTCTTCACCGCGTGGTCCTGGCCCGCGATAGTGAGCCTCGCACGGGCGATGGGCATGGCCTTGCCGCCGGGGATCGAGCCATACGTCATCTTCTGGGGCTGCCGTCCCTCGATGAGCGGGAGATTCAGCCAGGGCGGCCATCGGGAGAGCGCAATTTCATATTCTCCCGCGCTTTCCACCAGGATAGACCAGGGACCACCACGCGGACCGCCATCCGCATCGGAAACGTTCTTCTGGTTGTCGCAATAGACATCGCACCAATCCGAGCTCGACAATTCCACCGGATTCTCCGCGGCGGCTCCGATGCTAATCGGGAGAAAATCGTTCATCACATCGCCCAGCCCCTGCCACCAACTCTCGTAATAATCCCTGAGGCGCTGCACGACGGTGGGGTTCGCCGCCGCGACATTGTTTGCCTGTCCCGGATCTTTCGCCACATCGTAAAGTTCCTCTCCATGCACGAGCCGCCATTTATTCGAAATGACGCAGCACTCCCATTTGACGAGCTTTGCCCGGCTGTACTGGACGACCATGGTTCGCTCCGGCAGCCGCTTTGCCGGTCCACGCAAGAGCGGCGCCAGGCTACGCCCGTCGAATCGCGCGTTACCAGGGGTGGTCAGCGCGCAGAGGTCAATCAGTGTGGGCAGGACATCCTGCACTTGTGCCGGGGTATCGATATCCGTGGCCGTGGGGAGGTTTCCCGCGGGCCAACTCACCCAGCAAGGCACCCGGTGCCCGCCCTCATAGAATGCCGTCTTCCGGCCACGCATCCCGGCATTGAAATAGTTCACGCCGCCGGTTCCGCCGTTGTCGGTCATTAGAATCACAATGGTATTTTCACGGAGCCCGGTTTCTTTGAGAAAGGCGTCCAGACGCCCGATGTTCTCGTCGAGGTTCGCGATCATCCCGAAGAACTTCGCCGGCATGCCGTCCTTCTCATAAGGGGCAGCGTACTTTGGATCCACCCACAGTGGGCCATGCGGCGCATTTGTGGGGATATAGGCCAAGAAGGGCCGCTTCTCCGAGACGTTCGTTCGCATCCAGGCCATGGCCTGCGAGAACCAGAAATCGGTGCAGTAGCCCTGGAACGGCTTCGACACGCCCTGATCCCGGTAGCGGCCGTCGTAGTAGTCGTTGTCGAATTCCGGCGCGGAGCTCAGACCGTACCCACGGAAATAGACGGCGCGCTCGAAGCCGCGGTCCATGGGCCGGTAAGGATAGTTGTCGCCAAGGTGCCATTTGCCGAATAGGCCGGTGCGGTAGCCGCCACGGGCGAAGATATCGGCCATGGTGGGGAGGTCGCGCTTGAGCACCGCGCGCCCGCCGGTGACGGAAGTTGCGCGATTCCTGCAAGCATCCTGTCCGGAGAGCAACTGGCCGCGAGTGGGGGTACACATCGGCGTCACATGAAAATCGGTGAACCGCACGCTCTCGCGCTGCAGCTTGTCGAGATTGGGGGTCTTGAGCGCCGGGTTTCCCAGGCAGGAGAAATCTCCGTAACCCTGGTCGTCGGTGAGAATCACGATGACATTGGGCCGCGTGGCGGCGCGGGATGGGGCTGCTCCGAAAGCAAGAGACGTCGAGGCGGCGAGACGCAGGAAATTGCGCCGGGTGGTAGCAGGCATGGGATTCTCCTTCCGATCACCGGAAACCGAGATGATATCGCTTTCCGCTGAGGCTTGCAGGGGCGTGTGCTCCGTTCGCGGTAGGATGGTGCTGGAAAAGAGGTGGAACGATCCCCGTGACCGACCAGAAGACAACGGAGAACGAACAGACCGGTCAGGACGCCGCCGGCAGATACTTCCAAGCCGCCATGGACTTGCTCGGCAGGTTACGCGAGCGGGAATCGGCCCATATCGACGCCGCCGCTGCTCTATGCGCGGATCGAATCGCCAAGGGGGGATTGGTATTCCTCTTCGGTAACGGCCACTCCCGCATGATGTGCGAGGAGATGACGCCACGGCAGGGCTGCTTCGTGGGGTTCGTCGCGTTCGTGGAACTCGCGCTCTCGAATCACGCCGCGATTGTCGGCGCGAATGGATTGCGCGCGCCGCTCTATCTCGAAAAATACGAAGGCTATTCGAAGGAGCTTCTCAAGAGCTTCCGGTTCGGACCCAACGACGCATTCATCGTGATCTCGACCAGCGGCATTCGTCCGGTGATCGTCGAGATGGCCGCAGGCGCGCAAGAGCGAGGGCTCCCCGTAATCGCCATCGTCTCCCGCAAGCACTGTGAGAACTCGCCCCCGGCGCACTCCTCCGGCAAGAAGCTGATCGATGTGGCCGACATTGTCATCGACAACCAATGCCCCCCGGGCGATTGCGTGGTGGAACTCGATGGCCTGGATTGGCGCACGGGTCCGGTTTCGACGGTCACCGGGGGGATGATCATCAATATGCTGCGATGCGCGACGGCGGAAAAGCTGCTGGCGTCGGGGCACAAGCCCACTCTACTGCCGAGCCATCAGTTCGTGGGCAACCAGAGCGCGGCGGATCAACTGGAGGCGTTCTACGAGGGCTACCGCAAGAGCTTGAAGCACCTGTACGAATAGGCGTGCGCGGAGCGGCATTGTCACCCGGCGCGGCCCAATCGCTGTATCTCCAGTTCGCTTATACACTGAAAGAGGGGATGGTTGCCCATCCCCTCTTTTTCGTTCGAATTCGCGGGTGCGCCGGCGGTTAGACGCTGGCGAGGCCGAGCTTGGCGTACCAGGGTTTCGCGCCCCCGATGGCTGCATTCACGGCGTTGATATTCTTGACGCCCTCGGTGGAGAGCCAATCTTCGAGCGCATTCACGCCCTGCTTGCCGTAAACGGCGATGCCATCTTTCCAGGTGGCGCGTCCGCAAAGGATTCCGGAGTAATCGACGCCGGAGTTCGTGGCCATCGTGAGTTGCTCGACGAACACGTCGTTGTCGACGCCGGCGCTCAGGTAGATGAAGGGCTTGGTGGCCACATCGGCGGCCCGCTTGAAGTGGTCCATGGCCTCGGACATCGAGTAGGCCTTTTCGCCCTTGAACGCTTTGCTGCCCTCGGTGTAGACGGCGTTGATCGGCACTTCCACCTTCAGCACGTCCACCAGGTATTGCGGCTTGGTGAACTCCCGCATGCTGCCGGTCACCAGTTCCGGCTTCATTTTGGCAAAGCCCAGGCTCTTCTCGGCGTGTTCGCCGGTCGCATCGTAAGAAATGAATTCAAGGAAGAACGGAATGTCGTGATATGCGCACTCGGCGCCGACGCGTTCGATAAAGGCGTGCTTGATCTCGTTGATCTCGGGCGTGTCGTTGGGGGTGTAGTAGAGAAGGATCTTCACCGCATCGCCGCCCATTTCCTTGATGCGCTTCACGCTGACATCGAGCAGCAGGTCCGGCAGCCGGCCGGGCTGCGCGTTATCGTAACCGCTCTTCTCATACGCGAGCAGCAGGCCGCACTTGCTATCGCGCGCCTTCGCGGCTTCAAGGCCGAATTCCGGATCGAGCAGGATGGCGCTGGCGTGCGGGGTGAGCACCTTGGACACGGCCACCTTGAACTCGGACATCATCTCGTAGGTGACGTCGTTCTGGCCGACACCCTTTGCGGCGGCGATGGATTTCTGCAAACTGCCGCGCTGATCCATCGCGGCGGCCGCGATGACGCCCTTGTCATTCGAAAGGGCCTTGAGGTACTTGATCTTTCCTTGTGATAGGCTCATGGTGAATTCTTGCGCTCCTGAGAGATTTGAACCTTTTAGTATAGCAAGGCCGCCCGCATATCGGATACGCCGGTCTCAATCACCCGTGGTGCGCGCCGTTTTGGCCGCCATGTTAGGCTGATCGTTTGACGGCCCCATCGCTTGCGCGCAAACTGGCTTTTGAGGTCCTCCTACTGGTGGAACGCGGCGGCTACGCGGCGGACTTGCTCTATCGCAGGACGGGAAAACTGCTTCCCGCCGATGCCGGCCTCGCGCAGGAGCTGGTGTTCGGCGTATTGCGCCGCCGGGCTCAGCTTGATAGCCTCCTGCTGGCGCATCTCACGAAACCCTTCGCGAAACTTGATATCGAGGTATTGACCGCCCTGCGGATGGGCGTGTATCAATTGCATTTTCTCGAACGGGTGCCTGCCCATGCCGCTGTGTCGGAAAGCGTCTCGCTGGTTCGCGCGGCGCGGAAAACGTCCGCGACGGGAATGGTGAATGCGATCCTGCGCAAGGTGATGGCTGCGGAGCCGCCTTCCTCCTGGCAGGACCGCGCGACGGCACTCTCAATGCCCGAATGGATGCTGCGCCGCTGGGAATCGGCGTTTGGGGCGGAGCGGGCGGCGGGCATCGCGGAGGCCTTCCTCGGAAAACCGGATATCTACACGCGCCTACCCGCGGGCAGGACCCCGGCGGATTACCCCGGTTTGGAACTCGCGGAAACGGAGGTGCCGGGCTGCCTCAAGGTGCTGAAGGGGAATCCGCAAGCGGCGGGCTTGCGCCAGAGCGATGTCGGGTCCCAGTGGGTGGGAACGCTGCTCCGGGCAGGGCCCGGAGAGGACGTACTGGACCTCTGCGCCGCGCCAGGCAACAAGACGGCGGTGGCGGCGGAGACGGGACGGATCGCCGCTGCTTGCGACGCCAACTTCCAGCGTCTGCGGGCGATGGGCGGCGAGCACGGCCCCCGCGTGCAGGTGGACGCCACCGAACCGCTCCCCTTCCGGCGCGCGTTTCCGCGCATCCTGCTCGACGCGCCTTGCTCCGGCACGGGCACGCTTGGACGTAACCCGGAGATCCGCTGGCGCATCACTCCGGGGAAGTTGAAGGAATTCCCGCCCATTCAGCGGGCGATGCTGCGGAACGCACTCGGCCTGCTTGCTCCGGACGGGGTACTTGTTTACTCTACGTGTTCTTTGGAAATCGAAGAAAATGAGAACATTGTGGAGGATGTGTGTCATGATTATGAGGTCGAGATGTCTCGACGGACGCCGGGGGTGTCTCCCG
>JADLCF010000050.1 GCA_020847315.1 Bryobacterales bacterium | reverse complement strand
GAATGACCGTGCGCTTGCCTTCCAGTAAGTTTGGCATGAATTCTTGAGTTTAGCGCAGCCGGAGGGCTGGTAGAAGAACGGATTCTGGAATACAGTGTAGGCACCGGCATTTGCAGCGATTGATCGAACGAATATGTAGGATCTGTAATCGTTCGAGTGATCGCCCCGGTTGAAACAGAGACTGCAATCGTCGCACTCAGAGAACTATGGACCCGTCACCGCTCCTCCGCTTCGCCGTCTTTTTGGGCCTGGGGATCTGCCTGGTTCCGGCCGTCTCCAACGCGCAGGATATGGTGCCCCCCGCGGAGTACACGGGGGTCAACATCGGTGTGAGCGACCTGGCGATTTTTGAAGCGGGCATTCCGCGAAGCGATCTGAATTGCAAGGTGGAGCGTTCCGATGCCGTACTTGGCTTCGATATGAATTTCCACGCGGGTTACCACGTTGAGTTGCCGCTGGCTGAAATGGGCGACGGGGACAACGTGCTTAGCGTGCTGTTCCGCGTCTATCCGGTGGAGCACCCGCGTGAGAAGCGATATTTCTCACAGCGCTTCCGGGTGCCCAATTTCCCTGAAGTGGCGGAGGGAGAGACGGCAAAAGGCAGCGCGTATCTCGAGGGGAGCGTGCTAGCCGGACCTGGAAAGTACAAGGTGGATTGGTTGATGCGAGACCGCAGAGAACGGGTTTGCGCGTCTTCCTGGTCATTCGAGGTGCAACCGTACACGAAGGAAGAAGCGCTGCCGATCACGCTGACTCCCGGCGTGGTGCGGGCGGCCCCGGCGCATCCTTTCCAGGACTTCCACGACCAGGATGTACCAAAAAACCCGAGTCGCGCGTCCCTCCATGTGAAGTTGCTCGTCAACTTCGCGCCGTTGAATCTTAAGTCCGCGGTGCTTCAACCGGTCGACCTGGCCGCGCTCCTCTCGATAGTGAAGAGCGTCGCCCGGGATGATCGGGTGGGGCAGATCTCGCTGGTGGCGTTCAACGTGCGGGAGCAGCGGGTTCTCTATCGCCAGACGGCGGTGGATCGGGTGGACTACGAAGCAGTGGGGAAGGCGATTGATTCTCTGCAACAGGGAACCATTCGTTACAGCCTGCTGGCCGATAAGAACAGCGACACGCGCTTTTTGACGAATTTGATCACCACGGAAATGTCCGGCGACCAATCGCTGGATGCGATGGTGTTCGTGGGGCCGAAGGTTTTACTTGAAGAGAATCCGCCCGTGGAGTTGCTGAGCGACGCGGGCCACGTGGAGTTCCCGTTGTTTTACGTGAACTACAACCTGAATCCGCGGGAAAACCCCTGGCGCGATGCGATCGGCGCAGCGGTAAAGTATTTTCGAGGCGCCGAATTCACGGTGAACCGTCCACAGGATTTATTTCAGGCCTTGCGAAAGATGTTTACAGAGATTGAAGACTACCGGGCAAGAAAGCTGACGCCCCCACCAACGATCGGCCAATGAAACTACCGACTTTCACGTTTGCGATTGCCCTGCTTGCCTTGTTGGTTGGCGCGCCCGCGCAGGCCCAGCAGAGCCAGGAGATGAAGAAGAGTCTCGCGCCCTACGTCACCAGCCCTCACAACGTCGTCGAGCGGATGCTGGAACTTTGCGGCGTGGATGACGGCAAGGTTGTCTACGACCTCGGCTGCGGGGACGGCCGCATTCTCATCGCGGCGGCCAAGAAACATGGGGCGCACGCGGTGGGCGTGGAGCTCTCGCCGAAATGGGCGCAGGTTGCCACGGATTCGGCGGTGGCGGCGGGCGTTCAGGATAAGGTGCGCGTCCTGCAGCAGGACATGATGGATGCCGACCTCTCCGGCGCCGATGTGGTGACACTGTACCTGATCAGCGACGCGAATTCGCGCCTGCGTCCGAAACTCGAGAAGGAACTACGCCCGGGCGCCTGCGTGGTATCTCACGATTTTGAAATCGAAGGCTGGAAGCCACGGAAGGTGGAGAAGATCATGGTGTATCAGCGTCCGCACTCCATCTACGTTTACCGGATCTCCGCGAAGAAGTAGGCGTGCCCCCGCCCGGCCACAATTCCCTTCTCTCCTCCCTCTCGCAGCAACGCCGCGGCTACAACCCGACAAGCCTTCGTTGCAACCGGCGCACGCTGCTCAGCGGCGCGGCCGCATTGTTCGCGAAGATGGGCGCCGGGCGCGCTTCGGCGCAGGCTCCACTGAAGGAGAGCGCACCGCCACCGCAAGCCCCGGACGCCGCCTCCCCGCGCACGAAAGAACTGGTTGCGCGCATGAGCCTGGAGACGCCTCCGCCGATCGAAGTGGCGCATAGCATTTCCTACCGCCTTAGCACGCGCGCGGATGCGGACCAGCGGCGGCTGGATATCTATCGCAACATGAGTTCCGGCAAGAATCCCGTTGTGATCTTCGTGCATGGGGGCGCGTGGCGAAGCGGACACCGGCGGCAGTACCTTCCTCTCGGAGTCTGCCTGGCGCTGAACCGGATCACCGCGGTGATCCCGAACTATTCGCAAGCCCCCGCCTATCGCTTTCCTGAACCGGAACGCGATATCGCCGCGGTGGTGAACTGGGTGCGCGACAATATGAGCCGATTCGGTGGGGATCCTGAAAAGATCTTTTTGGCCGGGCACTCGACCGGAGCGCAGATTGCCGCCCTGGTGGCGCTGGACGCCCGCTACCTTGGCTTCCATTCGCTGCCACCCACGGTGATCCGGGGCGTTATCGCCATCAGCGGGATTTACGATGTGCCGGCGGGTTTTGAATACGCATTCGACAGCGAGGCGGACCGCGCGCAAGCCTCGCCGATGCGGTTTGTCCGGAATGGAGCGCCCCCGTTTCTGATCGTTCGCGGCGGGCATGACGCGAAACTGGTGGAGAGACAAAGCGAGCCCTTCGCGGAGCGCCTGCGGAAGCATGGGGTGGAAGTGGAGACGGAGGTTTATCCGGAGGAGGATCACAGCTCGATCATCGCGCTCGCAAGTATTCGAGAATCCCCCCTGCTTGAACGCATGACACGTTTTGTGAAGGACCACTCATAGCGGCGCAACGGCCTAGCGGGCCTCGTCGAAATAGCGCGCGATGACGGGCAGCGTGGCTTCCGCGATATAGACGCTCGTTTCCTTCTCAAAGCAGGCCGCGTAGCAGGGCTTTCCATCGCGAAGCATCACGGCGAGATCGAAGCCCGGCCAAGGAGACAGCGTGATGCGCTCACCCTCTTCCCCGCGCAAGCCGGTACGGGCGAGTATGGCCAGTAGATCGGGAAGGGCGATCTCCGCCAGAACGCTGCCGCTCTCCGGCAGATCACTCGCCCGCTCGAGGAACTGCCATTTCCCCTGCTTCGCGACAAGCACGGCCCGGACGCGCGCATGCAGCCCCGCGAGAAATTGCCGTAAGGGATCATCCTGAGGAGGGGTCTCGGGAACGGGTTCCGACTCCCGGCGCCGGAAACCGCGCGTAATGGGAATGATCTTCGCGCTCTTACCGGAACCGGGCATGGCAGAAAAGCACTCGCTGCAAGGAATTTTGGCAGGTGCGGGTTTGCTCGCGCAAGGCCCGCAGGGCAAAAGATCGGCACGATTTCAACCGGAGCCATTCGCCCCGTATAATAAGTTCTTGGACCTCGAAAAAACCATCCTGCGCAAGGTTGGCGAAGCGATCGCGAAATTCGAAATGATTCGCGATGGCGACCGCATCGCCGTTGGCGTTTCCGGCGGGAAGGATTCCATCACTTTGCTGGAATCCTTATTAATCCTGAAAAAGCGCGCCCCGATTCGCTTCGATGTGGAAGCCTTCACGGTGGAGCAAGGCAAGTTCATGAGCCCGATTGGGCCGGTGGGCGAGCATCTGCGAGAGACGGGCGTCCGCTGGCACTACTATGAGGACCGGCCCTCGCTCCAACTGCTTGAAGACGAGCCGGAGCATGGGTGCGACCAGTGCAGCCGTTTCCGCCGGAGGGCGGTCTACGAGATTGCCCGCGAACTTCATTGCAACGTCGTCGCCCTGGGACACACGGCGGACGACTTCTGCGAATCTCTCTTACGGAATGCGATGTTCACGGGCAAGCTGAGCGCGCTGCCGCCGGTGACGTATTCTCGTAAAGGGGAATTCCGGCTGATCCGGCCGCTGGTGTTTGTGACGGAAGATCTCACCCGGCGCTGGGTGCAGGACCGCCATACCCCGGTGATCCCCTGCGGATGCTCGCAGAAAACCGGCACGGTGCGCCGTTCGTTGCGAGACTATCTCGCGGAACTCGAACAGGAGCATCCGTTCGTGAAAGAAACCTTGATCGCCGCCATGGGAAATCTCGATCCGAACCGACTGCTTGACCCGCGCTTCCAAAACCCCGGCCAGGATGTTCCGGAAGCATTTCCGATCCTGACCGGGATGTAACCGTTGGTGTGCGCTATGAACGCTACAGAATCGTCAGGCTGCCCGGCGATAACGGCAACCCGAGTGACGCCGGCTGCAGGACCGCCGGCCGAAAGGATTTAACAACGCATGTGCGCTCTTCGGTTCATCCCGCGCGAAGAGAAGTTTTTTGAATTTTTTGGCGACCAATCGCGGATCTTGCGCGAGGCCGCTCAACTGCTCTCCGATGGCCTGGCAAACGGCCGGGAAGTCATGGTTTCGAACGCCAAGACGATCTCCGATTTGGAAAAGCAGGGAGATCTCGTTTACCGCGAGGTTTACGAAAAGCTTCGGAACACCTTCATCACTCCTTTCGATCCGGAAGACATTTACACGCTCTCCTCCAAACTTGAGGATGCGATTGATGGGGCGGACGAGGCGGCACGCCGCATCGTGGCCTATGAGCCGAACCATGTCTCACCCGGCATTACCTCGCTGTGCGAACTGTTGCTACGCTCCACCCACGAACTTGAGAAGGCAATCCTGCTGCTCAAGTCCGGCGGTGATGTGCAGCCGCACTGTCTGACCGTGCGCACCCTCGAAGAGGAATCCGACAAAGCGATGCTGGACGGACTGGTGGATCTCTTCACCCGCGAGCAGGACCCGATTGAAATCATCAAGGTGAAGGACATCGTTCAGTTGCTCGAGGACACGATCGATTTCTGCGACGATGTCGGCGACATCATCACCAATATGGTCGTGAAGAACAGCTAGACGCCGGGTTGCCAGGGGAGCCATTCACTTCATGAGCCCAGAT
>JADLCF010000049.1 GCA_020847315.1 Bryobacterales bacterium | reverse complement strand
TCTCGATGGACGGGCGGCAGGCCGATCGCCTTATCGAACAGGGCGGTCACCGCGCGCCAGCGGTCAGGATTCATACGTTCTACTATTTTGTCTCTTCGGCGCGGCCATTCGCATCGTCGTGGAAGCTCGTTGCCCCGCGCAGAATCTCACGGCGGATCCAGGCCTTGGCGACAGACCAATCCCGCTTGACAGTGGCGGTGGAGAGCTTCAGAAATTCCGCCGTCTCTTCAATGGAGAGTCCGCCGAAGTAGCGCAGTTCGACGATCTGGCTCTGGCGCGGGTCCAACTCCGCGAGTAGCTTGAGAGCCATGTCGAGCTCCATCAGATCGAGGTCGCGGCGGCCGGGGATGTCGATGGCCTCATCGAGCGCCAGGCAGAAGGCGCCGCCCCCGCGCTTCTCGCTTTTTCGCGCCCGTGCGTAATCGACAAGAATCCCTCGAATGATGCGCGCGCAAACCGCAAGGAAGTGCGCCCGGTTGGCCCATTGCGCCTTCTGGTCCACCAGGCGCATGTACGCTTCGTTGACGAGCGCCGTGCTTTGCAGCGTATGTCCGGCGCGTTCCTTGCTGAGATAACGGCTGGCGATGCGCTTCAATTCCGGATAGAGCCGGTTCACCAGCGTATCGAGCGCTTCCTGCTTGCCGTTCGACCACTCGCTCAGTAGCTGGGTAATCTCCGGATTCGGCTGTTGAGGTTCCATGTCGTGCGCGCGGACGCTTGCCTATTATAACCGGACGCGCGGCGTGTAGCGCACTGAAGAGCACGAGCCGCGGGGCACGCCGGCGATCCGCAAGCGATCCGCCATCATTTCCCCTCTCGAATGCTCTTCTCGCGGGCGGCCAGAAATTCATCGCCGCTTTTCCAGGAGCTACTTCCGGGCAGGCGCGCCGCGTCCACTCCAAGCGTGAAGCCAAAGCGGGCGATGTGTTCGAGGCCGGTGAAATCCCAGTTCTCGTGAAACTCATCGGAAGGCTGATGGTAATCCTGGGCGCGGTACGCAGCGGCAAGTTCGCGGCCGTATGCGGCGGGTTTGCCCGCATAGCTTTCACCCACGCCCACGGAGAAGGCGGGCACGCCCCCTTTCGCGAGGGAGAAATGATCACTGCGATAGTAGTAGCCTTGCTCCGGCGCGGGGTCCGGCCGGATGCGCAGCGCGTACTGTTTCGCGACGGATTCGACGAGGGGCCAGAGCGTGGTGCGCTCCGCGCCATTCACGACCACATCCTCGGTGAGCCCGCCGGGCAGCAGCGCGTCGTAGTTGAGGTTCACGATGGTCTTCGATAGCGGAACCAGGGGGTGCCGGGCGTAGTATTCCGAACCGCGCATCCCGCTTTCCTCCGCGGTGACGAAGAGAAAGAGCGCGCCGCGTTTCGGCTTCTTCGCCAAGCCCGCCCAGGCCCGCGCGATCTCAAGCACGATCCCGCAGCCAGTGGCGTTATCCACCGCGCCGTTGTAAATCTTGTCGGCCGATTCGGAAGGGGAAATCCCGAGGTGATCCCAATGCGCCGTATAGAGCACCACTTCGTTCATGGACTCACCCTCGCCGGGCACAATCGCCGCCACGTTGCGCGTATCGATGGTGCGGATTTTCGAGGGCAAGCTCGCGCGAACGGTGACGCCGAGCGGAATGGGGTGAAAATCTCTGGATTCCGCCGCCTGCAGGAGTTCCTCGACACTCTTGCCGGTACCGGCGATCAATGGTTCCGCGGCCGTGGACCTTACCCAGGCGGCCATTGAGAGCCGTCGTTCCGCCGCGGGCCGAAGCACCATTTGTTGCTCCCGCCCCCAGGAATTGCGGACGACGCCCCAGTCGTAGCCCGCGGTGTCGTCCGTGTGAATGATGATCGCGCCCAGCGCGCCTTGCCGCAGCGCTTCCTCGAACTTGTAGGCCCAGCGGCCGTAATACATGAGCGCCTTGCCGCGAAAGAGCGCGGGGTTCTCCCGGCCGGGTTCGTTCGTGAAGAGCACCACGATCTTCCCCTTCACGTCCACGCCTTTGTAGTCGTTCCATTGAAACTCCGGCGCCACGATGCCATGCCCCACGAATATGGCTTCGGCTTCGAGCGTGTTGACCGGCTGTTGCATCTCACTGTTCCCCACCCAGTCGGTCAGCCAGTGGAGATCGCTGGTCTGGCCGCGGAGAGTGAACGAGAGAGTGGCGGCGTCGGTGGTTTGCACGCCGGCCAGTTGGAAGTTCTGGAAGTACGTGCCGCGGTCTCCGGCGGGCTTCGCGCCCACGAGGGCGAGCTGGGTGGCGATGTACTCCGTTGCCAGTTCGCCGCCACGCGCGCCCACGCCGCGCCCTTCAAGCAAATCGCTCGAAAGAAACCGGGTGTGCGCGGCAATGCGCCGGGCCTGGATCGCATCGTCCTGGGCGAAGGCATGTCCGCAAAACAGAACGCTGAGTAGGATGGGGAGCAGGGCGGACAAGGGTCGCATAGAAGCCTCCTCGCTTAGTATACGCGCGGCCTGGGGCCCTTCCCCCAGGTCAGGTTCGCCGCGGACCTCCCGTTGGTACACTTGGGATGGTATGAGCAAAGAGACGATCCTCAAGAATCTCATTGAAATCGGGGTGGTTCCCGTGGTGCGCACGCCGTCGGCGGAATCCGCTGTGCGCGCGGTGGATGCGCTGCTGGCGGGCGGCGTGGCCTGCGCGGAGATTACGATGACCGTGCCCGGAGCGATCAAGGCCATTGAGAAGGTGGCGGATGCGTTGGGCGACAGGATTCTGCTCGGCGCGGGCACGGTGCTGGATCCGGAGACGCTACGGGTGGCGCAATTGGCCGGGGCGCGCTTCTTCGTGACGCCGAACCTGCGGTTGAGCTGCATCGAAATGGCGCACCGCTATTCCACCCCGATCATGCCCGGCGCGCTTACTCCCACCGAAGTGATTACGGCCTGGGAGAACGGCGCGGACGTCGTGAAAGTGTTTCCCGCGGGGAACATGGGCGGCGCGAAATATATCAAGTCTCTGAAGGGGCCGTTCCCTCAGGTGCGGATGATTCCCACCGGAGGAGTGAGCCTCGAAACCGCGGCCGACTTCCTGCGCGCGGGTTCCTGCGCGATCGCGGTGGGCGGGGAGTTGGTAAGCGCCGCCGCCCTTAAGGGCAACGACTACGGTTTTATCGAGAACACCGCGCGGCAGTTCGTGGAGATTGTGAGAAAGACTCGCTCCGAAGCGAAGGATAGCTGACTTCGAGGCGCCGGATCACAAGACATGGCTTCGGCGATGGACCAGCTCGCGCCCGGCAGCCGCGTGGCGATCATCCGCCTGCGCTCAATGGGGGATTGCGTCCTCACGACGCCCGCCATCCACTTGCTGAAGCGGCACCGGCCAGACCTGAAGATCGGCGTGGTGGTGGAGGATCGCTTCCGCGATGTCTGTACCGGCAACCCCGATCTAGACGAGATCCTCGCGCCCTCACGGAGCGTGCTGTTCGGCTGGCGGCCCCGGATGGTGCTCAACCTGCATGGCGGCACGCGCAGCGCCTGGATGACCGCGTTCTCGCTTGCCCCGTTGCGGGCCGGCTTCGCTCATTTCGCGATGCAGCCACTCTACAACGTGCGCATCCCTCGCGCGCAACAGATCCTCGGCGAAGAACGAACCGTACACACGGCGGAGCATGTGGCGTCAGCTATGTTTCATCTGGGTGTGCCGCGAACGGAGATTCCGCGCGCCCGGTTGAGCGCGGATCGTCTGGAACAGCGCGCACCGTACTGCGTGATTCACCCGCAAGCGACGGCGGCGGAGAAGATCTGGCCCGCGGAGCGTTTTCTCGCGCTGGCCGGGGCGGTGCGCGGCGATCTTGGGCTGGAACCCGTCTTTCTCGGCGCGAACGATGCCGAACTTGCTCCGTTCGCGGCATTCCGCCGTTTGAGCGGAGCGCCATTGAAGGAAGCGATGTCGTGGATCCAGAGCGCATCGCTCTTCGTAGGCAACGATTCCGGACCCGCGCACGTGGCCGCCGCCTTCGGCCGCCCCGGCGTGGTGCTCTTCGGCGGTAGCGACCCGGTGGTGTGGGCGCCGTGGCAATGCCCCCAACTCCGGCAGATCGTCCGCACGCCGGTGGATCGCATTCCGGTGGACGATGTGCTTGCGGCGCTCCGCGCGCAATACGCCGCTCGGGAGGTGGGCCCGTGAGCGATCTCGGAAAGCTGCTCAGCTACTCGCGGCCATACGCGCCGCACTTGCTGGCTTCGGTGCTGCTGATGGCGTACGTGGGCGCGGCGCAGGCGATGCTGGCGCTTCTGATCAAGCCCATTTTTGACCGCGTGCTGACGCCCGGAGATGCCATGCAGGCGACGCCGCTTGTCACCATTCCCGGCGTCAACTACACCATCTACCTCGACCAGTTGGTTCCTTCGGGCATCAGCGGCACTTGGTGGATGGTGGCCTTCGCGATTCTGATGGTTTTTGCCACGAAAGGCGTCTGCGACTACGCGGGGAATTACCTCGTGAACTACGTGGGCTTCTCCGCCGTCACGGATCTGCGGCAGCGTGTCTTCGACAAGGTGCTGCGGCAAAGCGCGCGCTTTTTTGAACAGAACAACACGAGCGCGATGATGTCCGCCATCATGCTCGATCTTGAAAAGATCCAAGTCGCGACGTCCCACATCCTGGCGGACCTGCTGCGGCAGGGGTTCACCGCGGTGGCGCTGCTCTTCGTGATTCTGCAGAACGACTGGCGGCTCTCGCTTGTGAGCCTCACGGTTCTGCCCGGCGTGCTGATTCCCACCGCGCGCATTGGGAGGCGCATTCGCCGATCCACGCGCCGCGCGCAGGATGACGCCGCCGGAGTGAGCCGCATCCTGCACGAGACGCTGACGGGCTACCAGGTGGTGAAGTCGTTCACCATGGAGGACGCCGAGAGCAAGCGGTTCCGGGAGGCGGCGAGCGCGCTCAAGAAGAGCAACCTGCGCTATGTGGCGCAGCAGGCGCTGGCTTCGCCGATCATCGAGATTTTCGGCGCGCTCACGATCGTCTTGCTGCTCGCCTACGCGCGCTCCCGCATCGTGGAGCAGACCATGAGCGCGGGCGAGTTCACCAGCTTCGTGATCGCGCTGCTGATGCTTTACGAACCCGTGAAGCGCCTCACCGGCATTCACAACATCTTCCAGCAGGCGCTGGGCGCTTCGCAGAAGGTGTTTGAATACCTCGCGATGGAGGACGATATTCGCGACGCGCCGGGCGCGAAGCCGCTAGGCCCGTTCGCGCATGCCGTGCGATTCGAGAACGTCCACTTCGCGTATCCTTCCGCGCCGGAAAGGCCGGTTCTCCGGGGGCTCGATTTTGAGTTGAAAGCCGGTGAGGTACTGGCGGTGGTGGGGCCGAGCGGCGCGGGCAAGACCACCCTCGTCAACCTGCTGCCGCGCTTCCACGATCCTGTTTCCGGGCGCGTGCTGGTGGATGGCCGCGACGTGAGGGAGGTTACGCTCCGCAGCTTGCGCTCGCAGATCGGGATCGTCGCGCAGGATACGGTTCTGTTCGACGATACGGTGGGGAATAACATCCGCTACGGCCGTCGCGAGGCGACGAACCTGCAGGTGGAAGAGGCGGCGCGGAATGCCTTTGCCGACGAGTTCATTCGCACGCTGCCCCAAGGATACGAGACGATGGTGGGCGAGCGTGGCGCGAAGCTGAGCGGGGGACAGCGGCAGCGGCTTTCCATTGCGCGCGCGCTGCTCAAGGACCCGCCGATTCTGATCCTGGACGAGGCCACCAGCCATCTCGATACGCAAAGCGAGATGCTGGTGCAGCAGGCGCTCGCG
Organism: Bryobacterales bacterium; assembly: GCA_020847315.1. Taxonomy (GTDB): domain Bacteria; phylum Acidobacteriota; class Terriglobia; order Bryobacterales; family Bryobacteraceae; genus JACTMJ01. Next base: position 131 of record JADLCF010000049.1, on the reverse strand, counting down.
AATCTCATGCGGAACCGCACGGTGATCGTGATCGCGCATCGCTTGGCTACCGTCCGCCGCGCGGACCGCATTATGGTGGTGGAGAACGGACGCTTGCACGAACAGGGCACGCACGAGGAACTGCTCGCGCG
>JADLCF010000048.1 GCA_020847315.1 Bryobacterales bacterium | reverse complement strand
TGCCAGGCAACATGCAATCGATGATGAAGCAGGCCCAGCAAATGCAATCGAAAATGCAGGAGGAAATCGCCCGGATCAAGGTGGAATCCTCCGTGGGCGGCGGCATGGTGACCGTACACATGGACGGACAGAAGCATGTGTTGAGCGTGATCATCGATCCAGAGGCGGGCGGCGATGTCGAGATGCTGCAGGATATGGTGATGGCGGCGTTCAATGAGGCCGCGAAGAAGGTGGACGACGAGGCGCAGCAGAAGATGAGCGGCATGCTGGGCGGCCTGGGTCTGCCACCGGGCATGTTCTAGAGCCGGCCGCGCGACGAGCAACCCATGCCCGACTTTGCCGAACCGCTGGACCGCCTGATCCAGGAACTAAAGCGCCTGCCTGGCGTGGGCCAGAAATCCGCCCAGCGCATCGCGTTTCATCTGCTGCGCACGGATGCCGAAAATGTCCGGCGTTTGGCGGAAGCCATGGCCGGGGTGAAGACGGGATTGCAGCTTTGCGAGACCTGCAATAACATCACGAACGCGCCGCGCTGCCACTTTTGCGAAGATCCGAACCGGGATCAATCCGTCGTTTGCGTGGTGGAGGAGCCGCACAACATCCTACCCATTGAAACCACGCGGCAGTATCACGGCGTGTACCACGTGCTGCATGGATCGATTTCTCCCTTGCGCGGATTGGGGCCGGAGCACCTGAAGCTCAAGAACCTGATCGAGCGGATTGGCCAGGGCGAGGCGCGCGAGATCATCCTGGCCACGAATCCCACCGTGGAGGGCGAGGCCACCGCCGCCTACATCGCCCGTTTGCTCAAGCCGCTCGGGATGAAAGTGTCCCGGATCGCGATGGGGATTCCCGTCGGCAGCGATATCGAGTTCGCCGATGAAGTGACGATGTCGAAAAGCATGGAGAACCGCCGGGAGATGTAGCGGAGGGCGGCAGCGAAAGCCGTCTCAGAAATTTCAACGGAATTTGCGCCACTGCGTCGCTCGTCCGCGCATATCCCACTAGCAGCGCCTTTTTCCGACAGGGCAAGAGCGGAAATGAGCGCGCTTCCTCACGAGAGCGTCTCCTGAATCGCGGGCCACCGGAAGGCTTTCCGGCGGCCCGCACTTTCTTGGGTTCCCCTCAGGTGAGGCTTTCCTCATTTTTCCGTGCCGGTTCCAAGCCGGGCTTCCGCTCACGCTAAACTGAAAGTTTCAATGACCAGTCGGGCTTCTGAGCCGGCATTCGAAAAGGAACTCCAATCTCGTGGATATTCAGCGGCATCAGAAGGCGGTAGCGCTCTATCCCGGTTCGTTCGATCCTCTCACGCTGGGACATATCGACCTGATCACGCGGGCCGCGCGGCTCTTCGATAATCTGGTGGTAGCGGTGGTCGAGAATCCTTCGAAGCACGCTCTGTTCAGCGTTGAGGAGCGGATGGCGATGCTCAAGGAGAATTGCTCGAAGTTCGACAACGTGGAAGTGGATTCCTTCGAGGGGCTGCTGGTGAACTTTGCTCAGCGGCGCAATGCTTCCGTGCTGATCCGGGGTATCCGCGCGATTTCCGACTATGAGTATGAGTTGCAGATGGCGCTGATGAACCGGCGCTTGCAGCCGGATCTGGAAACGGTGTTTCTGCTGGCCGGCGAGGCATACAGTTTTATCAGTTCGCGGATGGTGAAAGAAGTCTTCGCCCTGGGCGGAGACGTTTCGGGCCTGGTGCCGCCCACCACGCTCGAGCGTCTGCGGCTGCGCATCAGGAAGGCCTGAGGGCCCGGTCGGACGATACCCGGTTCATTTGAGAAAGGACAGGCTAGGTAAACATGCCAGTGACGATTTCCCTTGCGGAGAGAATGTCGTGGATCAGTGAGAGTTCCACGATGAAGGTGTCCGCTGCCGCCGATAAGCTGAAGGCCGAAGGCGTGGATGTAATTGTGTTCGGGGCCGGAGAACCGGATTTCCCCACGCCGGAGAATATCAAGAAAGCGGCCGAGGCGGCCATCGAGAATAATTTCACCCGCTATACCGCCGCGTCCGGTACGTTGGAACTGAAGAAGGCCGTTTGCGAGCGCCATCGCGTGGATTTCGGCACGAACTACGCCCCGGCGGAGTGCTGCATCAGCGTGGGCGGAAAGCACTCCATCTTCAACCTGATGCAGATCCTCATCAACCCCGGCGATGAGGTGGTTATCCCCGCGCCGTACTGGGTGACGTATGCCGATGTGGTGGCTTATTCCCAGGGCAAGAGTGCGTTTGTCGAAACCCGCGAGGCGGATGGCTTCGAGGTGACGGCAGCGATGATCGAGAAGGCTGTGACGCCGAAGACCAAGCTGATCATCGTGAACTCGCCGAACAATCCGACGGGCGCGGTGCTTACCCAGGAAGAGTTCGCCCGTATCGTGGATCTGGCCCGGCGCAAGGGGCTCTATGTACTCACCGACGAGTGCTATAGCCAACTCGTCTATGACGGCAAGCCCTATTCGGCGGCGGCGTTCCCGGATGCGAAGGATACGGTGATCGTCTCCGGATCGCTCTCGAAGAACTACGCCATGACCGGGTGGCGCATTGGCTTCACGCTCTCCCCTGCGCCGATTGCGAAGGCCATGGGCACGCTGCAAAGCCAATCCACATCCAACCCCACATCGGTAGCGCAGAAGGCGGCTGTGGAAGCGCTTACGGGTCCACAGGACTCGATTCAGGTGATGCTTGCGGAATACAAGCGCCGGCGGGATTTCGTGGTCGCACGGCTGAACACGATCCCCGGGGTTACCTGCGCGATGCCGAAGGGCGCATTTTACGCCTACCCGAATATCTCCTCGGCGTTCGGCAAGAGCGGCATCCAGAATTCGCTCGATTTCGCCGAACAACTGCTGGAGAAGGCCTCCGTGGCCGCCGTGCCCGGAGCGGCGTTCGGCACGGACGAATACCTCCGCATCTCCTATGCAACGTCCATGTCGGAACTGGAGCGCGGTCTCGACCGCATTGACCAGTTCATGAGGGGGCTGGCCTAGAAACCGGCCTATCCTTCGGGCGGATAGACCGATCGCCTCGAACTCCATGCGCCCTGTGGCTCTCCGCCATGGGGCGCTCCCCTTTCCGGCCCCCATACACAACGAAGGGGCTGCTCTCGCAAGAGCGCGGCGGAAGCGGTGCGCGGATTCGTGCTAGCTTCGGGAATGTATGTCTGCCCCGTTACCAACGTCCCCTCCATCCGATGAATCCATGGCTCCGAAGCGCGGCCCCGCCGTGCGCGTGAAGCGGGTGGATGAGGTTTCCTCTTTCGATGAACTGTTTCGTCATTGCCTGCCCGCATTCGGCGGAGCGTATTTGCGCCGGGTCTACACCATCCTGGACCGCGCGATTGGAGCGGGATGCCCGCTCACCATGTCGATCGCGGGGCCGGTAACCGTTTCCGGCCAGCACCAGACCTGGCTGATTCCGCTGCTCGAAACCGGCTGGATCGCCTATCTATCGACGACCGATGCCGTGTGCTACCACGACGGGCACCGCAGCCTGGAGCGGCACCTCGAAGACCCTATCTTTGAAGTGCCGATCTTCGGCGACGATGCGGCCCTGCGCGACGACCGCACGATTCGCGTCACCGACATGGCCTTCGACGAAGACGTGCTGCTTGATCAGGATCGCTTCATCAGCGCGCTGCTCGGCCTCGAAGAGTTTCAGCACAAGATGACCGGCACGGAATTGCGTCACCGCCTGGGCGCGCATTTCGGCCGCCAGGAACGCCAGAATGGGGTGCCGCCGGGCTTGCTCTCGACGTGCAACCGGCTGGCGATTCCAGTGTTCGTGGGCGCGCCCGGCGATGGAAGCGTGTTCCTCAATTCCATGAAGCTGTGGGCCATGCGGGAAGCGGGATTGATTTCCCGGCATGGCTTCGACCTCGACCTGCACGCGGAAGTGTTTGAAGCCTGCGCTTACCACCGTTGGGGTCTCTTTGAGAACGACCCCTATGCGTTGGGCGCCTGGGTGCTCGGCGGCGGCGTTCCCAAGAACTACAACCTTCAACCGGAACCGGCCCTGGGGCAGGTGTTGGGACTGCCCGATGTTCGGGGCTACGAGTTCGACGTGCAGATCGTGACCGCCCCGATTACCGACGGAAGCCTCTCCTCCTGCCCGCCGGCCGAGGCCGTCACATGGGGCAAGGTGGATAAGGACACCTTCGTGCAATCGACGGAAAGCATGCAGGCGGATTACTCCATGCTGATGCCGTTTCTGGTGAAAGCGCTCCTGGAGAACCGCGCGCGTCATGCCACAAGAGCGGCGGAAATTGGCCTGGAGGCAGCCATCGCGGAAGATCCCAGGGTGAAGGGCTATTTGCGGGATCAGGCGGGCTACCGTCTTTTCGAGCAGCGGGGGACCCTTACGGCCGCATTATTCGATGCGGTGAGGGCGAATGGAGATTGGCTGCTCGAATCGCTGGAATATCCGCTCGGCGCGTAACACTCATTTGGCCCTTACGCGGCCAATGCGTTCGAAACGAAAAGCCCGGCCTTGCGAGCCGGGCTTTTCCTGACTTTGCCTATGGCGTCGGGATCAGTCTCCCGAAGCGGGGGATGGTTGCACGTCGAGATCCTTCCGGCGCGCGGCGGCGCGTTCCTTGGCGCGTTCCGAATACTGCTCAAACAGCATGTAGAGCACCGGGATCAGCACCAGCGTGATCATCGTGGAAGCGGTCAGCCCGCCAATGATCACGCGGGCGAGCGGGGCTTGCAACTCCGCGCCTTCGCCGATTCCGATCGCCATGGGCACCAGGCCCAGCACGGTGGTCGCCGTGGTCATGATGATCGGCCGCAGCCGGTCTTCGCCCGCGTGGATTACCGCCTCGTAGAGCTTCATGCCATGGTCCCGCCGCAACTGGTTGGCGTAATCCACCAGCACAATGGCGTTGTTCACCACGATCCCGACGAGCACCACCATGCCCAGCAGGGCCTGAATGGTGACTGAGGTATTCGTGAGCAGCAGGATGAGCACCACGCCGATGGCCGCCACCGGAATCGAGAACAGAATGATGAAAGGATCGCGTAGAGACTCGAACTGCGCCGCCATCACCATGTAGACGAGCGTGATCGCAAGAATCACCGCGATCAGCATCTGCTGGAAGGCTTCCTCCTGCTCTTCATATTCGGCGCCGTAGTTGAAGGAATAGCCGTCGGGCAAATCGATCTTCCGCAATTCCACGTCGAGATCCCGAACGGTGCTGCCGAGGTCCCGTTTCTGGAGCGCGGCGGAAACCGTGAGGATGCGCTGCTGGTTCTTACGCTGAATCTGCGAGGGGCCTTCGCGGCGCTGGAGGCTCACCACGGAGCCCGCGGGAATCACCATCCCGGAGGGCGTCGTGAGCGGAATCTGCCGGAGTTGGGCGAGGTCGAGGCGATCACTCTCCTGCAAGCGCACGAGGATGTTGAACTCATCGCCGTCCTGCCGGTACATGGATGCCTGCCTGCCGCCGATGGCTGTCTCCATCGTCTGAGCGACGTCGGAGACATTCAGGCCGAGGCTCGAAGCCTTGGCGCGATCCACGCGAATCACCATCTCGGGGTTGCCCGGCGGAACCGCAATCCGTGGGCCGGCGGCGCCCCGCACCCGGCTCATCGCTTCGAGCACCTTCGTGCCGAGGTCGTTGAGTACATCGAGGTCATAGCCGCGAATCTCCACGGCCAGGCGGTCGCCGTCCCCGAAGCCGCGCGAGAGCCGGTTGACGAAACTGCCCCGCAAGCGGGATTGCACGCGCATGCCCGGCTCCACCTGCATGAGCGGGCGAATCACTTCAAGGATCTCCGGAGCGCTGCGCTCGCGCTCGCTTCGCGGCACCAGGGTGATGCGCATTTCGCCGCGATTCTGCCCGCCGCTGCGGAAGCCGCCTCCATCGGAGCCGCTCTCGATGAGGATGTTCTTCAACTCCGGAACGTTCGCTACCACGATCTTGCGCAGCCGCTGCATGATGGCGTCGGTCTCCGCGACACGCGTGCCCGGCTCGAGTTCCACGTCAACTCCCAACTCGCCTTCATCGAGTTCTGGCTGGAGTTCAAAGCCCAGCTTGCTGCCCAAGTAGGCACTCGCGGCAACGCAGAGAACAGCGGAGAGGACGACCACCGCCTTCCGGGAGAGCGCCCAGCGGAGCACGTGGCCATAAGAGCGGGCCATCGACTCCGGCACATAACCGGCGAAGCGGTACAGCCATCCGAGTAAACCAGGGCGATGCTCCAGATGATGCGAAGAACTGAGGAACTTCGACGACATCATCGGGACGATGGTGAGCGCCACGATCAGCGAGGCCGCGAGAGAGAAACTCACCACGACTGCTAATTGCTTGAAGGTCTGCGTGGACATGCCTTGGCTGAATAGTACTGGCACGAACACGGCCACCGTGGTGAGCGTGGATGAGGTGATGGCGCCCGCCACTTCGCGCGTTCCGTCGAGCGAAGCCTGCAGCCGGGTCTTGCCCATTTCCATGTGGCGATAGATATTTTCAAGCACCACGATCGAGTTATCCACCAGCATGCCGATGCCGAGCGCCAAGCCCCCGAACGACACGATGTTGAGCGTGAACCCGTAAAAATACATCAGCGCGAACGTCGAGATCACCGCGATGGGAATCGCCACGCCGATCACGACGGTGCTGAGCACGTTCCTCAGGAACAGCAGCAGCACCAGCACTGCCAGGCCGCCGCCCTGGATGGCGGAGTCTTTCACGTTGTCGATAGATGCCTGGATGAACTCGGCGCTATCGAGCGTCGTGGACATCTTGAAGTCCGGGTAATCCTTCTCGATGCGCGCCATCTCCGCCTTGACGGCTTTCGAAACCGCGATCGTATTCGCACCCGATTGCTTGTTGATGAAGATCCGGACGGCGGGGGAGCCATCCTGGCTGATCATGCCCCGGATATCCTCGTTGCCGTCCTCGACGGTGGCCACTTCCTTGAGGTAAATGGGCACGCCGCCACGGCTCGTGACCACGACGTTGCGGATCTGTTCGAGGCTCTTGAATTCTCCCTGCGTGCGCACGAGCAACTCGTACTTGCCTTCCATCACCGGGCCGACGGGCAGGTTGAGATTCTCCGAGCGGAGCGTATTCACGATCTGGTTTAGCGAAAGGTTTAGCGCGCGGATCTTCTTCAGATCGAGGTTCACCTGGATCTGTCGGCGGAGTCCGCCGCGGACACGGATTTCGGCTACCCCAGGCACCCGCTCCAACCGGTATTGGATGTTCTTCTCCACGAAGAAGCGGAGTTCCTTCCCCGACATCTTGTCCGACGCGGCGGTGAGGAACATGATCGGGAACTGAGAGACGTCGAACTTATAGAGGACGGGCGGTTGCGAGTCTTCGGGCAGACTGCCGCGGCGCCGGTCAATACGCGAACGCACTTCGTTAGCCGCTTCATCCAGATTGGTGCCGTAGGTGAAGGAGACGCGCACGCTCGCGCTGCCCTCACTCGCCGAGGCGGTGATCTCCTCGACACCGGGCGTGGAACTAAGCGCTTGCTCCAAGGGCCGCGCGATCAGATTCTCCATTTCCTGCGGGCCGACGCCCGGATAGCTGACCGAAACCGTGAGGGTCGGGTACTCGGTTTCCGGCATCAGATCCACCGGAATGTTGATGAAGGCCACAGCCCCAAGCAACATGGCGATCAGGGTGACCATGGTGACGGTCACCGGCCGTCGAATGGAAAATGCAGGTAGATTCATAGGTTCGCCCGAGACTGAAAATTTCTCAAAATCGAGATGCCCGCCGGGGAGAAGTATTCCCGTAATCGGCAGGCAAAATGGTTATTGGCCGGCGCCGGTTCCCTCGCGGGGGAGGCTCTGCGCCTGCATCGTCGGTCTGGAATCCTGTGATCGCGTGGACGTGGGTCCGCCGCTGCTCTGCGATGGTGCTTGCTTCGGGGCCGAACCCTCCGCTTCCGCCTGTGTTCCAGCCTTCTCGCCGTTCGCGCCCGGGCCTGCGACAATCTTCATGATGTCGCCTTCGCGAAGCATGGAAGCGCCCTTCGCTACAACGACCGTTCCCGGTGTCAGGTTGGAAAGGACTTCCACGCTGTCCCCCTGGGTCAAGCCCGTTTCGATGAAGCGGAAGGTCTGCTGGCCTTTATCCACCACGTAAACGCCGGAAGAATCGCCGCGATAGACCAGGCTTTGGCGCGGGATAATCACCGCATCCCGGCTCGATTGCAAATTCATTTCCACGCGAACGAACATCTCGGCGCGCAGTTGCATATTCGGGTTCGGAATCTCGATTTCCACGGTGGCTGCGCGGGTGGACGGGTCTAGGACCGGGCTAATGCGCGCCACGCGGCCAGCGAAGGGAAAGTCCGGCAGGGCATCCACGCGAATCGTTGCTTCCGTGCCGACGCGCATCTTGGCGACGTCGGACTCGGGAACGGAAGTGGAGGTGACCAGGGTCTTGATGTTGACAATCTGCACGATGGGGGTGGAGGGGCCAACAAGCGCGCCCACGTCCACGTTGCGCATCGAAATCTGTCCGTTGATCGGGGCATAGACCTTCGTCTGCTCCAGGCGGATCATCAGTTCCCGCAGCTCCGCCTCGGCCTGCTTCTCCTGAGCGCGGGCCAGTTCCACCTGTGCTGCCAGCACTTGCACGGAAGTCTTCTCCGTCTCAAACTGCTGCCTTGGGATCAGCCCGTCTTTTAGGAGCGTTTCCGCCCGCTGAAGGTTCAGCTTGGCGTTGGCCTGCTCGGCTTCCCGCTGGGACAAGGACGCCCCGGCAACGGCGATCGACGCCTTGGCGCGATTCACCTGCTGCTGCAACTCGTCGTCTTCCAGTTCGGCAATCAGAGTATCCTTGCTGACGGTATCTCCCACATTCACGAGCAGCCGAACCACGCGGCCGGCGGCTTTCGGCGTAACATCCACCTGTTCCTTGGGCTTCAAGGCTCCCGTGAGCGCCAGACGCTCCCGGATTTGGCCGATCCGGCTGGCCGTGGTCTCCACCGTTACGGTGCGCACATCGGTGGGGCCGCCTTCCTTGCCCTTGCCTTGGCTGGCGGCAGGGTTGCCTTGCTGGTAGAAGTAGAAGCCCGTTCCCGCGCCCGCAAGCACCAGGATGGCCAGGATGGTTTTGATTGATGAAGACACCTGATAATTCTCCGATGAGAAGTGTGAATTTGCCTGCGGAAACCGGCGCGACTCTCAACTCTTGTTTGAGTATCGGCTGCGCCCGGGGGGATGCATTATCCGGAATGTCCCCGCCGCTTGCGGATCGAAGCCTAACGTCGCCGCCCTGGCCGGGTTTGCACTGGCTTCCGATTGGACGCCTGCAATTGGACAAGGATTTCAACTCCTTTAAAATCCTGGAGTTGGACGGAACTTACGGAGCGAAACCAAATTGGAAGGCGACCCCGGGGGGTGCCCGCGGAGGCCCAATGGCGCGCGCAACTTACCTGCGATGAAGCCGGAAACCAATGCCTAACATTAGGAGAGGCGTTCCGTGCGGGGCGAGGGTTACCACTTTCCTCCGATTTCCAGGAATCGAGGGAAGCCGTCTCTGCCCGGAAGCGCAAGAGTTCGGAAAACCGCAGGCGGCTGTGCTACCATTCTTCGACAATGGCTGCTACCAGGGTGACGATCAACAACAACGGCTCGATTGTAATCGAGGGCGATTTCAGTATTCATGACGAATCCGGCGTGGAATACGGCTTGGCGGGGCGTACCCGCATTAGCTTATGCCGCTGCGGTCATTCGGCGAAAAAGCCGTTTTGCGATGGCAGTCACCGGCGTAACGAATTCGCTTCCGAATGCTGCGCTTACGATTTGCCGGAACCGGTGAAGAAGGCATAGCGGAGCCTACTTCAGCATCAAGGGCATCGATCCTGGCTTCCCCCCTCATGCAGGGCGCAAAGATCCTTTAGATTCCTGTATTTGGACGCGAAGTCCAGCCCGTAACCCACCACGAATTTGTCGGGCACTTCGAATCCCCGGTAGGCGATGTCGACCCCTTCCCTGCGGCGGCTCGGCTTATCGAGGAACGTGGCGATGCGCAGGCTGGCCGGTTGGCGCTGCCCGAGCACGCGCATCAGGTAGGAGAGCGTGATGCCCGTATCGACGATATCCTCGACGAGTAGCACGTGCTTGCCCTCGATGGATTCGTCTAGATCCCTCACAAGCTTCACCTCGCCGGACGAAGTCCGCTCCTTCCCGTAGCTCGAGGTCGAGAGAAAGTCTATGCTTACGGACCGCGGAATGGCCCTCGCCAAATCGGCGAGGAAGATCCATGCTCCTTTCAGGACGCCGACGAGTAGCAGCGGCTCCGAAGCGGGGTAATCCGCCCCGATGCGCAGGCCCATTTCAGCCACCCGGCGGGAGATGTCATCGGCGCTAATGAGTACTTCGAGACGTGACGAATCCATGCGGTATCCTCGTTTCGGAGCAGGCTTCGCTGGAGGCGATGCCCTTCGTTTGTAGTACCATGGACTCAATAGCCGCGGGAAGGGTTTAGCGTAGTTTCCCGCACTGTAAGCGGAATCGAGAGCGGCTAAGATCCCCAATGGAGAGCAAAATAACCCGCGTGTCTGAAGGCAATCTCAGTTCCTCCCTCCCCATTCAACCCATTGGCGGCGACCGCGTCGAAGAGAATCTGGAAAGCGGCAGCGGCACGCCCCTCCCCGAAGACCTGCTCGAAGCGGTGCGCGGCGCACAGGCCAAACAGGCGGAAGACCTCCGGATTTTCGATCTGCGCGGCGTTACGAGCCTCACCGAGTTCTTCTTCCTCTGCAGCGGCACGAATCAGCGGCAAAACCAGGCGATTTCCGACGAGATTCTGCGCCGCCTCAAGGAACCGGAAGGCCATAACCGGCTCCCCATGGGTGTGGAAGGCTATGAGAAAGCCGATTGGATTCTGATGGATTACGGCGACTTCATCGTCCACATCCTCTCCGCGCAGGCGCGCAAGTATTACGATCTGGAGCGCTTGTGGCGGCAAGCCAAGGAGTGCCCGGTGCCAGCGGAGGAGCTGCCTCCGCACGTGATTTCAGGCGCCCATTCCTGAGCGGGTTCGCAAGCGAAGAGTCCCGATGGAGACTCGCGCGTTCCTTCAATGGCCCTGAGGGGAGGATCTCCTTTGTCCCTTGCGATTTCTCCAGCCGACGTGGAGCGAGCGAGCGCCCGCATTCGCCCGCTCGTGCGGGAAACTCCCGTGCTTGAGAGTGAGCGGCTGAACGAGCGCGCCGCCGCCAGCCTGTTCTTCAAGGCGGAGAATCTCCAAAAGGGCGGATCGTTCAAGCTGCGGGGCGCGGCGAACTTCGTGCGGCAGATCTCGCCGGACGACCTATCCGCGGGAGTGGTGGCTTTTTCTTCGGGGAATCATGCGCAGGCGGTGGCGATCGCGGCCCGTGACGCAGGAGCGCGCGCCACCATCGTGATGCCTTCAGACGCGCCGCGCGTGAAGCTGGAGGGCACTCGTAGCTGGGGCGCGGAAGTCGTTTTCTATGACCGCATGCGGGAAGACCGGGAAGCCATCGCGCGGAAGGTGCTGGCCGATCGGGGCGGCACGCTGATTCCCCCGTTTGACCATCCCTGGGTGATCGCCGGCCAAGGGACCTGCGCCCTGGAACTAGTGCGGCAGGTTCCGGACCTGGACGCGCTGCTGGTGTGCCTGGGAGGAGGCGGCCTGCTGGCCGGTTGCGCCGTGGCGGCCAAGGCGGCGAACCCCGCGATGCGGATCTTCGGCGTCGAACCGCTCAACGGCAACGACGGGCAGCAATCCCTGCGCGCCGGGAAGCGCGTGACGATCCCCGTGCCCGATACCATTGCGGACGGCCTGCGCACCACTTGCGTGGGCATGCACAATTTCCCGATCCTGCAGGCCCTTGTGGAAGACGTGCTCACGGTCACCGAAGAGGAAATGGTCAAGGCCGCCCAACTGCTGCTCAAGGAACTGCGCGTCGTGGTGGAGCCGAGCGGCGCGGCGGCCGCGGCCCTTGCGCTCAGCGGCAAATTGCCGGCCGGCGTCAAGCGCGTGGGCATCACGCTTTCCGGCGGCAACGCTGAGCCCGCGTTCTTACGTGGCTTGCTCGATTAACGCAACGCGCCGGCGGGGGCAGCCGGTTTCGTGGCGTCCTTGATCCAGGTGGCCAGGCTGTCGAAAAGCCCCGCAGGGAATTCGGCATCAAGCGAGCCATAGGAATCCGCGCCCATCAGCATCCGGTGATTCGCGTTCGGAAGGATTTGCAGTTTCCACTCCGATTTTCGATCCTTCTCAAAGTACTGGGTGAAGCGGTCGCGGAGCGTTTCCGGCAGGCTCAAGGGATCGTTCGACCCGGCAAGAATCAGCACCGGGATGGTGACCTGGCTCCAGAGCGCGGCGGCGTCAAACGAGAGGGACGTGGTGGCGGCGCTCAGGTTCCCGGCTTGCGGTACATCGCTGGGGAACCCGGCGGCCTTGAACCATGCGGTGTTCTTCGCGGCATCCCAGCGCTGGATCAGGACGGTTCGCTTCTCGCTGGAATCTCCGGTGCGCAGGCTCTCGGCCAGATCCGTGACCAGCGCCTTTGCGGAAGCGATGTCATCGGGGCCGATATTCTCCGAGCGCAGTTCCTGGTCGAGATTCGCGAGGATGCGTTCCACCGGCAGCATGCCGCTGGGGGCGAGCAGGATCGCGAAATCCACCCGATTCGTCTTCTGCGCCGTGAACGGGATCACCCACTCGTTCTCTGAGAATCCCGCGATACCGGCGCGGCTCATGTCGAGTTCCGTGCGCTTTTCGAGCAGATCAAGCACATAGAGCACATCCGCGCCGCGAGTTTCGAGATCCGCCGCGGCCAGCGGCCCAACCGCCGCGCCCCCCGAGCGCCCGTATGCGACGGCTGCCACGCCCCGGCGGGCCAACGCCTTCGCATAGTAAAGATTGCGTTTGTAGGAATCGGTGGAGGCATCGGGCATCAGCAGAACAACGGGTAACTCGAACCGGTTCACCGGTTCCACCAGCACGCCGCCCAGCTTGGTTGCCTCCCCGGAGGCGGATTCGAGGTTCACCGAGAGATCCACCATGTGATAGAGGAACTTCGTTCGGTTCAGCGTCTCAAAGCTGCTATAGCAGGTGAAGGCGAGGATGAAGAGGCCGAGCACAAGGCCGATCCGCCCATTCCGGGTTTGGGGCATCGAAAGAAAGAGCCCGATCGTGAAGGCCAAGGCCGCCACCGCGCCCCAGATGGCGATGGAATCAAGCGGCCATTCGATGGCGAGCGGCCGCTCCACGTGATACGCGCAAAAGATGACGATGGCGCAGGTCACGACGCTGAGCACCCAGAACATCACGCGCAAGAAAGAGTTCATATTCCGCAGAAATCCTTCTCTCCATAGTGACGGCGAAGGGGAGCTTGAAGCAAGGACGGCTGGCTAGGGCAGGGCGGTCAGCGGCGCCTGCATCGCTCCCCGTTTCTGCGACGGCCTCAGAGAGCCCGTTTTTTTGCTGCACAAACCTACAGTCACAGCCATCGAAAAGAGTCGTCCACTCCCACAGCCCCCCGCTCTTTCCCCTCGGCGGCGCCCCCCCCTCCCGTTTTGAGCCTCCCTACGAGCCGCTGACGCGATTCGCGGTTGAGAACTGCGCGAGCGGTCATGATTTGGCGAAATCAGAACCGAAGAAACCCAAATGGTGAGTTTCTGTAGAATCACCGGGATCCAGACCTGGGTACTACCGGGGAAAGGGTTATTTCACGGCTTCCTGGCACCGAATTTTGGCGAGTTGAAAGTTTACAACTCGAACGGAACTTTGCTCTTGACAAGCTCAGGGGGGGGCACTATCAGCTAAGAAGATCTGTTACCCTCGGTTGTCAGCCCCGAGGTTCTTCGGAAGCGATCTTCCCCCGCCGCCGCGCGTTGCGCCCCAATTGTCCGGAACCGTTTGACAGAGAGAGCCGAGGAACGCCATCGTCCCGCCGGGCTTTTTCCGCAAGCAACCGGGACGATCGCTAAATTCAACCGGACATTTCCCGCTGTGCGCGTTCGCCGCGGCGGATGCGCGAGGCAGCGCCTGGGGAAGCGTCCGCAGCGCATTTCTCGAAGTTCATGCAACCCGCGAGGGGAGACCTTGCGCCAAGGCCAGAGGTGACGTGTGCCCGCGAATGGCAGTCCACTTTCGAAGTACCCAATCCGGTGGCTATCCGCCCAATGGCCGTCGATGCTTCCCCCGCGGGGCGCGCGCAAGCGGAGGG